>VGXR01000013.1 GCA_016873255.1 Planctomycetota bacterium
TACCTGAGCGCGGACCCCGGCATGAACAGCGGCTACATGATCGCCCAGTACGCGGCGGCGGCGTGCTGCAACGAGCTGCAGGTGCTGGCGCACCCCGCGAGCGCGCACAACGTGGTCACGAGCGCCGGCATCGAGGACTACAACTCGATGGGCGCCACCAGCGCCAACCACCTACGCGCGGCGGTGCGGCTGGCGACGGACGTGATCGCGATCGAGCTGCTCGTGATGTGCGAGGGGCTGGAGTACCAGCGCCCGCTCCGGTCGGGCGCGGGCGTCGAGGCGCTGCACGCGGCCGTGCGCGCGAGCGTCCCGCGGCTTGCCGGGGACCGCTCCCCCGCTCAGGACATCGCGGAAATCGCGCGCCTCGTGGCTGCGGGGTCGCTGGCCGGCGCGTGAGCGGGCCGGCCGGATGCGGCCGCGGCCTAGAATCGTCCCCATGACGACCGCCGCCGCAAGCCGCACCATCCGCGCCCCGCGCGGAAACACGCGCACCTGCAAGACCTGGGCCGCCGAGGCGGCCATGCGCATGCTCATGAACAACCTCGACCCCGAGGTTGCCGAGCGGCCGGGCGACCTGGTGGTCTACGGCGGCCGCGGCCAGGCCGCGCGCAGCTGGGAGTGCTTCGATGCCATCATCGAGGGCCTGAGGCGACTCGAGGCCGACGAGACGCTCCTCGTGCAGAGCGGGAAGCCCGTCGGCATCGTCCGCACGCACGCCGATGCGCCGCGGGTGATGATCGCCAACTCCAACCTCGTGCCGCACTGGGCCACGCAGCAGCACTTCGACGACCTGTGCGCGCGCGGCCTGATGATGTTCGGGCAGATGACCGCGGGCAGCTGGATCTACATCGGCACCCAGGGAATCCTGCAGGGCACCTACGAGACGTTCGCCGAGTGCGCGCGCCAGCACTTCGGCGGCACGCTGCGGGGCACGCTCAACGTCACCGCCGGCTGCGGCGGCATGGGCGGCGCGCAGCCGCTCGCCATCACCATGAACGAGGGCACCGCGCTGGTGGCCGACGTCTGCCGCGAGCGCCTCGAGAAGCGCGTCCACGACCGCTACCTCGACGAGGTGCACGACGACCTCGACGCCGCCATCGACCGCGCGCTCGACCTGAAGCGCCGCGGCGAGGGCATCTCGGTGGGCGTGCTCGCGAACGCCGTCGACATGCTGCAGCGCCTGCATGACCGCAAGATCGTGCCCGACACGCTGACCGACCAGACCAGCGCCCACGATCCGCTCGAGGGCTACTACCCGGTGGGGATGACGCGCGAGTCGGCGGACGCGCTGCGAGCGCGCGACCCCGAGGAGTACCAGCGCCTCTCCATGAGGAGCATGGAGCAGCACGTTCGCCTCATGGTGCAGTTCATGCGCGCCGGCAGCAAGACGTTCGACTACGGCAACAACATCCGCCAGCGCGCCTTCGACCAGGGCTTCGAGGACGCGTTCGCCTTCCCGGGCTTCGTGCCGGCCTACATCCGCCCGCAGTTCTGCACGGGTCGCGGGCCCTTCCGCTGGGTGGTGCTCTCGGGCGACCCGGATGACATCCGCGTCACCGACGAGGCCGTGCTCGAGCTCTTCCCCGAGGACAAGGGGCTGCACCGATGGATCCGCATGGCGCAGAAGCGCGTGGCGTTCCAGGGGCTGCCCGCCCGAATCTGCTGGCTGGGCCTGGGCGAGCGGCACCGGGCCGGGCTGCGCTTCAACGAGCTGGTGGCGCAGGGCAAGGTCAAGGCGCCGATCGTGATCGGCCGCGACCACCTCGACTGCGGCAGCGTGGCCAGCCCCAACCGCGAGACCGAGGCCATGAAGGACGGCACCGACGCGGTGAGCGACTGGGCCATCCTCAACTTCGCCGTGAACATCGCGAGCGGCGCCAGCTGGACCAGCTTCCACCACGGCGGCGGCGTCGGCATCGGCTTCAGCCAGCACGCGGGCCAGGTGATCGTGGCCGACGGCACGCCGGAGGCCGCAAGGCGCCTCGAGCGCGTCCTGACCAACGACCCGATGATGGGCGTGTTCCGCCACGCCGACGCCGGCTACGAGCTGGCGCAGGACTGCGCAACGCGCCTGGGCGTGAAGATCCCGATGCGGTGAGCGAGGGGGCGAGAGGCCCCGCGAGCGTTGCCATGCCCTCCCCCTTCCGCCTCCGCAGCCCCTACCAGCCCATGGGCGACCAGCCCGAGGCGATCGAGCAGCTGGTGGCGGGGCTTGCGCGCGGGGAGCGGCACCAGACGCTCCTGGGCGCGACCGGCACCGGCAAGACGTTCACCATGGCGAACGTCATCGCGCGCACGGGGAAGCCCACGCTCCTCATCAGCCACAACAAGACGCTCGCGGCGCAGCTCTACGAGGAGATGAAGGAGCTGTTCCCCGAGAACGCGGTCTGCTACTTCGTCAGCTACTACGACTACTACCAGCCCGAGGCGTACATCCCGCAGCGGGACATCTACATCGAGAAGGACGCGAGCCGCAACCAGGACCTCGACCGCCTGCGGCTGCTGGCCACGAGCAGCCTGCTCTCGCGCGAGGACGTGATCGTGGTCTCGAGCGTGAGCTGCCTCTACGGCCTCGGCTCCCCCGACGAGTTCCGCAACCGCATGATCGTGGTGGAGCGCGGCACCGTCATCAAGCGCCGCGACTTCCTGCTCGGCCTCTCGGCGATGCAGTACGTGCGCAAGGAGGTCGAGCCCGGCCGCGGGAACTTCCGCGTGCGCGGCGACAGCATCGAGGTGTTCCCGGCGAGCGAGCAGCACGCGATCCGCATCGGGCTGTTCGGCGACGAGGTGGAGGCCATCGAGCTCTTCGATCCCGTCAGCGGCGAGGTGCTCAGCGAGGAGTCGCGGGCGTGGATCTTCCCCGCGGTGCACTACATGATGCCCGAGGAGCAGATGAAGCGCGCGGTGGACGAGATCAAGGCCGAGCTCGACGCGCGGGTGCTGGAGCTGCGCGCCGAGGGAAGGCTGCTCGAGGCGCAGCGGCTCCTCGGGCGCACCAAGTACGACCTGGAGATGATCCAGGAGACGGGCTACTGCAGCGGCATCGAGAACTACAGCCGCTTCTTCGACGGGCGCCCGCGAGGCGCGCGCGCGTGGACGCTGATGGACTACTTCCGCCGGGTGCCGAACCACGCGCCCGACGACTGGCTCTGCATCATCGACGAGAGCCACGTCACGCTCCCGCAGGTGCGCGGCATGTTCTTCGGCGACAAGGCACGCAAGGAGACGCTGGTGGCGCACGGCTTCCGCCTGCCGAGCGCGCTCGACAACCGACCGGTGCGCTTCGAGGAGTTCGAGGAGATCGTGCCGAGCGTCGTCTACGTGAGCGCCACGCCCGCGCCCCACGAGCTGGAGAGGTGCCACGGGGTTGTGGCCGAGCAGGTCATCCGCCCCACGGGGCTGGTGGATCCGGAGGTGACGGTGCTGCCGGCGCGCGGGCAGGTGCCGGACCTCCTGGAGCGCGCCCGGGAGCGCGCCGCGCGCGGCGAGCGCGTGCTGGTCACCGCGCTCACCAAGCGGCTCTGCGAGGAGCTCACCAACTACCTGCACAAGAACGGCGTGAAGGTGCGCTACCTGCACAGCGAGATCGAGACGCTCGACCGCCTGACCATCCTGAAGGAGCTGCGGGAGGGCGAGTTCGACGTGCTGGTGGGCGTCAATCTCCTGCGCGAGGGACTGGACCTGCCCGAGGTGAGCCTGGTGTGCATCCTCGATGCGGACACGCAGGGGTTCCTGCGCAGCAGGTCAAGCCTGATCCAGACGATGGGACGCGCCGCGCGCAACGCCAACGGCGCGGTGGTGATGTATGCCGACGAGGTGACGCCCGAGATGCAGGCGGCCATCGAGGAGGTCGAGCGCCGCCGCGCGAAGCAGCTCGCCTACAACGCCGAGCACGGCATCACGCCCGAGACCATCCGGAAGGCGATCCGCCACGGCATCGAGCTCGAGATCAAGGCCAACCGCACCGAGCGCGAGGCGGTCGGCGCGAGGGAGCCGAAGCGCTTCCGCAAGGCCGAGGCGATGCGCGAGCTGGAGGAGGAGATGCTTGCGGCTGCCGGCGCGCTCGAGTTCGAGAAGGCCGCGCGCCTGCGCGACCAGCTCAGGAAGGTCGAGGCGCTGCCGGAGATCGATGGCCTGGCCGAGGAGCCCGTGGAGGAGGAGAAGCCGCGCCCGAAGGCGGGCATGCCCGGCACGCGTGCCGGGCGCGGCAGGAAGGGGCGGAAGTAGGGACAGGCTGGTCCCGTTCCTCCCGGACCGATTTCAGCGGGGACGGCGGCCGAGCACCAGCCGCCGCGACGCGCGCTCGACCAGGGCAAGTTCGCCGCGGTCGGCACGGGGACGCCGCCGCAGGGGTGCCGCAACGATCCCGGCAGCCACGCGGCTGAGCGCGGCCTGACGGGCATCGGGGCGGAGGTTGGCGGCGGCGCCGGAGAGCATCGCTCCCAATCATTCGACCGCCGGACGCGTGGAGACGCACAAATCGGGGTTTCGCGCCCGCAACCGGGCCGGCCCACCGCCGCAAGCCGCTGGCAGCCCTATATTTGCGGACTGCCCATGAAGCGCCCCGCCGACCCATCCGACCTCCGGTCGATCCGGATCCGAGGCGCCAAGGAGCACAACCTCAAGGGCGTGGACCTGTCCATCCCGCGCGACTGCCTGGTGGTGATGACGGGCGTATCCGGCAGCGGCAAGAGCTCGCTCGCCTTCGACACCATCTTCGCCGAGGGTCAGCGCAAGTACATGGAGAGCCTCTCCGCGTACGCGCGCCAGTTCCTCGACCAGATGCAGAAGCCCGACGTCGAGTCGATCGAGGGCCTGCCGCCGACCATCGCGATCGAGCAGCGCGGCGGCGGGCACACGCCGCGATCGACGGTCGCCACCACCACCGAGATCTACGACTACCTGCGCCTCCTCTTCGCGCGCTGCGGCACGCCGACGTGCTGGCACGCCGACGACAAGGGCCGCACCTGCGGCAAGCCGATCCGGGCGACGGCGCCCACGCAGATCGTGGACGCGCTGCTCGCGCAGGACGGCGCGCGGATGATGGTGTGCGCGCCCGTGGTTCGCCGCAAGAAGGGATTCCACAAGGAGGTGCTCGAGGGCCTCGCCAAGCAGGGCCTGGTGCGTGCGCGCGTGAACGGCGCGGTCATCGACGTGCGCGAGGCGCTGAAGGCGGGCGGCGAGAACCCGCTCGGGCTCGGCCGCTACGAGATGCACGACATCGAGGCGGTGGTCGACCGCGTGGTCGCCCGCGCCGAGGACCGCCAGCGCATCGCCGAGAGCGTCGAGACCGCGCTCAAGCTCGGCGAGGGGTCGCTCCTCGTCCTGACCGAGGGCGCCGAGGGCACCTGGGCCGAGCACCGCTACAGCGAGCGCTTCAGCTGCCCGGACCACCCGGAGTGCGCGCTCGAGGAGCTGGAGCCCCGGCTCTTCAGCTTCAACAGCCCGCAGGGCGCGTGCACGCTCTGTGCGGGCCTCGGGCACGTGCAGGAGTTCGACGAGGCGCTGGTGGTCCCGGACACCGCCGTGCCCTTCAGCGAGGCGATCGAGCCGTGGCGCCGCAACGGCCCGCGGATGAACATGTACTACGCGCGCGCCATCCGCAACTTCGGCGCGCACTTCAAGCTGAAGCCCTCCGTGCCCTTCGACAAGCTGCCGCCGAAGCTGCGCGGCTACCTGATGCACGGCATCCCCGAGAAGGACCGCGAGGCGGTGGGCGGCAAGTTCGAGGGCGTGCTCCCGAACCTCAAGCGCCGCTTCGAGGAGAGCGAGAGCGAGTTCGTCAAGGAACGCCTGCTCGCCTACATGAGCTCGACGCCCTGCCCCGCCTGCGCGGGCCGGCGCCTTCGGCCCGCCTCGCTCGCGGTGAAGGTCCGCAGCGGCTCGCTCGACGCGAGCATCGCCGACGCCACGGCCATGAGCATCGAGCGCGCGGTGGGCTTCTTCGCGAGCCTCGCGCTCAGCGACATGCAGCGCACCATCGCCGCGCCCATCCTGAAGGAGATCGACGCGCGCCTCGGCTTCCTGGCGAGCGTGGGCCTGGGCTACCTGACGCTCGACCGCGCGAGCGGCACGCTCTCCGGCGGCGAGGCGCAGCGGATCCGCCTGGCAACGCAGGTGGGGAGCGGGCTCGTGGGCGTGGCCTACGTGCTCGACGAGCCGACCATCGGCCTGCACCAGCGCGACAACGACAGGCTGCTCGCGACGCTCCGGCGCCTCGCGGACATCGGCAACACCGTGCTGGTGGTCGAGCACGACGAGGACGTGATCCGGGCGGCCGACCACCTCGTGGACGTGGGCCCCGGGCCCGGCCGCCACGGCGGGCGGATCGTGGCGCAGGGCTCCGTGGAGGAAGTGGCCGCGTGCACGGACAGCCTGACGGGCGCGTTCCTCAGCGGCCGCCGCGCGATCGGCGTGCCCGCGAGGCGCCGGCCGCTGGCCGCGGACCGAGCCATCGTGGTGAAGGGCGCGCGCGAGAACAACCTGAAGTCGATCGACGCCGCCTTCCCGCTCGGCGGGCTGGTGTGCGTCACGGGCGTGTCGGGAAGCGGCAAGAGCACGCTGGTCACCGACATCCTGCTGAAGGCGGCGCAGAAGCACGTGCACGGCGCCAAGTGCGTGCCCGGCGCGCACGACCGCGTCAACGGGCTCGCCGGCATCGAGCGCGTCGTGGAGGTGGACCAGAGCCCGATCGGTCGCACGCCGCGCTCGAACCCCGCCACGTACACCGGCATCTTCGATGAGATCCGCAAGCACTTCGCCAAGGTCCCCGAGGCGAAGATCCGTGGCTACGAGCCCGGCCGCTTCAGCTTCAACGTGAAGGGCGGCCGCTGCGAGGCCTGCCAGGGCCAGGGCATGGTCAAGATCGAGATGCACTTCCTGCCCGACGTGTTCGTGGCGTGCGACGCCTGCAAGGGCAGCCGCTACAGCCGCGAGACCCTCGAGATCCGCTTCAAGGGCAAGTCGATCGCGGAGGTCCTCGACATGACCGTGGACGACGCGGTGGCGCACTTCGACGCGTACCCGAAGGTGCGCGGCATGCTCGAGTGCCTGCGCGACGTCGGGCTCGGCTACATGCAGCTCGGCCAGGCGAGCACCACGCTCTCGGGCGGCGAGGCGCAGCGCATCAAGCTCGCCACGGAGCTCGGGAACATGTCGAGCGCGCGCACGCTCTACGTGCTCGACGAGCCCACCACCGGCCTGCACTTTGCCGACGTGGAGAAGCTCCTCGGCGTGCTGCAGCGGCTCGCCGACGCCGGCCACACGCTCGTGGTGATCGAGCACTGCCTCGACGTGGTGAAGTGCGCGGACTGGCTCGTGGACCTCGGGCCCGAGGGCGGCGAGCGCGGCGGCACCGTGGTCGCCGCGGGCACGCCCGAGGACGTGGCACGCAACGAGGCCTCGCACACCGGGCGCTACCTGAAGCCGATCCTGGAGCGCGCGGGCACGATGGGCGCCAGGGCCCCGGCCGGCAAGGCCGCTAGAGCCGCACCAGCTTCGCGTACTCGAGCACCAGCGTCTTCACGCCGACCGTCCGGAACGCGACCCGCGCGCTCGTGACGCTGCCGCGCGGCAGGATCGCCTGCACGGTGCCCACGCCGAACAGCGGGTGCCGCACCGCGCAGCCCACCGGGAACTGGCTGCCGAGTCCGCGCGGCGAGTCGAACTCGTCGCGCCACGGCTCGTCGGCGCCGTTCCCGCCGTCTCCCGACATCCACCCTCCGGCGAGGTCCTCGCGGGCGACGTTCGCCTCGGCGATCTCCCGGAGGAACTCGCTCTCCATCGAGCTCATCCTCATGCCTCGGACGGTCCGGTTGGCGGCGTAGGTCATGAGCAGCCGGCGCTTGGCGCGGGTCATGCCCACGAAGCACAGGCGGCGCTCCTCCTCGATGTCCTCGCCGCCCTCGCGGGCGCGCGCGTGCGGCAGCAGGCCCTCCTCGCAGCCGACCATGGACACCAGCTCGAACTCCAGGCCCTTGGCCGCGTGCAGCGTCATCAGCGTCACCGCGCCGCTCTCGGGGTCGAACGCGTCCGAGTCGGCGACCAGCGCCACCGACTGCAGGAACCCCTGCAGCGCGCGCAGGAGCGTCGGCGCCGCGCCTGCCGGGTCCTCCGGGAGCTCGAAGTCCCCGGCCGCGTTCACCACCTCGTCGAGGTTCGCGCGGCGCTGGTCGAGGTCGTCGCCGTCGGTGCCGTCGGCGAACTCACGCAGGCCGGCCTCGTCGAGCACCATCTCGACGAACGCCGCCAGCGCGCCCGGCTCGCCCTGCTCGAGCACGCCGCGCCAGCGCGACACCATGCCGCGGAACTCGTCGATCCTGCGCGCCGTGCGGTCGGCCACGCCCGCGTCGCGCGCCAGGCGCAGCGCGTCGAGGAGCGGGATGCCGCGGACCAGCGCCGTGCGCTCGATCTTGGCGACCGAGCTCTCGCCGATCCCGCGCGGCGGCACGTTCACCACGCGCGCGCAGGCCACGTCGTCCGCGGCGTTGGCCACGATGCGCAGGTAGGCCACCAGGTCCTTGACCTCCTTGCGCTCGAAGAACGCGGTGCCGCGCACGATGCGGTACGGCACCTGGCGGCGGCGGAGCGCGTCCTCGACGACGCGGCTGAGCGCGTTCATCCGGTAGAGCACCGCCATCTCGCGCCACGGGACGCCCGCGGCGTTCGCCGACACGATTGCCTTCGCCACCTCGTCGGCCTCGGCATGCTCGTCGGGCACGCGCACCACGCGCACCTGCTCGCCGGAGCCCTGCGCGGTGTAGAGCGGCTTGGCCTTCCGGCGCTTGTTGTGCCGGATCAGCGAGTCCGCGGCGGCCACGATGTGCTCGGTGGAGCGGAAGTTCTCGCCGAGCGCCACGGCGGTGGCGCCCTCGAACGACTCCTCGAACTCCAGGATGTTGCGGATGTCCGCCCCGCGCCAGCGGTAGATGGACTGGTCGGGGTCGCCGACGACGCAGATGTTCCGGTGCTCGCCCGCGATGTGCCGGGCGATGGCGAACTGCGCGCGGTTGGTGTCCTGGTACTCGTCGATGAGCACGTAGCGGTAGCGCGCCGACACCGTGCGGCGCAGCGCGTCGTCGGTGCCGAGCGCCGTCGCGACGCGCATCAGCAGGTCGTCGAAGTCGAGCGCCTTGTTGCGCGCCAGGATCCGCTCGTACGCCTCGTAGGCCTTGGCCACCTGGCGGGACGAGAAGTCCGAGGCCTCCTCGCGGAACGCCGCCGCGTCGAGCAGCTGGTTCTTGGCGCCGCTCACCTTGGACAGCACCGCCGCGGGCTGGAAGTTCTTGGCGTCGAGGCCCGCGTCGGCGAGCGCCGACTTCATCGCGCTCCGCTGGTCGTCGGCGTCGTAGATCACGAAGTCGGGATCGACGCCGCACTCCGTCGCGTGCCGGCGCAGGAACATCGCGCAGAACGCGTGGAAGGTGCTCACCACCAGGCCGCGCCGGCCGGGAACGTGCGCCGGCACCATCTCCTCGACGCGTCGCTTCATCTCGCCCGCGGCCTTGTTGGTGAAGGTGAGCGCGAGCACCTGCCACGCGGGGATGCCGAGCGCCACGAGCCGCGCGACGCGGCGCGTGATCACGCGAGTCTTTCCCGAGCCCGGCCCCGCCAGCACCAGGAGCGGGCCGTCGACGTGCGAGACGGCGGTGCGCTGGTCTTCGGTGAGCCCCACGAGCAGCGAATCGGGGTCGAGCGCGGGCGTCACCACCGGGCCATCGGACGAGTCGTCTGCATCAAGAGACAGCATGAATATGGAGCTTTCCGCCGTGTGCGAAGGGAGCGAGTCTAGGAGACAGGCATTGACACGCTGTCCACATCCGAGAAATGACGGACGACGATCTTCACAGAACCTAAACCGCTGCCATCGGGCCAGTTGTGGATCGACGCCAGAAAGTCAATAAAAACGCTCATGCAACGGGTTGCACCCACAACCGGTAGGGGTACCATGACCCGCCGCTCGCAACCGTTAGTGGTGTTGGGAGCGGCAGCAGTCTACCAAACATCGCCCGAACATGGGCCTGTTCGGTAGCAAAGAGTCGAGGTTCCTCGGCGTCGGCGTTGGTGCCGCCGGCACGAGTTCGTGGTGGGTCGTTCGTCGTGGCATTCGTCGGACCAGGACGGTCCGTTCAAGGGGTCGGGCAATGAGCATTCTGTGCGACACGCAGATCCGCGATTCCGTGCGGATCATCCCCTTCGCGGACAATGCGAAGCGCCCGGGCACCGTCTCGTTCGGCGTGTCGAGCTACGGCTACGACGTCCGGGTGGGCACGCGCTTCAAGGTCTTCACCAACGCCACGAGCGGCGGCACGGCGATCGTCGACCCCAAGGCGTTCACCAACGACCTGTTCATCACCATCGACACCGACGAGACGGGCAAGGACCACATCGTGATCCCGCCGAACTCGTTCGCGCTGGCCGAGACCGTGGAGACCATCGAGGTACCCCGCGACATCCTGGCCATCTGCGTGGGCAAGAGCACCTACGCCCGCTGCGGCATCATCGTGAACGTCACGCCGCTCGAGCCCGAGTGGCGCGGCAAGGTCACGATCGAGATCAGCAACACCACCCCGCTCCCCGCCAAGATCTACGCCAACGAGGGCATCGCGCAGATGATCTTCCTCAAGGCGCAGGTGGCGTGCTCCATGAGCTACGCGGACAAGGGCGGCAAGTACCAGGACCAGGCCGGACTCACGCTTCCCCGCGTGGACGGCGTTGCATTCACCGACACCCCGAACCACCGACGCTGACACGCACCGACCAGGGCGCCGCGCCTCGGATGGCCGGCGTCGCACCGACTTCGAGTTCCCGAGCATGGCGCGCAGGCATCGCGCGCCCGACCCCCAGAGAGACACGGACAGCACAATGCGCATCGCACGACGCTTCACCACCGCAGGCAAGGACGTCTACGCATCGGTCGAGTGGACTACCCGCTCGAGCCGCATCAGCAACTCCGACGGCAGCACCGTCTTCGAGATGCATGATGCGCAGGTGCCCGCCACCTGGAGCCAGCTGGCCACCGACATCGTGGTCAGCAAGTACTTCCGCAAGGCCGGCGTGCCGCAGCTCGGCAAGGACGGCCGCCCGCTGAAGGACTCCAACGGCAAGCCGGTCCTCGGACCCGAGCGCAGCGTGCGCCAGGTGGTGCACCGCCTCGCAGGCTGCTGGCGCCACTGGGGCGACAAGTTCGGCTACTTCACGACCAAGAAGGACGCGGACGCGTTCTACGACGAGCTGGCGCACATGCTCGTCAACCAGATGGCTGCGCCGAACAGCCCGCAGTGGTTCAACACGGGCCTCAACTACGCGTACGGCATCAGCGGCCCGGCGCAGGGCCACTGGATCGCCGACCACAAGACCGGCAAGTGCACGCTGGCCAAGGACGCCTACACGCACCCGCAGCCGCACGCCTGCTTCATCCAGGGCGTGAAGGACGACCTCGTCGGCGAGGGCGGCATCATGGACCTCTGGACGCGCGAGGCCCGCCTCTTCAAGTACGGCTCGGGCACCGGCACCAACTTCTCGAACCTCCGCGGCGAGAACGAGCCGCTCTCGGGCGGCGGGCGCAGCTCGGGCCTGATGAGCTTCCTCAAGATCGGCGACCGCGCCGCGGGTGCCATCAAGTCGGGCGGCACCACGCGCCGCGCCGCCAAGATGGTGTGCCTCGACGTCGATCACCCCGACATCGAGAAGTTCGTCAACTGGAAGGTCCGCGAGGAGATCAAGGTGGCCGCCCTGGTCGAGGGCATGAAGCACCTCGCCCCGAACCAGCAGGCCATCGCCGAGCAGCTCGGCCTGAAGCTCGACTACGACTTCAACGGCGAGTCGTACTACACGGTCAGCGGCCAGAACTCGAACAACTCGGTCCGCCTGTCGGACGCGTTCATGGACGCGGTGGAGAAGGACGGCGAGTGGCAGCTCACCCGCCGCACCGACGGCAAGGCTGCCAAGACGCTGCCCGCGCGCGACCTGTGGAAGCAGATCAACGAGGCCGCCTGGCACTGCGCCGACCCGGGCGTGCAGTACGACAGCACCATCAACGCATGGCACACCTGCCCGGAGGGCGGGCGCATCAACGCCAGCAACCCGTGCAGCGAGTACATGTTCCTCGACAACACGGCGTGCAACCTCGCGTCGATCAACCTGATGAAGTTCTACGACTCCGAGTCGCGGACCTTCGACCTCGAGGGCTACGAGCACGCGATCAGCCTGTGGACGGTGGTGCTCGAGATCAGCGTGCTGATGGCGAGCTTCCCGTCCAAGGAGATCGCCGAGCTCAGCTGGAAGTACCGCACGCTCGGCCTCGGCTACGCCAACCTCGGTGCCATGCTGATGCAGGCCGGCATCCCCTACGACAGCGAGGCCGGCCGCGCCGTGTGCAGTGCGCTCACGGCGATCCTCACCGGTCGCAGCTATGCCGCGAGCGCCGTCCTGGCGGCCGAGCACGGCGCCTTCGACGGATACGCCGACAACAAGGAGCACATGCTTCGCGTGGTTCGCAACCACCGCCGGGCGGCCATGGGCGTCGCGCGCGACGGCGGCGAGTACGAGTCGCTGCGAATCGCGCCGGTGCCGATCGACCACGGCATCTTCCAGTCCGGCGGCGTGGCGCTTGCCAACGCGAGCGACCTGCTCGGCCGCGCCGTGGCCGCGTGGGATGACGCGCTCACCTTCGGCAAGAAGCACGGGTTCCGCAATGCCCAGGTCACGGTGATCGCCCCCACGGGCACCATCGGGCTCCTGATGGACTGCGACACCACGGGCGTTGAGCCCGACTTCGCGCTCACCAAGTTCAAGAAGCTCGCCGGCGGCGGCTACTTCAAGATCGCCAACCAATCGCTGCGCCCCGCGCTCTCGGCCCTCGGCTACTCGCCGGTGCAGGTCGACGAGATCGTGACGCACGTGATGGGCACGCTCAGCCTCGAGGTGCCGATGCCCGCCGAGGATGGCACCATCCCCGCGCACGGCACCAGCTTCCGCGACTTCCTCCTGCAGGAGGGCTTCACCGGCGACGAGCTGGTGAAGATGGAGAACGGGCTGCCGACGGTCTTCGAGATCTCGTTCGCGTTCAGCGCCTGGAGCATGCCCGAGCGCGTCCTCGCGGCGCACGGCATCGACCCGTCCGCCGCCCGCAACGACGCCAAGTTCAACGGCCTCCGGGCGCTCGGCCTCAACCGCCGGCAGATCGAGGCGCTCAACCTCCGCATCTGCGGCTCGCAGACCGTTGAGGGCGCGCCGCACCTGAAGGAGCGCCACCTCGCGGTGTTCGACTGCGCCAATCGCTGCGGGACGCTCGGGACGCGGTTCATCGCGCCCGAGGGCCACATCCGCATGATGGCCGCCGCGCAGCCCTTCATCTCGGGCGCCATCAGCAAGACCATCAACCTGCCCAACGAGGCGCACGTCGAGGACATCGGCGCGTGCTACCGCCTGAGCTGGGAGCTTGGCCTGAAGGCGAACGCCCTCTACCGCGACGGCTGCAAGCTCAGCCAGCCGCTCAGCACCAAGAGCGACGCGTCCGAGGAGCGCGAGGAGGCCGATACCGAGGGCCTGCCCGCGGCGTCCACCGTCACCGTGGTGGAGCGCGTGGTCGAGGTCGAGCGCGTGGTCGAGGTCGAGCGGGTCGTCGAGCGCCCGATGCGCCGCCGGCTTCCTGACACCCGCGAGTCGGTCACGCACAAGTTCAACGTGGCCGGCCACGAGGGCTACCTGATCGTCGGCCTCTACGACGACGGCAAGCCCGGCGAGCTCTTCATCACGATGGCGAAGGAGGGCTCGACGATCGGCGGGCTCATGGACTCCCTCGGCACGGCGATCAGCCTCGCCCTGCAGTACGGCGTGCCCGTCGAGAGCATCGTCACGAAGTTCGCGCACCAGCGCTTCGAGCCGATGGGGATGACCACCAACTCGGACATCCCCTTCGCCAAGAGCCTGGTCGACTACATCTTCCGGTGGCTCGGCATGCAGTTCATCGCCGGCTACCGGGAGCAGAACGCACCGCGTCGCTCGAAGCCGGCGGAGGTCTCCGCCGCGGGCGGCACCCACGGCGCAGGAGGCGCCGCGGCATCCATCACCGAAGGCAAGGAGGCCGGATGGCAAGGACGCATCAGCGCGCAATCGCACGTCGCCCCGATGGACGGTCCATCGGCGGCAAGCGTGCCCGGTGCCGCCCCGGCGAAGGTCGACGTTCACTCGATCCTTGCCCAGCGGTCCATCTCCGTCATTGCGGCCGCGTCGACGGACGCCGGTTCGGGTGGGGCGCTGGTGGGGGCCGCGGCCCCGGACCAGTCGGCGTCCGCCGAGGCGCGCGGCGGCAGCGTGCTTGACCAGTCCAACGCCAGCCTGATGGGCGACGCCCCGGCCTGCGACAGCTGCGGCTCCATCACCGTCCGCAACGGCACCTGCTACCGCTGCCTCAACTGCGGCAGCTCGATGGGCTGCTCCTGAGCCCACGGACCACGTCCCTGCGTGCGGCGCGCCACGGATTGGTGCACCGCACGCAGGGGCCTCCTGAAATCCGCCTCGAGCGACGCACGGCCGCGTCGCGCAGGCCACACCTGCACATGCGCCGCGCGCGGACTCCGACCCGCGCCGGCGCGACAATCGACGCGATGTGGGCGAGTGCGCGAAGGCGCTTCGGTCAGCGAGTGGATGGACCCTCCTTGCACGGCCGGATGAGCACGGATAGCGCGCACTTCGGCCCCCTCCACCGGGAACGGATGCCCCCCCCCGGCTTCGGGCGCGCTCGACGCGTCCCCTGCCGGGCCCGGACAGGGTGACCGCAGGCGCCGACCGCCTCGCCCCATCGCGTCACTCACCACGACGGCTGCCCGCAAGGCGCATGCCGTTCCTCCTCCCCCTGCCGCGGATGCCCACCCCCGCGGCAGGGGGCTGCCTTTTGCGGTGGGGCCACGCGCGGCGGCACTGCTTTCGGACGTGCGTCGGGCCCGCGACGCGATCCGGGACATCCCGCGCCAAACTAGACTTACCGCAATGCGCTCTCCCGCGATGGCTCAACCCCGGCACTACCGAACACCCATGCTTGCGTGGGGCGCATGGATGCTGCTGGCTGCGGGGTGCGCATCAACCCCGGAAGCGGAGTCGCTTGCGCGCAAGGACGACCTCGGCACCGCCCCGATCACGCACGTGGTGCTGGTGCAGCTGAAGGACCCGACCCGCATCGGGGAACTCGTTGCCGACTGCGACCGCGCGCTGCCCGGGATCCCGGGCGTTGCCGCCTATTCCTGCGGCGTTCCGCTGGACATGGGGCGCACGAACGTCACCAAGGATTACGACGTGGGCATCTACGTGGGCTTCGCCGACGCCTCCGCCTACCGCGGCTACCTGGATGACCCGCGGCACCTTGCGCTGGTGGAGGAGTGGCGGGACGGATGGAAGGCCGTTCGCATCTTCGACGTGTTGGCAGGCGACCCTGCCGCCGTGCAGGCGGTCACCGCAAGCCGCACCGCGCCGCCGCCCGCGGAAGTGCCTGCGCCGAAGCCGGCCGCGCCCGCACCGCCGGCCGCGCCCGCACCGCCGGCCGCGCCTGCTCCGAAGCCGGCCGCGCCTGCTTCGACTCCCGCGCCAGCGCCGGCCGCCCCGGCATCCTCGGCGCCAGCGAGTTCCGCGCCGCCGAGCGCGGCTCCGGCAAGTGCCGTGCCGCCCAGCGCCGCGCCTGTGGCCCCTCCTCGTGCGGCGCCATCTGCCGCCGGTGCCGCCACGCCGGCCGTGCCGAAGCGCTGACCGCGCACGGCTACACTCCGCCAATGGCCGTCGAGACCTCGCTGCAGCCCCGCCAGAAGTGGTGGAACATCCTTTACGCCGTGATCTGCGGGGGGCTGGCCCTCTGGGGCGCATACGACTACTGGGTCACCATCCCTCGCCGCGAGGTGGCCGTGCAGCGCTACGACGCAGCCGCCGCACGCTACGAGGAACTCGAGGCGAAGACCCGCCCCGCCACGCCGGGCGATCCCGTCGGCACGCTGACGCCAGCGGAGATCGAGGACTACAAGCAGGCCAAGGCCACCGTCGACAAGGGCAAGCCCGTCGCGCCGGCCGCCTACGACCGGCCCGTGCAGCTCTGGCTCTACATCGTGGGATGCGGCATCATGGGGGTTCCGTGGTTCCTCTGGCAGTGGCTGGCGGTGGCCGGCAAGAAGTACCGCCTCGATGATGACGGCACCCTGGAGGTGCCCGGCGGGCCCGCGATCGCCGCGTCGGACATCGAGGACATCGACATGTCGAGGTGGATGTCGAAGTCGATCGCCACCGTGAAGGCCCGCGGCGGGCGACTGGTGGTGCTCGACGACTACAAGTTCCGCAACGTCCACCTGATCGTCGGCGCCATCGCGTCGCGGATGCACCCGGAGGACTGGACGGAGGACGCGCGCGACCTGAAGAAGATCCGCGCCGAGGAAGCGGAGGCGGCGGCGCGGCCCGCGGAGGCGCCGGCGGACGGTGCCTCGCAGGGTCCCGGGGCACAGGGCTGACCCATGCGCTCGACCGCGGAGCCCACCACTTCCATCCCGAAGCAGGACCGCTGCAGCGACCTGCCGCACCGCCCGCGCGTGCTGCTCGGCAAGATGGGCCTCGACGGCCATGACCGCGGAGTGAAGCTCATCGCGCGCGTGATGCGCGACGCGGGCATCCACGTCGTGTACAGCGGCCTGTGGCAGACGCCGCGGAGCCTGGCGATCGGCGCGCGCGACGAGGACGTCGACTGCGTGGCCGCGTCGATGATGTCGAACTCGCACCTGGTGCTCGTGCCCCGGCTCCTGCAGGAACTCAAGGCCGTGGGACGCGGCGACATCGCGGTGAACGTCGGCGGCATCATCCCGCAGGCGGACGTGCAGGCGCTCCTCGATGCCGGCGTGGCGCGCGTCTACCACACGGGCACGGGCATGGAGGAGATCGTCGACAGCGTGCGCGCCTCGGTGCGCCCGTATGCGCCGCTCGCGGCGGGCAGCGTCCGCGAGGCGACGCTCGCGCGCCGGATCTCGATGGCGCATGCCGGCACCCTGCCCCCGGGAACGGAGCTCAAGCGCCCCGCGCGCGTCGTCGGCATCACCGGCTCGCCCGGCGCCGGCAAGAGCACGCTGGTGGCGGCGATGGCCAACGAGGCGGTCCGCCGCGGCCAGCGCGTGGCCGTGGTCGCCTTCGACCCGATGAGCCCGATCACCGGCGGCGCGCTCCTCGGCGATCGCCTGCGCGTCGACTTCAACGCGGTGGACGACAAGGTCTTCTACCGCTCGCTGGCGATCGTCGGCGAGGACTACCGCAGCCTGCCCACCATCGTCGGCCTGATCGGCGCGGCGGGCTTCGACAGCCTGATCATCGAGACCGTGGGCGCGGGCCAGAACGACGTTGCCATCCGCGAGCACGTGGACCGCACCGCCGTGGTGGTGGTGCCCGGCATGGGCGATGCGGTGCAGATGGACAAGGCCGGCATCCTCGAGATCGCCGACCTCTTCGTGGCCAACAAGGCCGACCACGCAGGCGAGGCCAAGCTGGTGCGCGAACTGCTCGACATTGCGTCCGGCAGGCCGATCCTCGAGACCGTTGCCACCGAGGGCAAGGGCGTCGTGGAACTGCTCGACGCGCTGTTCGCGTGATCACTTCCAGTGTTCCGCCACCCAAGGGGTGGGCAGCACGTGCCGCGTCAGCTTGATGCTGCGGCCCGCGATCGCGTCCGGCGGGTTGGGGTGGCCGTGGAACACCACGATGCGCGCGCCTGCGGGGATGCGCGCGGGCCTCCACCAGCAGGCAGGGAACGGCGCCATGCACCCGTACTTGAACGAGACGCACCACTCCTTGGGCCAGTACGAGAGCTTGCCGGCGCGGTGCAGCTCGCGCGAGATGTACTCCTGCTCGTTGCGCACCTCGCGGCGCACGGCCGCGTGCTCGCGCATGAACCGATCGAGGAGCTCCGGGTGAGCGCCCGCGTTGAAGCGATAGACGGACGAGTTGCCCGTCGGCCGCCACGGCCGCTTCCAGTCCTTGATGATCAGGAACTCGCCGGGGTGGTCGAAGAGCGGGCCGAGGTCGCCCACCACCACCACGTCGAGGTCCAGGAAGAGCGTGGGCCCCTCGAGGTCGAAGAGCGGCCGGCGGAACGTCGAGATCTTGCGCCAGCCCCGCTCGGGGCCGCCCGGGTCGTCGAAGTCCGGGAGCGGGCGCGCGTCGATTCCGGGGTCGAGCCCGGACGGGTCATCGGTCATGCACACGAACCGGTGCGGCCGCTTCAGGTGCCGGCGGACCATGGACGCAAGCCGATTGGCGTATCCGGGGCCGTACTTGGTGCCCCATCGCATGCAGATCACGTTCGCCATCGACGGCGAGGGTAGCACGGCCCGCCCTACACTGCCCGGCTCGCCGCGGCGGGCGCGACGTCCCGCAGGCCGCCCGGCGAACCCGAAGGAAGAGCACAACGCCATGAGCATCGAACTCAAGCCCAGCGCCAACCAGGCCCTCCAGATCGGCCAGTTCGCCGTCGACTTCATGCAGAACGCGCGCCCGTCGGCGCTGGTCGAGGAGCGCACCAAGCTCTTCCACACCGACAGCGTTCTGTGCGGCATCAGCGCCGTGGCCCTCGGCACCAACGCCCCGTGCCTGCTGCGCGAGGAGGCGCTCGAGTACCGGCGTGGCGACGGCGTGCCGTTCTTCGGGAGCACCGTGAAGGTGGCCCCCGAGAAGGCGATCGTGGCCAACAGCTCCGCCGTGCGCGAGTGGGACTCCAACGGCACCAACTTCGGCTTCCGCAAGGATCTTGGCTTCACCGCCGGCGAGTTCGGGCACAACGACTTCTACCCGGTGGCCATCGCCGCCGCGCAGATGAAGGGCCGCGACGGCGCGTGGGCGCTCAAGGGCATGATGCTGTCGGACGAGATCCGCGGCCGCCTCGCCGAGGTGTTCAGCCTCAAGACCTACAAGATCGACCACGTGGTGCACGGGGCGATCGCGAGCGCCGCCACCTGGGGCGCCATGATGGGCGCCACGCCCGAGCAGATCGAGAGCGCCATCGGCATGGTCGTGGCGCACTACATCCCGTGGCGCGCGATCCGAGCCGGCAAGCAGCTCTCCGATTCCAAGGGCGCGAGCGCGGCAATCAGCACCGAGGTGGCCGTCCTCAGCATGATGCGCTCGATGCGCGGGTTCATCGGACCGAAGGACATCTTCCGGAACCCGGAGAGCATGTTCCGGCAGTTCGAGAAGACCCAGGGAGACAGCCCGTTCCCCCTCGTCCTCTCCACGCAGGGCGATGACTTCGCCGTGATGGGCATGCACTTCAAGCTCGGCCTCTACGAGCACCAGTCCGCGGGCGCGCTGCAGGGCATGATCGACCTGATGCGCAAGCACCCGGAGATCCTCGAGAACCCCGCGCTCATCAAGGGCATCAAGATCGTGGCGTACGAGCCGGCGTTCGGCATCATCGGCGACCCGGCGAAGCGCGACCCCAAGACCCGACAGAGCGCGGACCACTCGATGGTCTACATCGTGGGAACGCTGCTGCGAAAGGCGGTCGAGAAGGCCGCCGAGATGAAGACCGGGCAGATCGCCGCCGACAACGACGCGATGTGGAAGACCCTCTTCCTCTCGCCCTACGACTACAGCGCCGACGCGATCCACAACGCGGTGACGCGCGGTTACATGGCGAAGATGGAGTTCGCGCACGGCGGCCCGGAGTACGACCGCAACTACCCCGACGGCATCCCGACGAGCGTGGTGATCACCACCACCGACGGCCGCAGCCTCGACAGCGGCTTCGTGATGTACCCGAGCGGCCACGCGCGCAACACGGCGGCGGACCTCAAGGGCATCCTCGCCAACAAGTTCGAGCAGCTCGGCAGGCTGGCCATGCACGACCCGAAGCCGCTGGTCGAGAAGCTGAACGGCCTCGACCGCCTCGACGCCGCGCAGCTCGCGGCGCTGTACGACTTCGAGATCGTGAACCGCGGGAAGTTCGAGTGACGAAATTGCGTCCGGGGTAACCCCGCACTTCTTTACCCGGACCCAGGCGCCGAGCCGGACCGCGCCGCCGAGCCGGAACCCGCCGAGGCCCGGACGCCGGCCGTGGATACGCTGAGACCATGCCACGGGTGGGCCACTTTCCCAGCGCGCACGCGACGTGGATCGATGAGCAGCCGACGACAGCGGCCAGGTCGACGGCGCGGATCTCGGCATGCTTCTGTTCAGCTGGGGCCCGTGCCCGAGCAGCAACGTCCCCGCGTAGGCGACGGTACTCGAGACGCAGCCGGACCCGGCCGTGGTCACCGACCCGACGCTGCGCGCGGCGATCACTGCTACGGGCCTGCCGTGGCGCGTGCGGGACACGGGCACCGGGATCGAGATGCTGCTCGTGCCGCCGGGCACGTTCCAGATGGGGTGTTCGGCGTCGGACCAGTGGGGGTGCTGGGCGGGCGAGTACCCGGTCCATTCCGTCACCATGAGCACAGCGTTCTACATGGGTCGATACGAAGTGACGCAGGCCCAGTGGCAAGCCAGGATGGGAAGCAACCCAGCCTTCTTCTCAAACTCGAACGGACAAGCGGGCTCGGACGATCGACCAGTGGAGATGGTCAGTTGGAACGACGCCCAGGGCTTCCTGATGTCATCCGGGATGCGCCTGCCGACGGAGGCCGAGTGGGAGTATGCGTATCGCGCCGGCACGACCACTGCGTACCACGGCTGGGCAGCGAACCCCGGCGGCACTAACAATGACGGCGAAGTCGGCGCGATCGGGTGGTACATCTACAACACTTGCTACGCCGACGGATGCGGCACTCGCGCCGTCGGCCTCAAGGCAGCCAACGGCTTTGGCCTG
Source organism: Planctomycetota bacterium (assembly GCA_016873255.1). Classification (GTDB taxonomy): domain Bacteria; phylum Planctomycetota; class Phycisphaerae; order Phycisphaerales; family SM1A02; genus UBA966. Next base: position 20,819 of record VGXR01000013.1, read on the forward strand.
CAGGACATGCTCGGGAACGTGTCGGAGTTCGTCGGCGATTGGTACGGCGACTACGAAGCTGGTCCTCAGTCGAACCCCACTGGCCCTGTCTCCGGAACCCAGAGGGTCATCCGGGGCGGCTCTTGGTTCAACTCGACGCCTTCCTTCAACGTGCGAAGCTCGTTCCGGATCGGATTTGACCCGGATCGCCGCACTGAATTTGAAGGCTTCCGCGTCGCCCGCAACCCCTGATCTCGCCCCCGCCTACTTCACGAACCTCGCCACCGCCGCCACCTCATCGCGGCTCCCCAGCACCAGCGGCACGCGCGCATGCAGCTCGCGCGGCACGAGGTCCATCGTGCGGCGGCCGTCGGCGGTCATGCTCGTGCCGCCGGCCTGCTCGACGAGGAAGCTCATCGGGTTCGCCTCGTACAGCAGCCGCAGCTTGCCGCTCGGGTGCTTCTTGGTGGGCGGGTACAGGAATACGCCGCCGTTGAGGAGCGTGCGGTGGATGTCCGCGACCATGCTGCCGATGTAGCGGCTCGAGTAGCCCTCGGCGTGCGCCCACTTCAGGTAGTCCTGGAAGCCCTTCGGGAAGCCATCGCTGTTGGCCTCGTTGACCGAGTAGATCTTCCTCCGCGGGGGCATCTGCAGGTCGCGCTTCACGAGCATGAAGCTGCCCACCGCGGCGTCGAGCTCAAACATGTGCACGCCGTGGCCGGTGGTGATCATGAACACCGTGCTCGAGCCGTAGAGCACGTAGCCCGCGGCAACCTGCTGGTGGCCGGGCTGGCAGACGGTCTCAACCGCGCCCGGGATGTGCGGATCGTTGCGGAGGATGGTGAAGATGGTGCCCACGCCGACCGCGGTATCGAGGTTGCTGGAGCCGTCGAGCGGGTCGAACAGCACGCAGTAGCGGCCGCCCTCGTGGCCGCGCCGCAGGATGGTCGGCTCCTCGTCCTCCTCGCTGCCGAGCACCGCGATCGAGCTGCGGCCGCCGAGGACGCGCATGATCACCTCGTTGGCGATCACGTCCATGCGCAACTGGTCCTCGCCCTGGATGTTGGTGGCGCCCTCCTCGCCGAGCACGCCCTGCAGGCGCACGTGGCGCACCTTGTGGGCGATGATCTTGGCCGCCAGGCTGATGGCGCTGATGATCCAGCTGAACTCGCCCGTGGCGCTCGGATGCCGGGCCTCCTCCTCCAGGATGAAGCTCTGCAGCGACACCAGGTTGTCCTTGACCACGCCCCGGGGGGCCTGCTTCGGTGCGGGTTCGGCCATGGGCGGAAGGCTAACATGGTTCCCCCATGAACACGCCCGTCATCGTCGCCGCCCGTCGCACGCCCATCGGCAAGTTCCTCGGTTCGCTCGCGCGCGTGCCCGCGCCGGTCCTCGGCAGCTACGCCATCAAGGCCTGCCTCGAGGACGCACCGGCCGCGAAGGACCAGGTCGATGCCTGCTTCATGGGCAACGTGCTGCAGGCCGGGCTCGGGCAGAACCCCGCTCGCCAGGCCGCGCTGAAGGCCGGCATCGCGCACACCGTGAACGCGGTGACGGTCAACAAGGTCTGCGGCTCGGGCCTGGAGGCCGTGATGCAGGCCGCCAACATGATCCGCCTCGGCGAGGCCCACTGCGTCGTGGCGGGCGGCATGGAGAACATGGACCTTGCGCCGCACCTGGCGCAGGTGCGCGCGGGCATCAAGTACGGCGCGGGCACGCTCGTCGACCACATGCAGTTCGACGGCCTCACCTGCGCGTTCGAGAACTGGCCGATGGGCAACGCCGCCGAGCACACCGCCGCCACCTGCGGCGTGACGCGTGCCGATCAGGACGCGTTCAGCGTGGAGAGCAACCGCCGCGCGGCCGAAGCCACCAAGAACGGGTGGTTCAAGGCCGAGATGGTGGCGCTCACGCCCGAGCAGTGCATGGGCAAGACGGGCCTCGACGCGGACGAGGGCTTCCGCGGCGACAGCACCGTGGATGGCCTTGCCAAGCTGCGCCCGGCGTTCACCAAGGACGGCAGCGTCACGGCCGGGAATGCCAGCCAGATCTCGGACGGCGCCGCCGCGGTGATCGTGATGAGCGAGGAGAAGGCCAAGGCACTCGGCCTCAAGGTGCTGGCCCGGATCACGGGCTACGGCACCGCAGGCGTGGCCCCGAAGGACCTCTTCATCGCGCCGAAGGTCGGCATGGAGCAACTGCTTGCGAAGACCGGCAAGAAGGTGTCGGACATCGACCTCTTCGAGGTGAACGAGGCATTCGCCGCGCAGGTGCTCGCCGACGCCAAGCCCCTCGGCATTCCGCACGAGAAGCTCAACATCTGCGGCGGCGGCATCGCGCTCGGGCACCCGATCGGCGCGAGCGGCGCACGCGTGCTGGTGACGCTCGTCCACCAGCTGCACCGCACCGGCGGCAAGCGCGGCCTCTGCAGCCTCTGCCTCGGCGGCGGCAACGCGGTCTCGATGATGGTCGAGACGTGAAACGGTGTCCGGGGAAGCCCCGCACCTGTCTATGCGGAATGGCCGGACAAAGGGGTGCGGGGCTACCCCGGACACCACTTACCGAATCGTCAGCAGCTTCATCCCGTCCTTCGTCTGCTCGAACTCCACGACGCGCAGGTTGAACTGCTCCCAGAGGTGCGGGGCGAGCGTGGCGCGCATGACGCCGGGGCGCACCTCCTTCATGGCCACGTCCGAGCCCACGGCGTTGAACCGCATGCGGTTGAGGAGCTCCATGGTCGGCTTGCGGTTCGTGCGGCACCACTGCTCGAACGCCTGGAAGCCGCCCGTGCGCTCGTAGGCATCGCGCGACTCAGGCGCGAGCAGCTGGTCCCACATCAGCCGGTACTCCTCGTTGCGGAAGCAGGCCATCGCATTGGCCACCACGTCCGCCGGCATGAGGTTGCGCAGGATCACCGTGCCGTCGTCGAGTTCCTCGCGCGGCTGGAAGACCTTCCTCGGGACCGGCTTGCCGTCGGGCCCGAGCACGGGGGCGGCCGCCTCGGCGGACGGCTTCGGCTGCCCGAGCGGCTCGTCCACGAACACCACGCGCGTGCCGTCCGCGAGCGTCACCTCCTTGGGCGCGCTCGGGTCGGTCATGAACGACGGGCGGTAGCGGTACTCGACGCGCTCCTCGGCACAGCCGAAGGGCACGAGCAGGCACGCCACGACCGCGCCGCGCACGGCGCGCACACACGCCGGCCCCGCTCCCGTCCGCGCCCGCACGGTCCCCGTCACGCCGTCACCTCCGCGGCACGCACGCGCCGAAGCGCCCCGGCACGGTCGATTGCCCAGTCGAGGTGCACCGCCTGCGCGGGATCGGTCGCCGGCGCATCGGTGCGCTGGTGCGTTCCGCGGCTCTCGGCCCGCTCGAGCGCGGCGCGTGCCATCAGGCAGCCGACGGTGAGCAGGTTCTGCACCTCCCACCCCTCGGGCGCCTCGAACACCTCGTCCATGCCGTAGCGGCCCCAGAACTCGAACATGCCGAGCACGTCCGGCAGCTTCCCGCCATGGCGCTCGATGCCCACGTTTCGCCACATGGCGCTGCGCAGGCTGGAGCGGATGTCGGCAAGGTCAAGCTCGCCGTGCGTCGCGGTGGTGACGTCGCTGGCGAGCTGCCGCGGAAGCGCCTCGCCCGGCGCGTCACGGACGATCGACTCCGCCACGCGGCGACCGAATACCAGGCCCTCGAGCAGGCTGTTGGATGCCAGGCGATTGGCACCGTGGACGCCGTTGGCCGCCGCCTCGCCGCAGGCCCAGAGACCCGCGAGGCTGGTGCGGCCGTCGAGGTCGGTGCGCACGCCGCCGATCATGTAGTGCGCTGCCGGCGTCACGGGGATGCGGTCGCGGGCAGGATCGATGTCGAACCCCGCAAGCATCCGGTGCAGCCCAGGGAACCGCTCGGCGAAACGCCCCGCCGGGAAGTGCCGGCAGTCGAGGAACACGTGGCCATCGCCGGTGCCCGCGAGGTGGCGGACGATGCACTTGCTGACGATGTCGCGCGGCGCGAGCTCCGCCATCGCGTGCACGCCCTGCATGAACCGCGTGCCCGCGCGGTCGACGAGGTGCGCACCCTCGCCGCGCACGGCCTCGCTGATGAGCATGCGCCCGGCACCCGCGACGTAGAGCGCGGTGGGGTGGAACTGGAAGAACTCGAGGTCGCTCAGCTCCGCGCCCGCGCGCCACGCCATGGCGATGCCGTCGCCCGTCGTGACCTTCGGGTTGGTCGTCTCGCGGAACACCTGCCCCGCACCGCCGGAGGCGAGCACGGTGGCGCGCGCCCACACGATCTGCAGGCCGTACCGCGGGTGCCAGGTGAGCGCGCCCGTGACGCGCCCCGAGCCGTCCGACGCACGCAGCAGGTCCACCGCGAAGCAGCGGTCGAACACGCGGATGCCGCGCATGGCGCGCGTCCGCTCGATCAGGCAGCGCGCCAGCTCGTGCCCCGTGGCGTCGCCGTCGGAATGCACGATGCGCGCGTGCCGGTGCCCGCCCTCGAGCCCGAGCGCGGGCCGGCCGTCCGAGCCGCGGTCGAGCTGCATGCCCCATTCGAGGAGCTGCGCGATCTCCCGAGGACCCTCGGCGACGAGCGTCCGCACCGCGCCGGCATCGCAGAGGCCCGCACCGGCCTCGAGCGTGTCCGCGACGTGGCTTTCGACGGTGTCGTCGGCCGCGAGCACGGCCGCGATGCCGCCCTGCGCCCAGCTGGTGTTGGAGAGGTCGACCGCTTCCTTGGCCAGCACGATCACGTCGCCGTGCCGAGCCGCCTCGATCGCGGTCCGCAGCCCGGCGACCCCGGTGCCGACCACCAGGACGTCCGTGAAGACCTGCGGCAGCAGCGCGCTGCGGAACGGGATCAGGAATCGGCGGTCGCGGTAGATGCGCATCTCAATGCTCCTTCGCCGCCGACCCCGCCGCCAGCGGCACCTTCCGCTTCGCGGCCTCGAGGTCGAACTCGGCAACCCACACCTGGCTCGACGGCTTGCCGCCGCCGGCATCGTCGCTGCCGCGCTGGGCGGTCCAGAGCATCCACCTGCCGTCGGCACTGAAGACGGGCAGCACGTCGGCACCGGGACACTCGGTGATGCGGATCGACCGCTCCGGATGCTCGGCATCGCGCATCAGCACCTCGTAGTTGGAGTGCCCGACCTCGCTCGAGCCGTACACGAAGTGCCGGCCGTCCGGGTGGTAGTACGGGCACCAGTTCACGTGCTCGTTGGCCGTGAGCGCGCGCTCGTCGGCGATGCCGGTCACCTTGCCGGACGCGTCGCGCACGAGGTCGGCCTGGTAGATCTGCAGGAGGTTGTCCTCGCGGCGGTCGCTGCGGTAGATGATGCGCTTGCCGTCGGGCGAGAAGAACGGCCCGCCGTCGTACCCGGGTGCCTGCACGATCCGACGCCGCTCGCCCGTGGGCATGTCGAGCACCCACAGGTCGCCCTGCGTCTTCGGGTCGACCTCCGTGTAGAGGAGCGTGCGCGCATCGGGGCTGAGGCTGCACTCGGCGGCGTAGCCGTTGCCGTCGCCGACGAGCGGCCGCAGCGACCGCGCCGTGCCGTCGGCCGTGCGCAGGTCGCACTGCACGACGCGCATCTCGGGCGGGAACTGCCAGCGGTATCGACCCGTGCCGCGCTGGTAGCCGGGGGTCTCGCGGTTGGACGGCGGCACCACCGTGCTGCCGAAGATCACGAGGTTCGGGTCCGTGGGGTGGAACCAGCCGCATGTGTTGGCGCTGCCCTCGGGACTGATGCGGCGGATGCCGTCGATGCCGGTGATGCGGCCGCCTGCATCGCGCACGACGTCGGCGACGTACATGCAATAGAACTCGCTCGGCGCACCGCCGTCCTTCGGCCGCTCCACGGCCTGGAACACGATGCGGCGGTCGTCTGGGCTGAAGTAGTTCTCGCCTGCCTTGGCGAAGCGGTCGGCGAACGTCAGCTGCACGTGGTTGCGCAGCACCGGGGCCTCGGCGGCGCTGCAGTCGCCGGCGCGCGCGGCGAGCGCCGCGGCGGGCTCCGCGCGGGCGGCACCCGGTTGCGCCACGGCGCCGGCACCGCCCGCGCCACCGCCGGACGCGCAGGCGGCGAGGAACGCGATCAGACCCAACGAGGCAATGGCGGCGCTGCGCATCTCGGGGATTCTAGGATGCCCACCCCGCATGACCGGCGACGGCTACGAACTCCTGCACCGGGACCGGCACCTGCTGGTGGTGACCAAGTCCTGCGGGCTGCTCACGGTGCCCGGCATCGGGCCGGAGAAGGCCGACTGCCTGATCGCCCGCCTCGCCGCGCGCTTCCCCGGCGCCCGCGTGGTGCACCGGCTCGACCGCGACACGAGCGGCGTGCTGGTGGCGGCCCTCGACGCCGACACGCACCGAGCGCTGAGCATGCAGTTCGAGCGGCGCGAGACGGGGAAGACCTACGTGGCGCTGGCGGCCGGGCACCCTCCCAAGGACGCCGGCGAGATCGACCTGCCCATCCGCAAGGACCTGGTGAACACGCCGCTGCAGGTGGTGGACTTCGTGCACGGCCGCCCCAGCGTGACCCGCTGGAACGTGCGCGCCAAGCTGGACGACCCCGCCCGCACGCGCTTCGAGCTGCTGCCCGTCACCGGCCGCAGCCACCAGCTGCGCGTGCACCTGCTGGCGATCGGCCACCCGATTCTCGGCGACGACCTCTACGCCCCGCCCGAGGTCCGCGCAATGGCGCCGCGCCTCTGCCTGCACGCGGAGCGGCTCGAGTTCACGCATCCCGCATCGGGGGAACGCGTGGCGTTCCACGCGCCGGCCGGGTTCTGACCGCACGCGCGCGGCGCCTGCGCCCCGCACCCCCTTGCGTCAAGCGTCAGCGCGCCAGCTCCGGCTCGCGTCCCGCGCGCCCGCGCACGTGGCCCGCGGACGCCTCCTGCACGGTGATGCCATGCGCCGCAAGCACGCGGCCGATCGCCATGAGCGGGAAGTACAGGCGGTACATGTGGTAGCGCAGGTAGAAGACCTTCGGGAAGCCCGTGCCCGTGAACTCGGTCTCGACCCAGCTGCCCGGCGGGTCGCCGTCCGGGTTGAGCCTGCGATCCACCGAGTCCGCCACGGAGAGCTGCGTCCCGGCAAGCCAGCGAAGTGCGCGCCAGAGGTCCGGGTCGTTCGGGCCGTAGACCTCCTGCAGCACCATCGCCGCCCATGCGGTCTGGCTGGCGGTGCTGGGCCCGGTGCCCATCAGCGCGCGGTCCTCGTAGCTGTTGGCACTCTCGCCGAAGCTGCCGTCGGGCTTCTGCACGCTCTTGATCCACGCGCCGGCGCGCTGGATCCAGGGCTCCGTGCGCGGCACGCCGCAGCGGATCGGTCCGATCACCGCCTGCCACGTGCCGTAGATGTAGTTGACGCCCCAGCGGCCGTAGAAGCAGCCCTCGGGCTCCTGGTGCGACTTGACGTACTCGACGGCCCTCGCGATCGCGGGATTGTCGATGCCGTGGCCGAGCCAGCTCATGCACTCGAGCGTGCGGCCGGTGATGTCGTGGCACGAGGGATCCTGCATCGCGTTGTGGTCGGCGAACGGGACGTACTCGTACACTTGGTGGCTGCTGCTGCGGTCGAACGCGGCCCATCCGCCGTCGTCGCACTGCATGGCGAAGACCCACTCGATGGCGCGCCGCGCGGCGGCCTCGTTCTCCGTGCCGCCCGCGCGCTTGAGCGCCATGGCCACCATCACGGTGTCGTCGACGTCGGGGTACCACGCGTTGCGGTACTCGAAGAACCAGCCCGCGGGACGCGTGCCGGGGCGGACGTTCGCGGCCCAGTCGCCGGTCCAGCGGACCTCCCTCGACCGCAGCCACTCGCTCGCGCGCGCGAGCGCGGGCTCGCTGGCCGAGGTCAGGCCGCAGTCCGTGAGCGCGTAGCTGGCGATGCCCGTGTCCCAGACCGGGCTGAAGCACGGCTGGATGTGGATGGTGCTGCCGAGCACGGGGTCGCGCTCCTCGATGAAGAAGGCGTCGAGGTCGCGCTCCGCGCGCTGCACCAGCGGGTCGTCGCGCCGCACGCCGAGGGCGTGGAACACCACCTGGATGTAGACCATCGGCGGGAAGATCGCACCGAGCCCCTCGGTGGGTGCGGGGGCGTCCTGCGAGGCGCGCGCGAGGATCCAGTCGTAGGCCCTGCGGATCGCGGGCCTGCGGGGCCCGGTGCCCACCAGCCGTCCGACGGCCTTGAGCGTGGCATCCACGGCCTTGAAGAAGACGCGCCAGAACGCGGGAGTGCTGCGACGCATCTTCAGACGGTGGCGGTCGCGCTCGCTGACGAAGAGCTCGTCGATCCCCTGCCCCGCGCCCAGCCTGCGCGTGGGCTGCAGCGTGGCCACGATGGCGAGCGGCAGGATCATCGTCCTGCTCCACGCGCTCATGCGGTCCATGTGGAAGTAGAACCACCTCGGCAGCCACACCACCTCCGGGGGGATGGCAGGCACGGCGTTCCAGCTGATCTGGCCGAGCGCCGCGAGGTAGAAGTTGGTGAAGCTGTTGCAGCCCTCGGCGCCGCCCATGCCGCGGATGACCGCACGCGCCTTCTGCATGTGCGGCGCGTCCGGCGAGTCGCCGTGGAGCTTGAGGCAGAAGTAGGCCTTGACCGTGGCGCTCAGGTCGACGGCGCTCCCGGGGTACTGGCCCCAGCCGCCGTCGGGGCGCTGCTGCGAGCGCAGGTACGTGACGATCTTCGCAAGCGTGGCCGGCCCGTCGCGCCCGTCGGCCATCGGCGCGCGCTCCTGCCCGAGGACCCACTTCATGAGCAGGTACTCGCTCTGCAGGATCGAGTCGCCCTCGAGTTCCGCGCACCAGTGGCCGTCGGCGCGCTGCAGCGACTTCAGCGCGGTGAGCGCGCCGGCTGCGGTGCGGGCGAGTGTCTCGAGCGTCTGGCGGTCGGGCGCGGACATGGACCGCGCAGTGTAGCCGGAAGCGCGCGATTCTCAGCGGGATTCGTGCGCTTCAGGCGCCGGCGGCGATCGCCGCGCCAAGTTGCGCGTCAAGCTCCGCGGGGTCGATCGCAAGGTCGCGGTGCGGATCCCCGCCCGAGCCCCCGGCCTCGCGGCCCTCGATGACGCGGTAGCGCAGGCCCGCCTCGTTCGCCATCACCAGGTAGCACGCCACCGCGTACCACGAGGGCACGACCTCCACGAGCGCGGATCCGGCGGGCATGAAGATGGCGTTGGTGAGCCCCGCGCCGTGCGCACCGACAAGCAGCGAGGCGCCCGCGAACATGCGCACCTGCTCGTCGAACGACAGGCCCTCGGTGGCGACCACCTCGACGCCGTGCTTGCGCAGCACGGGCTCGACGGCATCCATGTTGGCCACGCGTCGCGTCGCCTTGCGCGCGAGGAACAGACGGCGGCGTGCGTCGGGCCGGTCGCGCAGCTCGCGCGGGATGCACCGCTCGCGGAGGAATGCGACGGAGCGCGCGGTGGCCCCGCCGAGCGGCGCGGGCGGGCTGCTGACCACGAGGCGCTCGCACTCCACGTGCGCGCCGCGGCCGTGCCAGTGGATGCGCGAGGGGTCAATGCCGCACAGCTCGAGGATGCGCCCCGCGGCGCCGAGCGGCGTCCGCGGCAGGATCCAGCGGTCGATGCCCTCTGCGCGGCCCGCGGCACGGATCAGCTCGATCCGCGGGATCATGTCGAACATCCAGTGGTAGTAGTTGCGGTGGCCGCTGGCACCCACGAGCGCCGAGGTGCCGGGCAGGCGCCGCGGCGGCGGCGCCCAGAGCGAGTTCACGACGGCACGATGGCGCTCGACCGGCACCCAGTGGTGCGGGCTGGCGTCGGCAAGCACCACTCCGCCCGGGGCGATGGCCGTGCACGCGCCGCCGAGCACGCGTCCGCGGGGAATCTCCGCCACGAAATGCGGCCACGGCGGGCACGGCGCCGCCTGCGGAGCAAGCCGTGCGCCGAAGGCCGGCGGCTGCGAGGTGATCGCCTCCAGCGGTCGGTGCATGCCCTGCCCCAGCGACCAGGAATGCCAGCAGCGCTCGGCACAGAGGGCGGGTGTGGATCCGGTCGCGGAGGTGGGGAGGTGCGTCAGCGCATCCTGGATGCCGTGCGGCAGGCGCCGGCGCAGGCCAGCCCACCGCGCGAAGCACGCCGTGCGCAGCGTCCTCACGCGGAACCGCGCCCCGTGCCGGTCGACGCGGGGGCAGGCACCGGCCTCACGACGGCAGCGATCGCCGCGCTCGCCACGGTCCACGTGAGGAACGTGTCGGCGATGCCCATGTACACCCAGCGCGCAGGCAGCTGGAACCAGGCGAGGTCCGGTCCGTCCGCGGCCATCGCCGCGAAGAGCGCGATGACCACGCCGATGGCCCAGCGGCCCGCCCACGACGGGCAGCGCATGGTGGCCATGAGCACGCTCATGAGGAGCGAGCAGAACGCGAGGTAGCCGGCACCGATGAGGTAGCGCTGCGGCGCGAGCGGGTCCTTCCCCTGCTGGCGCACGAGGAGCACGCCCACCGGGCCGTCCTGCGTGCGCGCGCGCCATGCATCCACGGTGGCGCGGCGGGACTCCGGCGGCGCGGCGCGCGCCGCGTCCATGTCGATCCACGGGAACGCGTAGGCCCCGTCCTTGGGCACCGCGCGCGCGATGGCGGACGACACCTCGGCCTCCGCGGGGATGGGCTGCACCGCCCAGTCGTAGAGCCGTACCGAGGACCAGCTGACGTACGCCCACGCGAACGCGGCGATCGTGCCGACCACGGTGCCGAGCGCCACGCGGCGCAGAAGATGGTCCGGGAGGAACGGGGCCAATCTCACCACTCGGGGCCGCCCGAATAGCGGCCGTAGACGTCTGCCATGGCCTGCACCATCTCGCCGAGCGTGCACTTGGCGAGCGCCCCGTCGACGAGCGCGGGCATCACGTTCTGCCCCGCGCGCGCGGATGCGCGGATGCCGTCGAGCGCGCGCTTCACGCCGTCGGCGCTCCGCTCGCGGCGGAACCGCGCGAGGCGGTCGCACTGCTCGGTCTCGACCGCGTGCGGGATCTGCAGGATCTCGACCTGGTGCCCCTCGTTGCCGTCGGTGTAGGCGTTCATGCCGACCACGAGGCGGTCACCGGCCTCCATCTCCTGGCCGAAGCGGTAGCTCGCCTCGGCGATCTGCCGGCGGAAGTAGCCCTTGTGGACGCCGGCCACCACGCCGCCCATGTCGTCGATCTCGCGGACGAACTGGTTGGCGTCCTTCTCCATCTGGTCGGTGAGCGCCTCGACGTACCAGCTGCCGCCGAGCGGATCCACGGTGCGGTGCACGCCTGTCTCGTGCGCCAGGATCTGCTGCGTGCGCAGCGCCACGCGGACGGCCGTCTCGGTGGGCAGGCCCAGCGTCTCGTCCATGCTGTCGGTGTGCAGGCTCTGGCAACCGCCGAGCACGCCGGCCATCGCCTGGTACGCCACCCGCACGATGTTGTTGAGGGGCTGCTGCTCGGTGAGGCTGCAGCCGGCCGTCTGCACGTGCGTGCGCATCAGCATGCTGCGCTCGTGCCTGGCGCCGTAGCGGTCGCGCATGGCGTGCGCCCAGATGCGGCGCGCGGCGCGGAGCTTGCAGATCTCCTCGAAGAACTCGTTGTGGCTGTTGAAGAAGAAGCTCAGGCGCGGCGCGAACGCATCCACGTCCATGCCGCGCTTCATGCACGCCTCGACGTACTCCATCCCGTCGCGGAGCGTGAAGGCCAGCTCCTGCGTGGCGGTGGAGCCTGCCTCGCGGATGTGGTAGCCGGAGATGCTGACCGAGTTCCACCTGGGCAGGTGCTGCACCGCGAACTCGATGGTGTCCACCACCAGCTTCACGCTCGCCTCGGGCGGGTAGATGAACTCGTTCTGCGCGTGGAACTCCTTGAGGATGTCGTTCTGCAGCGTGCCGCCGATCGAGCTCCACGGGATGCCGCGCTCCTTGGCCATCGCCAGGTACATGGCCCAGATCACGGCGGCCGGCCCGTTGATGGTCTGGCTGACGGTGACCTCGCCCACCGGGATGTCCGCGTACAGCCGGTGCATGTCCTCGATGGTGCTGATGGCCACGCCGCAGCGGCCCACCTCGCCCGCCGACAGCGGGTCGTCCGAATCGCGGCCCATCAGCGTCGGCAGGTCGAACGCGGTGGAGAGCCCGGTGTTCGCCTTCGTGCCCTTGGCGTTCTCGAGCAGGTACTTGAAGCGGCGGTTGGTGTCGTCGGCCGAGCCGAAGCCCGCGAACTGGCGCATGGTCCAGAGGCGGCTGCGGTACATCGTGGAATGCACGCCGCGCGTGAACGGGAACTGGCCCGGCTCGCCGATGCGCGGGTGCGGCCTCGAGGCATCCGCCGGGTCGTTCACCTGCACGGACCGCGGCCCGTAGCGCTCGTCGATCACGTAGCCCGAGAGCGTGACGGTCTCGGGATCGACCGCGGGCTTGGCGGGCGTAGCGGGCTTCGCGGCGGTCGGTTGGCTGGCCGTCATGGGCGTGGTCTCCTGGCTGCCCCGCATTCTAGGGGGTGCATGCAGCGGGGATCCCGCGCCCCGGGCGAGGCCCTACACTCGCCCCCCCCCAATGTCACGCACGCGCTCCACGCTTCGGATCGCCCTCGCGGCAACCCTCGCCGCATCGCTCGCCGCCTGTGCCCAGCGCCGTCCCGAGCAGAGCGAGGCGGAACTCCTCGCGGAACGCACGGAACTCCGCGCGGAGCTCATGGGCCAGGGACTGGAAGCGATCTCCTCGCTCGTCGAGCGCATGCACGAGCGACAGGCCATGGACCCGAACGCGACCCTCGATGTCCTGGCCATCTCCGGCGGCGGCGACTGGGGCGCCTTCGGCACGGGCCTCCTGCGCGGCTCGGGCGAGGCGACCGACCCGGCCTTGAAGCGCCCGCAGTTCGACGTGGTGAGCGGCGTGAGCACGGGCGCGCTGATCGCGCCGTTCGCGTTCCTCGGCACCGACGCGGACCTGAAGACCGTGGACGACCTGTACCGCAACCGGAAGGCCGACTGGGTGAAGACGCGCGGGCTCCCCTTCCTCGTGCCGGACAACGCCAGCTTCGCCGAGGTGCCGGGCCTCGAGCGCGAGATCGATGCCGTGATCACGGAGGAGTTCGCGGAGCGCGTGGCGCGGGCCGGCGACGACGGCAGGGTCCGCATCATCAACACCACCAACCTCGACGACGGCAGCCCGCAGCCGTTCCGATGGGCAATGGCGGCGCGCGATGCCGTGGAGAAGCACGACCTGAAGCGGCTTCGGAACATCCTGCTTGCCTCGAGCGGAGTGCCGGCCGCTTCCCGCCACGCGAGATCGACGGGTCCATCTACGTCGACGGCGCCGTCACGAGCAACACCATCTGCGGCGGCAACGTGAAGCGCGGGATGTCCTTCGGCGCCATCTGGAAGCGGATGTGCCCGGACGCGCCGGTGCCGACCGTCCGCTACTGGGTGATCCTGAACAACTCTGCGCAGGCCCAGCCGCGCACCGTGCAGCCGACCTGGCCCTCGGTCATCGAGCGCAGCCTCGAGATCGCGGTGCGCGCATCCACCAACATCGCGCTCCGCCACCTGTACGCCATGACCGAGGCCAGCGAGCTGCGGGGCGAGGGCCATGTCGAGGTCCGCTGGGTGGCCATCCCGAGCACGTGGAAGCAGCCCGAGGCGGGCGTCTTCAAGGAGTCCACCATGCGATCGCTGTCCGACGTCGGCGCGGAGGCAGGCCGCAACCCGGCCTCCTGGATGACCGAGTCGCCGTGAACGCCCCGCGCTCGCAGGTGGTCGCCGCCTTCGCGGCGCTGTACGTCTTCTGGGGATCGACGTACCTCGGAAGCAAGTTCGCGATGGCGAGCTTCCCGCCGGCACTGCTCAGCGGCATCCGCTTCATCATCGGCGGCATCGCGATGGCGGCGCTGATGGCCGCCACCGGCAACCTCCGGGCCGCCGACTTCCGCAACCTGCGATGGTGGCGCAACGGCGCGATCGCCGGCGCCCTGCTCTTCGCCGCCGCCAACGTGCTCGTCTCCTCGGGCGTGCAGCGGATCCCCTCCGGCGTGGCGGCGCTGATCGTGAGCGTCAGCAGCGTGTGGATCGTGCTCTTCGACCGGCTGATCACGCGCGCCGGGGCGCCGAGCCGGACCATCCTGCTCGGGCTCGCGTGCGGCCTCGGGGGCGTGGCCATCCTCGGCATGACCGGCGACGGGGCCGCCGTGGGGGGGCTCGACACCGTCGGCGTCCTGCTCGCGGCGGCAAGCACAGTGGCATGGGCGCTCGGCACCATGGTCGCGAAGCACTCCGAGCGCTCGCCCTCGCTCTGGGCCGCCAGCGTGATGCAGATGCTCGGCGGCGGCGCGGTGGCGTTCGTGGTCACGGCGATGCTGGAACGCGACCGCTGGCCGTCGTGGGAGGCCGTGACGCCCGGATCGCTGTGGGCCATCGCGTACCTGGTGGTGTTCGGGTCCCTCCTCGGATTCACCGCGTACGTCTGGCTCCTGAACCACGTGAGCGCGGCCTCGGTCGCCACGTACGCGTACGTGAACCCGATGGTCGCCCTGGTGCTCGGCTCGCTGCTCGCCGGCGAACGCATCCCCGCGCGCGTGGCGCTTGCCGCGCCGCTCATCCTCGGGAGCGTCGCGCTGCTGCGTTTCGTGCGGCCGCCCTCCAAGGACGAGCCGCCGGTCGAGGAGGAGTGAGGACCGCGGCCGTCACACCGTCCACGCCCGGACGTGCCCACCGACCACGGCGGTGAACACCGCCAGCACGCGGTCGCGGTGCGTGCGCACGACGACGCGCTGCGCGCCGTCGGGCTCGAGCACGCCGGCATGCTGGACGCGGAGCGTGCGACCGAGCAGGTCGGCCCCCACGCGCTCGGCCTTCACGCACGCCTCCTTGGCGCACCAGAGCCGCAGCGGCCAGTGCTCGTCGCCCCACGCAAGGCCCGCCTCGCCGGTCTCCTCGGCCAGCCGGCGCACCGCGCCGGACGCGGCGGCGCCGACCGGCTCCGCATCGATCCCGGGCGGCTCGCAGCCCGGTGCCGCGATCGCGCAGCCGGCGAGCCCCAAGGTGTGCGCGATGGACAGGTGCGGCGCATCGGGGTGCCCCTCGACGAGCGGCGCCCCGCGCGCATCGTGGCCGATTGCCGCGTCGAGCCACTCGGCCCTTCCATGGCGCGACTGCCACTCGCGCGCGGCCAGCCCGAACGCGGTCCTGCTGGCGGCGCGTCCCAGCGCACGCAGCTCCGCGCGCGGCGCGGAGGCGTGGAACGGGAACGGGAGCCAGAGGACCGTGGGGTGGCCGGCCGTCACGCCGCGAAGTATCCCGCACCCGGGTGGTGGACCACAAGCGCGCTCGTGGACTGCTCGGGGTCGATCTGGAAGTTCTCGGTGAGCCGGCAGCCGATCCGCTCGGGCTGCAGCAGGCGCCAGAGCTTCTCCTGGTCGGCCATGTCGGGGCACGCCGGGTAGCCGAAGCTGTAGCGGCAGCCGCGGTACTTCTGCTGGAAGAGCTCGCGGATGCGCGGGCTGTCGTCGTGGCCGACGCCGAGCTCCGCGCGCATGCGCTTGTGCCACAGCTCGGCGAGCGCCTCCGCGCACTCCACGCCGAAGCCGTGCGCATACAGGTACTCGGTGTAGCGGTTGCCCTCGAAGAGCGCCTTCGCGCGCTCGCTCGCGCGAGGGCCCATCGTGACGCAGGTGAAGCCGACCACGTCGCGCTCCCGCCCGGAGACAGGGCGGAAGAAGTCGGCGATGCACAGCCTCCGCCCCGACTTCTGCCGCGGGAACGCGAAGCGCTCGAGCTCGCGGCCCGGGTCCTGCGGGTCGAAGACCACGAGCGCGTCGCCGTCGGCGGCGCACGGGAACCAGCCGTAGACCACCTTGGGCGCGAGGAACCCCTCGCCGTCCTCGCGCGCCTGGCGCTGCAGGCGCTCGAGCGCCGGGCGCGCCTCGCGCTCGAGCAGTTCCTCGTACGCGTCCGCATCGAGCGCCCCCGGCTTGAGGCCCCACTGCCCGCGGAAGAGCGCGTTGTGGTTGATGTAGGGGAACACCTCGTCGAGCGCCACGCGCTCCACGACGCGCGCGCCCCAGAACGGGGGCTCCGGCACGCGGTCCACCGGCTCGATCCCGCCTGCCGCGCGCGCCGCCTCGGTGCCCGCGGCACCCTGCTCGCCGCGCGCCGCGGCGCCGCCGTCGACGCTCTCCGCCACCACGGTGGCACCGCCGGGCTCCTTGCCCGCGGCGCAGGCGCGGGACGCGGCCACGCGCGCATCCACCGCCGCGCGCTTGCCGAGGCGCTCGTCGATCTGCGCGTCGATGGCCGCCAGCGCGCCGGTCGCCAGCGCATCGCACACCGAGAGCCCCTCGAACGCGTCCTTGCCGTAGTAGAGCGGCCCCTTGTAGCTGGATCGGAGGTGGCCCTCGCAGTAATGGCGGGTGAGCGCGGCGCCGCCGAGGAGCACCGGCACCCTGATGCCGCGCTCGTTCATCTCGTGGAGGTTCTGCTCCATCACGGCCACGCTCTTCACCAGCAGGCCGCTCATCCCGAGCGCATCCGCCTTGGTGCGGTCGACCGCGTCGAGCATCGTCGCCAGCGGCTGCTTGATGCCGATGTTGTGCACCTCGAAGCCGTTGTTGGTGAGGATGATGTCCACCAGGTTCTTGCCGATGTCGTGCACGTCGCCGGACACCGTGGCAAGCACGATGCGCGCCTTGGCCTTGCCGGCGGCACCGGACTTCTCCATGTGGGGCTGCAGCAGCGCGACGGCCTTCTTCATCACGGTGGCGCTCTGCAGCACGAACGGCAGCTGCATCTTGCCCTCGCCGAAGAGGTCGCCGACGATCTTCATGCCGGCCAGGAGGTGGTCATTGATGATGGCGAGCGGCGGGTACTGCGCCAGGCCGCGCTCGAGCGTCTGCTCGAGGCCCTTGTCCTCGCCGTCGATGATGTGCCGCTGCAGCGCCTCCTCCACGGGCAGGTCCGCGAGCGTGCGCTTGGCCTCGACGGTCTCCGTGCCCTCGGGGAAGAGCCCGATGAAGTGGAGCAGCGGGTCGAACGACTCGGGCATGCCCTCCGGGCGGGCGGCGCCCCGCCGGTCGAAGATGAGCCACATCGCGGCGTCCCACTGCTCGCGCGGGATGCGGTTCTGGGGGAGGATCTTGCTGGCGTGCACGATGGCCGCGGTGAGTCCCCGCTGGCGCGCCTCGTGGAGGAACGCGCTGTTCAGCACCGTGCGCGCCGCGGGCTTCAGGCCGAAGCTGATGTTGGAGAGCCCCAGCAGGATCTGGCACTTCGGGAAGCGCCGCGAGATCCGCTCGATGCCGTCGAGCGTCTCCAGCCCGAGGCGCCGGTCCTCCTCGTTGCCCGTGGCGATGGTGAAGGTCAGCGGGTCGAAGAAGAGGTCGTCCTCGCGAAGACCCCACTTGCGGGTGTAGAGGTCGTGGATGCGCGCGGCGATCGACTCCTTCCGGTCCGCGGTCTTGGCCATGCCGGCCTGCGGGTCCTCGTCGATGGTCAGCGCCACGCACGCGGCGCCGTACCGCCGCAGCAGCGGGCAGATCTCGTCGAGGCGCTTCTCGCCGTCCTCGAGGTTGATGCTGTTGACGATGCACCGGCCGCCGGAGCGCTTCAGCGCGGCCTCGATCACGTCGGCCTGCGTGCTGTCGACCATCAGCGGCGCGTTCACGTGCTGCACCAGCCGGCTGGACACCTCGGCCATGTCCTTCACGCCGTCGCGGCCCACGAAGTCGACGCACACGTCGAGCAGGTGGCTGCCGTCGCGCATCTCCTCCTTGGCCATGCTCACGATGCCGTCCCAGTCGCTGGCATCGAGCAGCGTCTTGAACTTCTTGCTGCCGTTGGCGTTGGTGCGCTCGGCGACGATCAGGAAGCTGTTGTCCTGGCGGAACTCGGTGAATCCGTAGAGGCTCGAGCAGCCCGGCGTGCGCACGGCCGCGCGCGTCACCGGCGAGCGCGTGCCCACCTGCTCGCGCAGCGCACGGATGTGGTCGGCGGTGGTGCCGCAGCAGCCGCCGACGATCCCCGCGCCGAATTCCTCGAGGAACCGGCGCATGGCCACGCCGAAGGCGTCGGCCCGCAGCGGGTACTCGGTGCGGCCGTCCACGAGGATGGGGAGGCCCGCGTTCGGGATCACGCTGAAGGGACGGTCCCAGTGCCTGGCGAGGTACGCCACGTGCTCGGCCATCTCGGTGGGCCCGGTGGCGCAGTTGAGCCCGAGGCTCGCGATCGGGAGCGGCGCCAGCGCGTTCACCACCGCGGCCATGTCGGAGCCCAGCAGCATGGTGCCCGTGGTCTCCATGGTCACGCTCGCGAGGATCGGGATGTCCTCGTGCGTCTTGCCGGCCGCGGCCAGCGCGTCGAGGCACGCGTTGACCGCGCACTTGACCTGCAGAAGGTCCTGGCACGTCTCCACGATGAGGCAATCGACGCCGCCGTCGACCAGCCCGCGCACCTGCTCGCGGTACGAGTCGAGCATCGTCTCCCAGCTTGCCTGCCCCAGGGTGATGAGCTTGGTGCCGGGCCCGATCGATCCGGCGACGAAGCGCGGGCGGTCGCGGGTGCTGAACTTCTCGCACGCGGCCCGCGCGACCTGCGCCGAGCGGACGTTGAGGTCGTAGACCCAGCCCACCATCTCCTGGTCGAACTCGGCGGCGACGAGCTTGTTGGAGCCGAACGAGTCGGTCTCCACCACGTCGGCACCGGCCGCGAGGAACGACTCGTGGATGCGCTGGATGAGGTCCGGCCGGCTCCGCACCAGGATGTCGGTGCAGTTCTCGCGCCCGAGGTAGTCGTCCGGCCCGCAGTCCGCGCAGGCATGGATGCTGGTGCCCATCGCACCGTCGAACACGATCACGCCCTTCCCGAGCGCCGACTGGAAGCCACTGGCCATGCTGGAACAGTACCCCCGGCCTCGGTGCCTTTCAACCGTTCATCCGGATGAACGGATGGATAGGAGAGATACCTTGGTTCTCGGACTATTTCATGGTATGGCGATGCCATGGCAGTTTCGTCCGCCCAAGCCCATCTGCCCGCTCGTAGCCTCCGGCCCCAATGACCCGGAGTCCGTGGAACGCTCTTGCGGCGACGCTTCTCCTCGCCGCGTCGCCCGCGGCGTCCCAGGAGGCGACGCCAAAGGTCGACGCCGCGCGCCGCGAGCTCAACGCCGCCACCTTCGATGCCATG
This sequence comes from Planctomycetota bacterium, assembly GCA_016873255.1. Taxonomy (GTDB): domain Bacteria; phylum Planctomycetota; class Phycisphaerae; order Phycisphaerales; family SM1A02; genus UBA966. The sequence continues at coordinate 39,956 of VGXR01000013.1, forward strand.
TGGACCATGGTCCGCGACACGCACTGGGACCCCGCTGCCGTCGGCGCCCCGTGGGATGCCGCACGCGCCGAGTTCCGCCCGCGCGCCGAGGCCTCCGCCACGGACGACGCGCTCCGCGCGGTGCTCCGCGACACGCTCGAGCGTCTCGGGCAGAGCCACTTCGGCATCATCCCGCGCGAGCTGAACGAGGGCACCGCAGAGGCACCCGCGCAGCGCGAGGGCCGATCCGGCGCGACGCTCGCCTTCCTTCCGAAGGACGGCAGCACCGGCTTCGAGGCCATCGTCGTGTCGGTGGCGCCCGCGTCGCCCGCCGCGGGCGCGGGCATCGTGCCCGGCGATCGCGTGCTTGCGATCGACGGCCGCGACCCGACGGCGCGCGTCCCCGCAGGCACCGGCCGCGAGCGCGAGCGCCGCGGATCGCTCGCGGAGGCGCTGGCCACGGGCGAGCCGGGCGCGAGCACCACGTGGCGCATCGAGCCGTTCGGCGGCGAGGCACGCGACGCGACCTTCACGTTCGCGTCGGACGATCGTCCGCACGCGAAGTTCGGCAACCTGCCGCCGCTGCCGACGGAACTCACCGCGCGCGAGCTCGCCACCGACGAGGCCACGCGCCTCGGCGCGCGCGATCGCCGCATCGGCCTCGTCTCGTTCTCGGTCTGGCTGATCCCCGTGGCCCGGCCGTTCGACGTCGCCGTCGACCGGTTCCGCACGGCCGACGGCATGGTGCTCGACCTGCGCGGGAACCCCGGCGGGATCGGCGGCATGTCCATGGGCATCGCCGGTCACTTCACGCCCAAGGCCGAGCCGCTCGGAACGATGCGCACGCGCGACACCGAGATCACCTTCACGACCAACCCGCGCCGCTCGAGCGCCGACGGCAAGGCCGTCGACCCGTACGCGGGCCCGCTCGCCATCCTCGTCGACGAGGGCAGCGCAAGCACCACGGAGATCTTCGCGGGCGGGCTGCAGTTCCTCGGCCGCGCGAAGGTGTTCGGCAGCCGCACCGCCGGCGCCGCCCTGCCCTCCGCCGCGGAGCCGCTGCCCAACGGCGACGTGTTCCTGCACGCCTTCGCCGACTACCGGCTGCCCGACGGCCGCGCCCTCGAGGGCGGCGGCGTCGCGCCCGACAACGCACGACCGTATGTCCGCGCCGACTACGCGCGCGAGGGCGACCCTGCCCTCGCCGAGGCGGTGCGGTGGATCGCCTCGCAGCGGCGGGACACCCCCGCCAAGGAACCGAACCCATGAACCGAGCGAACGCACGCATCGCAGCATTCCTGGCGCCCCTGGCGCTCTCCGCACTCTCCGCAGCGCAGCAGCCCGCGGCCCCGGCCGCGCCGGCACCCGCGCCCGCGCAGGCAGCGCCCGCCAAGCCCGAGGGCCAGCAGTTCAAGGCGATCGCGTTCGAGGGAGCGAAGCCGGCGGCGGTCGACGTCTTCCGCAGGCACCTCGAGGCCGTGGGCGGCGAGAAGGCCTGGGAGACCAAGAAGCAGGCCCGCATGAAGGGCGGGCTCGAGATCCCCTCCGCGGGGCTCAAGGGCTCCATGGAGATGCTGACCATCGCGCCAAGCAAGGTGCTGGTGACGATTGACCTTCCCGGGATGGGCATCACGCGCTCCGGCTGCGACGGCACCACTGGCTGGTCGATCGACCCCATGCGCGGCCCGGCGCTGATGTCCGACTCCGAGATCGCGGACCTCCTGCGCGACTCGAACTTCCAGCGCGACCTGGGCCTGGTCAAGGATCCCGCGGGCGCGGAGGTGCTGGGCCTCTTCGAGTTCGAGGGCGCGCCGTGCTGGCGCGTGAAGGTGATGGGCACGGGCACCAAGCCGCGGGAGATGCACCAGTTCTACGAGAAGGACTCCGGCCTCATGCGCGGCACCTCGCTGCGCGTACCCACGCCCATGGGCGAGATCCCCGCGGTGATCGAGGTCACGCAGTACGAGGACTTCGGCGACGTGCGCATGCCCACCGTCACCACCACCAGGGTGATGGGGCAGCGCCAGGTGATGACCGTCGACTCCGTGGAATGGTCAGGCGTGGACGAGAAGGCGTTCGAGCTGCCCGAGGAGATCAAGGCGCTGAAGGCGGGCCCCGCGAAGCCCGCGGGCGCGGCCCCGGCCGGCGGCGCACCCGCCGCACCGGCAGCGCCGCCGGCCGCGAAGTGATCCCGTGAACGCACCGGCAGTCATCCTCCGCAATGTCAGCAAGCGCTTCGGCGAGGTGCAGGCGGTGCGCGGCATCTCGCTCGAGGTGCAGCGCGGGTCGCTCACCGGGTTCATCGGGCCGAACGGCGCCGGCAAGAGCACCACCATCCGGATGATCATGTCGATCATCCACCCCGACGCGGGCACGCTCGAGGTGCTCGGGGCCGATGCCATCCGCGCCAAGGACCGCATCGGCTACCTGCCCGAGGAGCGGGGCCTCTACCGGCGCATGCGCGTCGCGGAGTTCCTGCGCTACATGGCCACCCTCAAGGGCGTGCCCCCGGCGGGCCTCGGTCGCCGCGTGGAGGGGTGGCTCGAGCGCGTGCAGCTGCCCGAGGCCGCGCGCAAGCGCTGCCAGGAGCTCTCGAAGGGCCAGCAGCAGAAGATCCAGTTCATCGCATCGGTGATCCACGAGCCGGAGCTCGTCATCCTCGATGAGCCGTTCAGCGGCCTCGACCCGGTCAACGCCCGGCTCCTCAACCGGCTGATCCGCGAGCTGCACTCGCAGGGACGCACGATCATCTTCTCGACGCACGTCATGCACCAGGCCGAGCAGCTCTGCGACCGGATCGTGCTCATCAACCGGGGCGAGAAGATCCTCGACGCCACGATGCCCGAGATCCGGGCCCGCTTCGACCCGCGCACCGTGCAGGCCGAGCCCGTCGCGGCGGATCCGTCGTGCGCGGACGCGCTGGCCCGCCTGGCGGGCGTGGAGCACGCGCACTGGGTGCCCGAGCGCCGGGCCGCGGAGCTGACGGTGGCCCGGGACGTCGACCCGCAGCAGGTCATGCGCGAGGCGATGGCCTCGATGCCGATGCGGTCGGTCGAGCTCCGCCGCACGTCGCTCGACGACGTGTTCGTGGAGCTCGTCGGCGAGGCCCTTCCCCCGAGCGAGGAATCCGGCAATGGATGAGCGAAGTCCCATGCAAAAGGACCCGGCGGCGCTGCGGCGCGTGCTGGCGGTGGCGTGGCGCGAGTTCCGCCACACGGTGCTCACCAAGGGCTTCATCTTCGGCGCGCTGGTGATGCCGGTGGTGATGTTCGTGGCGGTCGCCGCCATCGGCGCGTTGGTCGGCTCGCAGATGGCGCCGGTCTCCGGCACGCTCGCGGTGATCGACCCGAGCGGCTCCGTGGCCGGGTACCTCCCGGCCGAGCTCGGCCCCGATGCGGTTGCCGCCGAGGCGCGCAAGGCGCTGGAGCGCAACTCGACCCTCCTCCCCGAGGGCGCCGCCGGGCAGGCCGCGTCGCAGGCGGCCGCGCTGGCGCCGCGCGTGGACGTCAAGGTCCAGCAGGTGGCGGATGCGTCGCAGGAGGACGCGCTCCGCGCGCAGGTGCAGTCGGGCGAGCTCCTCGGGCTGGCGATCGTCCCGGCGGAGCTGCTGCAGGCGAACCCCGTCGCCGCCGACGGGACACCGGCCACCTTCACGCTGATCGTGCCGAGCAAGAGCCCGCCGCGGCTGACGGGCCTGCTCGAGCGCGCACTGGCGGACTCCATCGTGAAGGCCCGCGTGCAGAAGGCAGGCAGCGACTACGGGTCGCTGAGCACGCTGCTGAGCAAGCCGGCCACCGCGGTGCGAAGGCTCTCGGCCGAGGGCGGCGAGGCCTCCGAGAGCAAGGTGGCGAAGACCCTGCTCCCGATGGGCTTCATGATGCTCCTCTGGATCGCCACGTTCACGAGCGGCAACTACCTCCTCACCACCACCATCGAGGAGAAGTCCAACAAGGTGATGGAGGTCATCCTGAGCGCGGTCAGCCCGATGCAGCTGCTCTTGGGCAAGATCCTCGGCTACGCGGCGGTGAGCGCGCTGATGCTCGGCATGTACGGCGGGCTGGGGCTGTCGCTCCTGGCGGCGGCGGCCATGGCGGACCTGGTGTCGGTCAAGCTGCTGCTGCTGCTCGGCGTGTACTTCGTGATGGCCTACGCGTTCGTGGCGGTGATGATGGCGAGCGTGGGCAGCGCGGTCAGCGACCTGCGCGAGGCACAGAGCCTGGTGACCCCGGTGATGCTCGTCATGATGGTGCCGCTCATGCTGTGGCTGCCGATCAGCGAGCAGCCCAACGGCTGGCTTGCCACCGTCGCGAGCTTCGTGCCGCCGGCCATCCCGTACGTCATGGCCCTGCGCGTCTCCGCAAGCAGCGAGCCCATCGCCGCGTGGCAGGTGGCCGCCAGCATCGTGTGGGGCTTCGCGTGGGTGTTCGTCTTCCTGTGGGGCGGTGCCAAGATCTTCCGGGTGGGCGTCCTGATGCAGGGCAAGCCGCCGAGCCCGCGCGAGCTGCTCAAGTGGATCCGGATGGCCTGAGGGCACGCGGCCGCGCAGCCGGGCTAGAGTGACCGCGTGGCCACGCTCACGGCACTCCTCATCGCCGGCTTCGGGCTGGTGGCGCTCTTGGCGGCGGCCGGGGTCGGCGTGATCTGGTGGGCACTGTTCGGCGACAAGGCCAACGGGCGCCGGCGCTGCCCGGGGTGCTGGCACGACCTCTCGCGCACCCCCGGGCTCACGTGCGGCGAGTGCGGGTTCGTGGCGGCCAGCGAGGGGCAGTTCGCGCAGGCGCGGCGCCGCTGGGGCGTGGCCGCGCTGGCGCTCATGACCATCATGGTGGGGGCGGCGTGGGCCCAGTCGAGCCTCCTCAACCGCACGTGGGCCTCGTGGGTTCCGGACGCGGTGCTGGTCAGGCTGCCGTCGCTCCTGCCGGTGGAGGCGCAGCCCGCCGACCTGGTGGCCGAGCTCCGGAATCGGCTGTCATCCGGCGACCTCGATGCCGACGAGGTCATCACCGCGGCTCGGGCGCTCGCCGCGGACGGCGTCGCCTCCGGCGGCATCGAGCAACCGCGCGCTCAGGTGCTGCAGGCCGTCGGGTTCGCGAACCCCGCGGAGCACGCGCCGGTGCCCGGCGAACCGGGCTCGGCGACGTCTGCCAGGGAAACGGCGCGCCGGGCGTTCGCGCTCGAGCGCGCGGGGATCCTCGATGCGCTGCCGCCGTGGTTCGAGGCCGTGCCGCTCGACCGATTCCCCGCCGGCGGTCCGGCCCTCGTCGGCATTCGCGCCACGGTCTGGGGCACGGATGCGCAGTGGCGCATCCGCGAGGCGGGCAGCGACGGGCCATGGCTCTGCGGGACCGGCGAGTCGGGGATGCGCAGGTCGCCGGCAGGGACCGTGCTGGCCGTGACGCGCGCACCCGTCGACGGCCGCCTGCGCGCGAAGCTCGTGACGCAGGTGCGCCGACTGTCGGGCGACGGCGTGGGCTGGGGACCGTGGGAGGATGGGCCGACGGTCGTCGCCGAGGGCCCGGCCATCGCGACCGACCTCGCGCCGCTCCAGGGCGAGGACACCGAGGCAACTCAGGCCAGCGCAATGCAGTGCTTCAGCCAGCCGGTGGTGGCGTGGAAGGACGACGGGTACCCCATCGCACTGCAGTTCTTCATGCAGTCCTTCGGACGCAACGGATTCGGCGACATGCTGGTGGGCCTGCGCGCGGAACTCCTCGAGGAAGGCGTGCCTCGGCGCCGCTCGCGGCTCTGGTGGCACGGATCCAGCCGATCCGGATGGGTGGTGGAGTACCAGGACACGGCCGCGCTCCGCAGGCTTCGGGATTCAGTCGCTGCGGCGTCGGCCAGCGCCGAGCCCACGGCGGAGGGGGTCGCCGTGCCTGGATGGACCGTCCGCGTCACCGCCGAACGGGACACCGCCGCGCGCGCGCTGCCGCCCGGCGCCGGCCCGGCGCCTGCGTGGCGCGTGTGGGCGGGGTCGCTGGAGGTGCCGGTCCGCGGGGTGCTGGAGGACTCGCCATCCGGGCGCCGCGGATTCTGGCTCGAGCCGGCGGACGGAGCGACGAATGAAGGCAGTGGCTCGCAGTGACCGGGTCCTCCGGGTCACCGGGTCACCGGGTCACCGGGTCTCCCGGCCACCCCGCCAGCGACCCGATTCCGGGACAAAAACTGCCAATATTCGTGAGTTTCGTGAGCCGGGCACCCGTCAAGCCGCGCCTATGCCAGCGGAGAGAGGAATGTTCCGTCCGCGCAGCAGTGCGAGGGCAGCGATGGACCACGGCCTCCCCGAGACTTCTCTTCCACCCCTTCCCGTCGATCTTCCCCGAAAGATCGCGCTGTCGACCAGATCGGCAGCCCCGGCCTTCGAGCGCGCCATCGTGCGCCTGGGACGGTCCGAGCACGAGTGGCTCCAGACCAAGGAAGGCGAAGGGTCGGACTTCGAGCACGGGCAAGCCCGGATGCTGGTGCTGCCGGGCCGGTGCATCGCATCGACCGACGACGCCCCCATCGAGATTGAGCTCGTGATCTCTCGCGGCACCGCCGCAGCCGTGGCCGACCTGCTCTACCGGCTTCCCGGCGGGAGCACGCTTGCCGTGGAGGACGCCTGGGATTGGCCGATGTTCGACGCCATCCCGGACGAGCGCGAGGATCGTGCCTCGATCGAGCTTCCCGACGGCCGAGTACGGATTAGCGCGCGGCTCGAGGCCGGTGGCCGCCTGTGCGTGCGGCTGGCGCAGCCTCGCCCTTGACCGCCACGGCGAGCGCGCGAAGCCCTGCGGCCATCTCGTGCGCCGACGCGAACCGGGCCGAGGGGTCCTTCGCCAGCGCACGCTCGAAGAACGCCACGCCGGGGTGCGTCGCCGCAAGCCCGCATGCAGCATCGAGCCGCACGGCCGGTTCGGCGATCACCGTCCGCAGGACCTCGGCGGAGGTCTGGCCGTCGAGGTCGTAGGGCAGGCGGTTGGCGTAGAGCTCGAAGGCAACGACGCCGAGCTGGTACAGGTCGGAGCGCTGGTCGGCCCTGCGCGAGTTGCCGGAGGCCTGCTCGGGGCTCAGGTAGCTGAGCGTGCCGACGATCTGGCCGGTCAGCGTGTGCTCGTGGCGCGAATGCAGCTCGCCGTCGGAGACGCGCGCGGCACCGAAGTCGATGAGCCGCGCGCGGCCGCAGCGCTCCACCAGGATGTTGGCGGGCTTGATGTCGCGGTGGACGATGTTGTAGGCGTGGGCCACGGCGAGCGCCTCGGCCACGGAAGCCAGCATCTCGAGACGGCGCGACACCGGCACGCAGCGCTCGCGGCAATGGCGGCGGATGTCCCAGCCGTCCACGAAGTCCATCACGAGGTAGGCGCAACCGCCGTCGAGCGTCCCCGCGGCGCGCAGCGACACGAGCGAGGGATGGCGGAGCTTCGACAGCAGGCGCCACTCCCGGCGGAAGCGCGCCGCCGCCGAACGACCGGAACTGGCGAGGTGCACCACCTTCACCGCCACCAGGTCGCCGGACTCGCGCTCGCGGCAGAGGTGCACGACGCCCACGCCGCCGCGGCCGAGCTCGCGCACGGGCTCGTAGCCCGCGGGCAGGGTCAGCGCCGGCGTCGCAGGCTGCACCTCCACGCCCGCGCAGTCCCATGCGGAACCGGAATCCTCGTCGGCCACCAGCAGCGCCCGCACCAGGGCGAGCAGCGATGCATCCTCGCCGCATGCGTCCTCGACGAACGCCACGCGCTCCTCGCGCGGCATGTCGCACGCACACGTGAAGATCGCGCGCGCGCGCCGAAGGCGGTTCGACTTGCCCGCGTCGGCCGGAGCGGCCTCACGATCCTGGATCGACTCTGTGTTGCTTTCCACTCCCACGTCCCCTTTCCCGTCCGTTCGAAACACGCGAGGCCCACGGCCCCGGGTCACTTGCCCGCGTCGGCCTCCGGACCGTCGTCGTCGCCGAGCTCGATGCCGAGCTTCTGGGCGAGGAACGCGCGTCCGAAACGCCAGTCGCGGTTCACCGTCGGGCGCGACACGCCGAGCGCCTCTGTGATCTCCGCCACGGTCATTCCCGCGAACACCTTGCACTCAAGCACGCGCGCGGCGCGCTCGTCCATCTCCGTGAGTTCCTTGAGGGCCTCGTCGATGGCCACCACGTCGGCGGGGTCCACCTGCGAGGCAGGCACGAACGCGAGCGCCGCGTCGCCCCCGCGCCGCGAGGCTCCGCGCTTGACGGCACCGCGCGAACGCGCATGGTCCACCAGAACGCAGCGCATGGCATGCGCGCTGACGGCGAGCAGGTTGCTCGCCGACGCGAACTCGTCGGGGCGCCGGTGCGCCAGGCGCAGGAAGGCCTCGCTCACGATCGCGGTCGGCTGCAGCGTGTGGCTGGCGCGCTCCTGGCGCATCAGCACCGATGCCATCGACCGCAACTGCGGGTAGATCTCCCCGAAACCGTCGGCAATCGTCCGCAGCCGCGGTGCCATGCGGCCTCCGGCCGCGGCACCACCGCATTGGTCGCCCTGCTCAAAGGGGTCAACATCAACGACCTTTTCCTCTGCCTGAACCGAACTGCTCACTGGAGTTTCCCTCCTCCGGCCCCGACCATAACCCCGATCCGGGGCGAGTCAAACAAACACGGAAGATGGTTGTGGGTGACGGGACCATCATGCACCGACCCAGGGTTGCCGCAAGTGCCTGCGGCCACGGGAGGTACGAACGGAATCTATTTCTCTGGAGAAATCCACTGCACAGGACCACGAAGGCCCACGCCGCTGCCCGGCAACACCTTGCATCGATCTCAAAAGCACAGCTCGGCTTCAGCCCTGCCGTTCCCGGGTCAGGACTGAAGCCGCTCTCGAATTCCGCTACGCACATAAGCGCGAGAGGCTGCGCGTGGTTGACCGGTCTGCGTCCGCAACGGGGTTCCCTATTCCGTGTGCGGCCCGGTCGCCCTTTCGGTTCGCCATCGGAGGCGCGGAGCACTGCGCGAACGGATCACGGATTCGCGCGGAATGTCGAAAAACACCGCGCGCGCGCCAGAGGGTGGCGCGCGCGCGACTGTTGAGGCGGCGAGGAGGTCATGAGCCTCGCCTGCACCCTTCAAGGCGCAAACCGGCACGAAGGAGGATCATGCCTTGCCGGGAAATTCGGAAATTCGCCTCCGTACACTCGCGGGATGATGCAATCGCTGTGGGCACCGTGGCGGATGGCCTACATCCGCGGCCTGGAGTCGCAGGCCGAGGCGGCGCGCGCGGCCCCGGCGGGCGGATCCCCCAACTTCCTGGCCGAGTACTGGGCGCATCCCGAGCGGGACCGCGAGCAGCACGTCGTCTTCCGAGACGACCGGGGAATGATCCTCCTCAACCGCTACCCCTACACCAATGGCCACCTGCTGGTGGCGCTCGGCGAGGCACAGCCGACGATCGACCGATACCCGCCGCCGCAGCGGGCCCACTTCTGGCTCCTGATGGAGCGCGCCATGGACCTGTGCCAGCGGACGTTCGAGCCCCAGGGGATGAACGTCGGCGTCAACCTCGGGCGCGCTGGAGGGGCGGGCCTGCCCGAGCACCTGCACGGCCACGTGGTGCCACGTTGGGCCGGCGACACCAACTTCATGAGCGTCCTGGGCGGCGTTCGCATGATCCCGGACAGCCTCGAGCGTGCCTACGAGGCGTATCGCGCCACCGCCGGGCGCGGCTAGACTTGGATCGATCGACGGGGTCCGACCCCCTCGGGTGCACGGCTCGGGGCCTATTTGCTCGAACCGATGCGAACCCCAAGGGATCGCCCCTTAATTGCTGCGACGATGGCCATGCCTCCTCTGAGTGGAAGGCCGGGATCGACGGCAGGCGAGCCCACCTACGCTTGGGGTTCGAGCTTCGCCCCGGTCGGCCCCCGACGGGGTCGGGCCCCGTCGATCCCCCACCGCCCCCTCGATGAAGCACGTCGCACACCCCCGCACGCTGGTTGACCTGCTGACCGGCTGGCTGTGGAGCTTCCACCCGCGGGCGATCCCGACGATGCAGCGCGCCAACTACGCGCGCGAGCTGGTCTCGTGGGCCTTCCTGCCGATCATGCTCGGCGCGATCGAGGGCGGCACGATGTCGGTCATCGTGAAGAAGGCCTGGGCCGGCGTGCCCGGCGTCTCGCCCGCGGCACTCGACTTCGCGGTGGCGCTCGTGAGCGCGGCACCGAACTTCGCCAACCTCACCAGCTTCCTCTGGAGCCGCGTCAGCAACGGGCGCGACAAGGTGGCGTTCATCTCGCGCATCCAGCTGGCCACGTGCGCGTGCGTGGCGCTGGTGGCGGCCATGCCGGTGAGCGAGTGGGGGCTGCTGGGCACGTGCGTGCTGGTGCTGCTGGCGCGCAGCACCTGGACGGGCGTCATCACGGTGCGCGCGGCAATCTGGCGCCAGAACTACCCGAAGAACGGGCGTGCGAGCATCGCCGGCAAGATGGCCACCGTGCAGTCCATCATGCTGGCACTCGCCGGATGGGTGGTGGGCGCGAGCATGGACCTGAACCCGGCGAGCTTCCACGTGGTGTTCCCCGTGCTCGCGGCGGTCGGCGTCTACGGCAACTCCATCTTCCGCCACGTGCGCCTGCGCGGCGGCAGGCGCCTCGCCGAGCGCGAGCGCGCCGAGGCCGGCACCGCGGAGGTGTCGGCGAACCCTGTCCGCACCGCGGCCGTGGCGGGCGACGCGCTGCGCACCAACTGGCGCGTGCTGGTCGAGGACCGCCCCTACCGGACGTTCATGGCGTGGATGTTCGTGTTCGGGCTCGGCAACCTGATGATCGGCGCGCCGCAGGCCATCTTCCTCGAGGACCGTCTGGGCGCCACCTACCTGCAGGCCATCCTGGCCACGACGATCATCCCGCTCCTCACCATGCCGCTCGTGATCCCGGTGTGGGCGCGGCTCCTCGACCGGCTGCACATCGTCAAGTTCCGGTCGATCCACGGCTGGAGCTTCGTGACCGCCGCGGGCGTGATGTGGCTGGCGGCATGGTCGGAGTCGCTGTGGCTCTTCTACGTGTCTGGCGCCCTGCTCGGGGTCGGCTTCGCAGGCGGCAGCATCGCGTGGAACATCGGCCACCAGGACTTCGCCAGCGCGGAACGCGATGCGCTCTACATGAGCGTCCACGTGACGCTGAACGGCATCCGCGGGGTGATCGCGCCCTTCCTGGCGGTGGCGCTCTACAAGTGGCTGGACGCGACGGGAGTGTCGCACCTCACGTTCGCCGTCTGCTTCGCCGTCAACGTGGTGGGCGTGCTCGGGTTCGCCTCGCAGTGGCGCACCATGCGCACGACGCTGGCCGGCTTCGACCGCGCCGCGACGAAGGCGTCCATCGACGAGGACGAGCCGCTGACGCGGATCCGGGCGTCGATCGACCGCGGCGACTGAGACTCGTCCCGCTCCTCCCGGACCAATCTCGGCCGCGCGGGCGGCGCAGTTATCGAGGACGTTCGGGAAATGGTCCGGGAGGGACGGGACGAATGCCCCCGCGGTTGCTGTACCCTGCGCGGTTCTCCCCCGGTGCCGTTGCCGGGGAACTCGCACCGCCGCATTCGCGACGCGCGTCGTGACGGCCAGCCACGCACCACCAGAAAGACATCATGGTCGACTACAACCTGATCGAGGACATTGGCCTCGACGCCACTGAACTCGAGTCGCTCCTCTCCGGGATCACCTCCGGCACCGCCGTCGGCGGCGCGGAGCCCAATGCAACCGAACCGGGCGCCATCCTCAAGGGACGCGTCGTGGGCATGTCCGGCGACTTCGTCATCGTCGACGTCGGGCTGAAGAGCGAGGGTCAGGTCGACAAGGCCGAGTTCGAGGACACCGGCGTCGCCATCGGCGACGAGGTCGAGGTCCTCCTCGAGCAGATGGAGGACGCCGAGGGCGCGGTGGTGCTTTCCAAGCGCAAGGCCGACCGCATCCGCGGCTGGGAGCAGATCCTGGTCACGCGCAAGGAAGGCGACGTGGTGGAGGGCAAGGTCCTCCGCAAGATCAAGGGCGGCCTGCTCGTCGACATCGGCGTTCCCGTCTTCCTGCCCGCCTCGCAGGTCGACGTGCGCCGCCCCGGCGACATCGGCGACTACGTCGGCCGCAGCATCCGCGCGTCCATCCTCAAGATCGACGAGGAGCGCAAGAACATCGTCATCAGCCGCCGCAAGCTGATCGAGGAGGAGCGCGAGGCCGCCAAGAGCAAGCTGCTCGGCGCCGTGAAGGAAGGCGACATCGTCCGCGGCACCGTGACGAACATCGCCGACTTCGGCGCGTTCATCGACCTCGGCGGCCTCGACGGCCTGCTGCACATCACCGACATGAGCTGGGGCCGGGTGAACCACCCGACCGAGATCGTGAAGATCGGCGACGAGGTCGAGGTCAAGATCCTGAACATCGACCGGGAGCGCGAGAAGATCGCCCTCGGCCTGAAGCAGAAGGAGACCTCGCCCTGGGAAGAGATCGAGAAGAAGTACCCGGTCAACAGCCGGGTCAAGGGCAAGGTGGTCAGCCTCATGTCCTACGGCGCGTTCGTCGCGCTCGAGGAGGGCATCGAGGGCCTGGTGCACGTCAGCGAGATGAGCTGGACGCGCCGCGTGAACCACCCGTCGGAGCTGGTCAACGTGGGCGACGAGGTCGACGTGGTCGTCCTCGACATCAACAAGGACAAGCTCGAGATCTCGCTCGGCATGAAGCAGACCGAGGTCAACCCGTGGGAGCTCGTCGCCGACAAGTACCCGCGCGGCTCGGTCATCGAGGGCAAGGTCCGCAACCTGTCCAACTACGGCGCGTTCGTCGAGATCGAGCCGGGCATCGACGGCCTGCTGCACGTCAGCGACATCAGCTGGACCAAGAAGGTGGCGCACCCGAACGAGCTCTACAAGAAGGGCGACGTGGTGAAGTGCGTGATCCTCGAGGTCGACCAGGAGAAGCAGCGCATCGGCCTGGGCGTCAAGCAGCTCACCGAGGATCCGTGGCTCGAGGCCATCCCGAGCGCCTACCGCCCGGGCATGATCGTGAAGGGCAAGGTCACGAAGATCGCCAACTTCGGCGTCTTCGTGGAGCTCGAGGAAGGCCTCGAGGGCCTGCTCCACATCAGCGAGCTCTCCGACCAGAAGGTCGACAACCCGCAGGACGTGGTCAAGCCCAGCCAGGAGGTCGAGGTCAAGATCCTGCGCGTCGACACCGACGACCGCAAGATCGGCCTCAGCCTCAAGCGCGCGCAGTGGGGCGCGTCGCTCGAGGAGGACCCGGCCGCACGCCGCAGCCGCGACACGGGCCAGCGCCCGACGCGCGGCGGCATGGACGACCACGGCTCGCTCGGCACCAGCAAGATCAAGTTCTGATCGAGCACCGGCCCGCTGAAACGCAACACTCCACGCAGGCGCCCTTCCCGGGGCGCCTGCGGTGCCTTTGGAGGCTCGGGTCATCGCGCGGTCGAACGCACGCACTCACGGCGTGCGCATCGCGCGCGACGATGAGGCCATTGCGGAGCCGACGCCACCGGCAAATCGGGTGCCTGGCCCCCTCGCCGGAGGGGCGGCGGCGGCGCCATGCCGCCCGCCCCGCAAGGCGAGGGTGGGCAGTGCGCCGGCGCCATGCGAACATCGCAAGCGCCGCCCCGCCCGCAAGTGCCACGCGCAAAAGGCACCGAAGCGCGGACTTCGTCCGCGCTTCAGAGTGGTTCCGGCCTCGAGGGGCGGCCGGTCCATTCGTGCCCGCGCTCAGCAGAGCGCGAGGAAAGCGAAGGCAGCCAGGACGAGAATGCGGCGAGCGCTCTCCTCGACCGAGATCACGTTGGATGCTGCAATGGCGACGGTGCGCATGGTTCTGCTCTTCGATTTCACAGACGTGCGGCGCGGGGGACGGCTGGTTGCCGTGGACCCCCCCGCGCTACGATGAGAGTCTTCCCCGACACGCGGGATTCGTCCACCGATGTGAGCGCCGAACGCGCGGAAACCTGCGAGATGACACTGATTATGCGGGCTTTGCCCTGTAAAGCCGTCATTCTCGGACTCGTGTGGCCCGCGCTCGCGGCTGCCGAGGCGTCTCCGCTGCCGCAATCCGCACCCGAATCCCCCGCCGTCACCACGTTCGCGCCTCCGGGGAGCAGCCCTGCTTCACCTGCCGGGCCCCCCGCACCCAACGCAGCAAGCGGCCACGATGCGCCGAGCGCGGAGGCCGCTGTCGCCACCTACCTCGCGGCCCGCCGCTGGCTTGATGCCGCCGGGCGCGGCGAACCGGTTCCCACGCCGGCCGATGTGCACGCGGCCGCCGTCGTGCTGCGCGTTCGGGGCCGCACGGTCGGCATCGGGAAGGCGCTTGCCGAGGGGAGGACGCCGGCGCCCGTCGATGCCGCGCTCCGCGCCGCGCTCGAGGATGCGTTCAGCCGCCGCGCGGTCAAGGGCGCCGAGCGCGCAGCCGAATTCCCCCGGACCGTGACGCTGGAACTTGAGCTCGCGGGCCCGAGGCAACCGCTCATCGGCCGGACGTTCGAAGAGGTGGCCCGGAGCGTCGAGCCGGGCGAGTGCGGCCTGGTGATGGCCGACGGCAGCCGGACCGCCTACGAACCGGCGTCCGTGCTGCTCGCGCGCAGGATGGCATCGCCGGTCTCGCGCGCCGTGCTGTCGCTCGTCACCGACCTCGGCCTGCCGCCGCGCGACCTGCCGGAGCTTCAGGAACTCGGCGGCGCCACGGCGATCTACGCGTCGCGCTCCATCCGCATCGCGCAGGGCGCGCCGGACGCCATGCCCTTCGTGCTCGCACGCGCGGTGCCGGCCCTGCAATCGGAACCGGCACGGGCCGGCGAGGCTGCGCGGCTCGCGGCCGGCGTGATCGCACGACTGTCCGCGCAGCTGCAGCCCCCGTCGCCGGCCGAGGGACTCCCCGACGATGCCGCGGCGCAGATCGCGCGCACCGGCCTGCGCGGCGACTACGCGATCGCGGCGGACCGATACGAGCCCTTCGCGGCGGGCCCGGCCGAGCAGGCGCTCTGCGCGTGGGCGCTGGCGCGCGCATCGACCGTGGCGTCATGGCCTGCCCCCGTTCGCGCGCAGGCGCGCGATGCCGCGCTTCGCGTGCTCGCCGCGCTGCAGGACACCGACCCGACCGAGCGACCGACCGCCGCCGAGCCGGCGGCGGTCGCGTATGCGCTGCTCGCGGCGGCGGACCTCGGCGGCGATGCGCACGACCGGCTCGCCGCGCAGCTGGTGCCGACGCTCGCATCGCTCGCCACGCCCGCCGCGCTTGCCTCGGTGCGGCCCCACGTGCGCGCGGCAGTGCTCGACGCCGCGGCCGCGCGCGCCGCGGCGGGCGCCGTGCTCCTCGAACGCGCGGCGCTCGAGCGCCTCCTCGACGAGACGCTCGCGGAGACGCCCGCGGCCGAGCTGCCGCTCGTGGCACCCATCGTCTTCGACGCGCTCCGCCGGCTGCTCGGCGATGCCTGGGCGGCCGCGGCCGCACCGCACCGCGATCGGCTCGAGGCCGCGCGCACGGTGCTCCTTGCCACGCAGGTCCGGCCGGATGACGGGACCCGGCCCGCCTCGCTCGCGGACATGGACGGCGCCTACCCGATGGCGGGTTCCGCGGCCGGCCGCATCAGCGCACAGTCGCTCCGGTCGCAGCTCTTCGTGGCGATGCTCGCGGGCCAGCCGGCATGGCGCGCGCCGATGCGGGACGGCGAGGACCGAGCATCGCTCCGCTGGGCCGTCCGCTTCGTCGCGCAACTCGCCGCACCGGGCAGCATCGCCTACTGCGCGCCCACCCCGGAGCGCGCCGTCGGCGGCATCCTCGCCTCGCCCGCGGACGCGGCGCAGCCCGTGGCCGCGCAGGCCGTCGCGATCCTCGCGCTTGCCGAGTCCGAGGCGGCACTGGAACGGCTCTCGGAGCCGGTTCCCGGCCAATTCGGCCCGAATCCGTGATCTGCCCGGCGGAGCCCCTCCGTACACTCCGGGAGCAAGGAGGTCCCCGATGACCAGGATCCGACCCATGTTCGCCTGCACCGGCCTGCTGGCCGCCGTCGTGGCGACCTCCGCATCCGCACAGAGCCTCGGCGAGCGCATCGCCATCGTGGGCCAGCAGCGCCAGGCGGAGCGCGCGGCCACCAAGATGGGGATCCTGCGCGTGCTGCTGACCACCGGCGTCAGCGTGAAGTTCGACCAGACCAAGGCGAAGGACGCGTTCGCGTACCTGCGACAGCTCCTCGGCGTGCAGATGCTCGTACGGTGGTCCGACGACCCCGGCGCCTCCGACGGATTCGACCCCGAGACGCCCATCACGCTCGAGATGAGCAACGCGCAGGCCCTCGTGGTGCTCGAGCGCATGATCGAGATGACCACCACGGAGCCCGCCAGCTGGCAGCTTCGGCAGGGCTACCTGGAAGTGGGCCCCAAGTCCCGGCTCAACGCGCGCAACGCGCTCGAGACGCAGATCTACCCGATCCGTGACCTCCTCTTCGAGGCGCCGAACTTCGACAACGCGCCGGAGTTCAACCTCAACCAGGCCGTGCAGCAGGGCAACCAAGGCGGCGGCGGAGGCGGTGCCGGCGGTGGTGGCGGCGGATTCGGTGGCGGCGGTGGCGGCGGTGGCGGCGGTGGTGGTGGTGGTGGCGGCGGCGCCCCGTTCGGCCAGCCCGGCGAGGCACCCGACCGACGACCCGCGGCCGAGAAGGCCGAGGAGCTCATCGACCTCATCAAGTCACTCGTCGAGCCCGACATC
>VGXR01000014.1 GCA_016873255.1 Planctomycetota bacterium
CGAGCGGCTTCCCGGGGAAGCGGCTGCTGGCCCAGCGTGCCGGGATGACGGCGGCGGCGCGGACGTTCATGGCTCGGGCACCTTGGTCGCCGGCGTGCCGCCCGGCGGCGGGGCGGTGTCGCCCGGCGCACCGGCCTCGATCCTGCGCGCGGCCTCGCGCGCGCGCTCCGGGTACGTGGTGCCGAACGCGTAGACCTTGCGCTTGCCATCGCGCTGCAGGCCGCGGTCGAGCGGGTGCGCGCCCGAAATGAGGGTGAGCAGCACGTCGGTGCTCACTTGGGGGTCCTCGTGGAAGTAGGAGTGGCCGAGCCAGCTGCCCATCCGTTCCTCTGCTGCGGCGACGTCGACGATGTCCACATTCGCGTCGTCCTCGAGAAACTCGACGCGGCCCGGGGTGAGTTCCGCGAGCGGCTGTCCGAGGCGCGCGAAGCCCGCCATCCACGCCGAGAAGTCGAGTGCCTTGTCGCGGCTGCTCACGTAGATGGTGGTCCGCTCGGGGACCTCCGTCGTGCCGTCGGCCACGCAGTCGCGGAACTCGTCGAGGTCCATGTCGGGTGCCACCAGCACGAGCCGCCCCAGCCGCAGCCCCTCCCGCACCGCGGGCGCCGGGTCGGCCGAGCGCATGAGGCGCAGTTCGTGGATGGCCGCGACGGCAATCGGCGCGCCTGCGCTGTGCGCGATCACGTGGACCTTCCGGACGCGATTGCCCGTTCCGAGCCGGGCAAGCAGGTGCCGGAACGTGCGCACCGACGCCGCGGCCGCGGCCTTGTCCGCCTGGTACGACCAGACGCTGTTGCGCGAGGGCCACTCGAACTGCACGAGCGCCCCGCGGCGGCCGAGGTAGTGGAAGAGCGATGCGCCGACCGCGGCATTTCCCTCGATGTCCGTGTTGAAGCCGTGCACGAACACGAACAACTCGTCGAGTCCGCTGTCCTGCAGCTGCCGCTCCACCGCCGCGGCGAAGCGGTCGCGCACCGCCGCTTCGATGCCGACTTCGGCGCTGCCCGTGCGCAGTTCCGCGGCGGAGGTCCACACGGGCCCGAAGTCGTCGATCGCCGCGATGCGCATCGGGGGCGTCCCGTCGCGGCCGTCGCGGCGCGAGAGCTCGCGGAGCTCGGGCCAGCCGAGGCCATCGTCGCCGATCCTGACGTCGAGGGTCCCGAGGCGCAGCTCGTCGGCGCGGTCGTTGCCGAAGTAGGTCGATGGACCACCGCTGTCCTTGCGGACGGACCGGTTTGTGGCCAGGAAGAGCCTGACGGTGGCGCCGCGGTCCGGCTCCGCGGTCTGCGCGAACGGGTCCGCGCCAGCGCGGTCGAACCCTACGGGCGTGGGCATCAACGAGTTTCCGCAGCCCGCGAGCGCCGCCGCGAGGAGCAACGCCGCGGCCGCGGCGAGGCGCGTCGAACCCAACTCAGCTGGGCACAAGTCAGCCGAGCTCATGTCAGCCGAGCTCAAGTCAGCTGAGCTCATGTCAGCCGAGCTCATGTCAGCCGAGCTCATGTCAGCCGAGCTCATGTCAGCCGAGCTCATGTCAGCCGAGCGTCCGCACCAGCTCGTCCACTTCCTTGCGGCGGGCGCGGACGTCCTTGTAGGCGATGTTCTTGCGGACGATCACGCTGCAGATGTCGGCGGCCTCCTTGGCATGGGCGCCCGACTTCTCCAGCTTGGCCAGCTCCATGAGGGCCAGCATCAGGTCGTACTTGATGTCGAGCTCGCGCTCGCCCTGCGTGAGGTCGAGGGAGCCGAGCGCCTCCTTGAACTCGCCCACGGCCTCGGCATGCCAGCCTTCCTTGGAGAAGCAGCGTCCGAGCATCCAGGCACTGTTCACCTTGAGCTTCGGGTCGTCCTTGGCCGCCTGGAACGCGGCCATGGCGTCCTCGTAGCGGCCGAGCTCGTACTCGATGCGGCCGAGGTCGGCCCGCATCTCGCGGTTGGTGGGGTACTTCTGCACGCGCTCGCGGTAGACCTCGCCCTCGCGGTCGAGGAGGCGCGCGCGCGCGGCCTCGTGCGCCTGCTGCAGGGCAGGGTTGTCCGGTGCCTGCTCGAGCTGCTCGCGCGCGATGCGCTCGGCCCTGCGTGCCTGCGCGATGGTCAGGTCGTCGGCGGCCATCTTGAAGCGGTACTCGCTCAGGCGGCGGAAGCCGGTCATGAACACGTCGATCGCCCGGGCCTCGTCGTCGCCCTGGCCGCGCTTGCGCAGCAGCGATCCGTAGCGGTTGATGGCCTCGGGGGACATCGGGTCTTCCTCGAAGTCCTTCTTGGCCTTCTCGAGGGCCGTCTCCTCGCTGCCGCCTGCACCGGAGATGCTGTTTGCCGCCTCGAGCTGCCGCTGCTTCTCGGCGTCGCGCACCACCGTGCGGAATCCGCTGGTGCCGCCGCCGGACTGCGAGTAGCCGCCCTGCTGGATGGCGCGCGCGGCCGTGAGCTGGCGCATGCGGTCCTCGAGCGCGCCGTCGGAGGGATCGAGCCGCTGGGCCTCCTCGCCCGCCGCGAAGGCCTCGTTCCACGCCTCCACCTCGGAGAAGTAGTCGATCGCCTGCACCCAGACCTTCTTCTGGGGCTTCTTGGCCATCGCGTTGCGCAGCATGTTGAGGAGCTTGGGCGCAAGCCACTGCCCGAGCGGCGTCTGCCCCGCGCGGCCGGCGGCCTCCATCAGGCGGATGGCGGCCGACACGTTGTTGAGGTCGCGCATCCACACGTACTCGGCGACCACCATCTTGTCGATGGGGCCGGGCCCCTCGATCTCCTTGACGTCCTTGCCGCCCGCGGGCGTCGACGTGGCGTGGAACTTGGTGGCCACCTCGTACATGCCCTGGTGCGCGGCCAGGTTGCCGGGGTCGAACTTGAGCCCGTTGGCCCAGAGCTTGAGTGCGTACTCATGCTGGTCGGCCGCGCCCACCGTGCGGGCGTGGTCGAAGAACTTCCGCGCCTTCTCGGGCTGCGGTTCGAAGGGCTTCTCCGAATTGCCAGACTCGCCTTTGCGCCAACCGAAGATCACTGGGCGTTGCCTCCGTCGTGATTCCGTAGCGTAGCATCGACCCGGCATGGCCGATCGACCCGAGGAACCCCGCCTCGCCACGCGTCCGGTGGTGCTCTACCCGGACCCCGTCCTGCGGCGGAAGGCCGCGCCGGTCCGGGCCGTCGACGGCTCGGTCCGCGCGCTGGTGGAGGAGATGTTCCGGCTGATGGACGCCGAGGACGGGGCCGGCCTGGCCGCGCCGCAGATCGGCGAGTCGCTGCGCATCTTCGTGACCGGTGCCACCGAGCGGGGCGGGGCGCGCAAGGCCTACATCAACCCGGTGCTCGTGGACGTGACCGGCGACCTCGAGGCCATGGAGGAGGGCTGCCTGAGCCTTCCCGACATCCGGGGCTCGGTGCGCCGCCCGACCACGGTCACCATCCGGGCGCTCGATGCCGACGGCACGGAATTCACCGAGACAAGCAGCGACTTCGCCGCGCGCGTCTGGCAGCACGAGCACGACCACCTCGAGGGCGTGCTCATCATCGACAAGATGAGCCCCATCGACCGCCTGCGGGTCCGGCGCGCGCTCCGTGACCTGAAGGCCGCGGCGGACGAGGCGTGATGGCAGGGCACCGCGCCGCACAGGCCCGGAGCGCCGCGCAGCGGGACCCGGCCTCGCTCCCCGAGGTGGTGTTCCTCGGGTCCGGGGAGTTCGGGGTGCCGGTGCTGCGCATGCTCGCGGACGCGGGGCGCGTGGCGCTGGTGGTGAGCCAGCCCGACCGCGAGGCGGGGCGCGGCAAGAAGCTGACGCCGACACCGGTCACAGCGTTCGCGCTCGAGCGGGGATTGCCGCTCGTGCGGCCGCAGGACGTGAACGCCGCCGGGGAACTCGAGGTGGTTCGCGGCGCAGCCATCGCCGCCGCCGACCGTTCCGTGCGCGACGGTCGCCCCCAGCCGGGTGCGTGCTTCGTGGTGATCGCCTTCGGGCAGAAGCTCGGCGCGCCGCTCCTCGACGACGTGTTCGCGATCAACCTGCACGGGTCGCTGCTGCCGCGCTGGCGCGGCGCGGCGCCCGTGCAGCGCGCGCTGATGGAGGGCGACCCGGTGGCGGGCGTCAGCATCATCGCGCTGGCAGAGCGCATGGATGCCGGCGTCGTCTACGCCGAGGAGCCGCTCGCCATCGGCCCGCGCCAGACCGCCGGCGAGCTGGCGGAGGCGCTCTCGGGGCTCGGCCCTGACCTCGTGGCCGCCGTGCTCCATGCCTGGCGGTCCGGCACCGTGCAGGCCCGTGCGCAGGACGAGTCGAGGGCCACGCGCGCGCGAAAGCTGTCGCGCCAGGATGCGTGGGTGGACCTCTCGCTCCCGGCGCCGCGCGTGCGCGCACGGATCAACGGACTCAACCCGTGGCCCGGGTGCGCCATGACGGTGTCCGGCATCGCGCTCACCGTTCGGCGGTCGGAGGAGGCTGAGCGTCCGCACGACCTGCTGCCCGGGCAGGTGAACCCCGACGGCGTCCTTGCGTGCGGCGAGGGCGCGGTGCGGCTCCTCGAGGTGCAGCCTGCGGGCGGCCGGGTGATGGGGTTTGCGGAGTGGGCGCGCGGCGCGCGGCTGGCGGCGCCCGCGCCGGCAGCCAGTGCGCCGCCCGCGGGGGGCTGACGGCATGTCGGGCCTCGCGACCGATCTCCTCGACTACCCCTTCGACGAGCGCTGCATCGCCACGGAGCCCGCGCACCCGCGCGATGCCGCACGGCTGATGGTGGTGGACCGGGCGAGCGGCGCGGTGCAGCACGCGCAGGTGCGCGACCTGCCGCGGTGGATCGGCGCCGGCGATGCGCTCGTCGTCAACCGTTCGTCGGTGCTGCGCGCGAGGCTCCGGACGCCCGACACCGAGGGGCTCCTCCTCGAGCCCACCGCCGACGGCTGCTGGCGCATGCTGCTTCGGCGCGCCAAGCGCTACCGGGCCGGGGACCGCCTGCCGCTCGTCGGCCCGCATGCGGGGGGTGGCGGCGACGCGCTCGAGCTGGTGGCGCGCGACGGCGGGGCCTGGAAGGTGCGCATCGCGGCCGGCACGGAGGGCGGCGACGCGGCCGCGGTGATCGAGCGCTCCGGTTGGACGCCGCTTCCGCCCTACATCCTGCGGGCCCGGGAGGGTCGACACGAGCCCGGGGACGACGACCACGACCGTGCCGAGTACGAGACCGTGTACGCCGATGCCGCGGCGCGGGGCTCGGTGGCCGCGCCGACGGCGGGCCTGCACTTCACCGACGAGCTGCTCGCGGAGCTCTCGGCGCGCGGCGTGCGGCGCGAGTCGGTGGTGCTGCACGTGGGCGCGGGCACCTTCAAGCCCGTCGATTCGGCGACCCTCGGCGAGCATCCGATGCACTCGGAGCCGATGTTCGTGCCGCCGGCGACGCTCGCCATGCTGCGCGAGTCGCCGAGGCCGCGCGTGGTGGCCGTCGGCACCACGGTGGTGCGGGCGCTCGAGTCGGTTCCCGCCGATGCCGGCGCAGGCGGATGGGGCGGCGAGACGTCGATCCTCATCGCCCCGGGGCATGCCTTCCGGAACGTCGATGCGATGCTCACCAACTTCCACCTTCCGCGGAGCACGCTGCTGGCGCTCGTCGGCGGGTTCGTCGGGCTGGAGCGCCTGAAGGAGCTGTATGCGCTCGCGCAGCGCGAGGGGTACCGCTTCTACAGCTTCGGCGATGCGATGCTCATCGCGTGAGACGCGCGCCCGGCAGGCCCGAGGCACGCGTGTCGCGCAACGCGCAAAAGCTGGACCGCCCCGGCGAGGCGTGGTCGCCGGAGCGGTCAAGACGCTTGGCCCGAGATCCGGCCTACGCCTTGAGGACTCGTGTGTCGCCCCCTGCGACGCGCCCGTGCATACACGCTTGCACTTCCGCGAAAGGCGACGGGTCCTTTCCCGAGCGGCAGGCTCCCGACGAACCCGCGCTCACCAGCAGATTGTCACGGGGGGAAACGATGACCCACCATGGGCTGCATCTTTCTGGATCGGCTGCAGCCAGACCGGTCGCTTCCATGGTGCCGCGGGTGCGCGCGAAGTCAAGGAGGAAGCGCACGGGGCGATCGTTCCCGGACACATCGATCGCACGGGGGCTACGCTGACCCGAATGGAACTGAAGGACCTGCGGCGTGATGCGCTGAAGCTCGCCGACTGGATCACGGATCGGTCGATCGCCGGCGTGTCGCCGCTCTCGAGCGCCGCGGACCTCGCCGAGCGTTACCGCATCGACGCCGGGTTTGCCGACGACGACAAGCGCGTCGACGCGCTGATCCGCTGGGAGACCACGAAGAACTTCACCGCCGGGTTCATCACCGGGCTCGGTGGCGTGCTGACCCTTCCCATCACCGTGCCCGGGTCGGTGGCCGCATCGTGGCTGATCCAGGCGCGGATGGCCGCGGCGATCGCGTCGATCTACGGGCACGATCCGCGGTCGGACAGGGTGCGCACCGTGGTGCTCCTGGCGCTCGTGGGCGATGCGAGCGCCTCGAAGCTCCTGAAGGGAGCGGGGATCGCCCTTGGGCGGCAGGCCGCGCTGCGCGCGATCGAGCGGGTCGGAGGCCGCACGCTGACCGAGCTCAACCGGGAGGTCGGCACGCAGCTCATCGCCAAGGGCACCGTGAAGGGCGCGCGGGGAGTCGGGAAGCTGGTGCCGATCGCGGGCGGCGTGGTCAGCGGGGCGTTCGACGCGGTGTCCTGCCAGGTGGTGGGGCGGTGCGCCAAGCGGATGTTCCGTCCCGGGTGAGGCGGCGGGCGCCGCTGGACGGCAGGCGCGGTGGCTGCCGATGGACGTAGAGTGGAGCGCAGCGGCGGATGCCGCGCACGAACCCCGGCAAAGGACTGCCCATGAAGTTGGACGCGCTGCTCGAGCGGCTGGTTCCCGTCACCGCGGAGGTCCGCAAGGCCTCCTGCGACGTCACCTCGATCTGCGATGACTCCCGGGCGGCGGCACCGGGGTGCCTGTTCGTGGCGCGCGCAGGAACGCGCAGCGACGGGAGGGCCTTCGTGGCCGACGCCGTGGCGAAGGGCGCGGTGGCGGTGCTGCACGCGGGCGACGACCCGTGCGCCGGCGCATCCGGTGCCGAGCGCGTGCTTCGCGTGCGTGTGCCGGACGGGACCGACCTCGCGCGCCTCGCCGGGGCGATCGCGGACCGCCTCGAGGGCTCGCCGACCGAGTGGCTTCGCCTCGTTGGCATCACGGGGACCAACGGCAAGACAACGATGGCGTTCCTGGTGCAGCAGTTCGTGCAGGCCGCCGGCGAGCGCTGCGGCGTGATCGGCACCGTGGTGATCGACGATGGCGCGGTAGCCGAGCCTGCGAGCCTCACCACTCCCGGCGGCATCGAGGCCGCGCGCGCGCTCGGTCGGATGGTGCGCAACGGATGCACCGCATGCGCCATGGAGGTCTCGAGCCATGCGCTCGACCAGGGCCGGGCCGACGCGCTGCATTTCCGAACGGCGGTCTTCAGCAACCTGACGGGCGACCACCTCGACTACCACGGCACGATGGAGCACTACGCCGCCGCCAAGGCGCGCCTGTTCCGGATGCTGCCCAAGGACGGCGTGGCGGTGGTGAACGCCGACGACCCGTGGCACGTGGCGATGCTGCAGGGGTGCGGCGCGCGCGTCCTCCGCTGCCGCGTGGGCGTGGCGGCCGCGCCGGCCGGGGAGGCGGAGTGCACGGCAACGATCCACGAGTCCCGCCTGGGCTGGCAGGACACCGCCTTCGCCGGGCCATGGGGCGGGGTGCGGGTGCGGCTTCCCATCGTGGGGAGGCACAACGCGATGAACGCGCTGCAGGCGGCGGCCGCGGCGTGGTCGATCGGGGTGCCGGCGGAGTCGATCGCCAAGGCGCTTGCCGGCTGCACGGCCCCTCCCGGAAGGCTGGAGCCCGTGACGGGGCCTGCCGATCCGTTCGCCGTGCTGGTGGACTACGCGCACACGGACGATGCGCTGGAGAACGTGCTCACGGCCCTCCGCCCGCTCGTGGGCGCGGGCGGTCGGCTGGTCACGGTCTTCGGCTGCGGCGGCGACCGGGACCGCACGAAGCGCCCGCGCATGATGGCCGTGGCATGCAGGCACTCTGACCGCGTGGTGGTGACGAGCGACAACCCGCGCACCGAGGATCCCGAGGCGATCATCGACGAGGTCCTTGCGGGCCGTCCCGGGGCCGGTGGCCCCGCGGTCGTCCGCCAGGCGGACCGGGCGCGTGCGATCGAGCTTGCGGTGTCGGAGGCCCGGCCCGGCGACATCGTGCTCGTCGCCGGCAAGGGCCACGAGGACTACCAGATCGTCGGAACCGAGAAGCGCGCGTTCGACGACCGGAAGGTGGCACTCGCCGTCCTCGGGCGGTCCGGGGCCGCATCCGGGGTCGCGCTGGCCTCGCGCTGAGGGCGCTCGGGCTTGCGGCCATCGGAGGAGACAGAGCGCAAACGGCCCCCGGCGATGCCGGGGGCCGTTTGGTCAATGCGGTTGGCGGTGGCCTCAGCTGGTGGTCGAGGTCCGCTTGGTGAAGATGCTGATGATGATCAGCAGGGCGATCAGTCCGACGAAGCCGTTGCTGCCGAGCTGCGTGACGAAGGCCATCAGGTTGCCGGTGATCTTGCCGAAGTACGAGGTGCTGTCGGTGCCGAAGATGATCTGCACCAGCACGCCGAGGGCGATGAACAGCAGCATGATGTCAACCAGTTCGCGAGCCCAGCCCTTGACCAGTTCGAAACCCTTCATGCGATTCTCCTCTTTCGGGGGGTAGCAAGGAGGGCGAACCAGTTCCGCCCCATAGGAGACCCAATCGGCAGGGTGGGTCCCGAAACTTGAACGAACCGTTCGGGAGGTGTCCGGGGATGCCGGGGCGCCGCGGGTCGGGCAGCAGCCCTGGTGGGCCGCGGGACGGTCAGAACCCGGCGAAACGCGCGATCAGGATGCCAATGCAGAAGGCGCAGGCGGCTGCAAGCGTGCGCTGCGCAAGGCGGTGGAACTGGGCCATGGGAGATCTCTCAAACCGAGGCGCCGGTGCCGGGCCCGGAACGGATGGGCCGTTGCGGCTGCGCGCCTCTGCCACTGTGCGGTCGGACGCGCGGAAGGCAAGCGATCCGCGCGGATTCACGTCCTTCCGGACGCTCCACCGAACCTGCCCGGCACTCAACTCGTAGCAGCGGAGTCTCGCCCGTCGGACGATCCAGGCTGCCCGGAGACGGGAAACCCGGCCGGGTCGGACGCCCGGCCTCGAGCGCTCCCCGGTTCGCCGGGTGGCCACTCGGGGTGCAGTGCGGGCAGGGACGACATTGAGTGGGCCGCCCGGTTCGATCAGGGACCCGAACCGGGCGCTGCCTCGTCCCGATTTCATCCCGCAATCCTGCGGGGCCGTTCGGGGGACCTGCCGATACCGATGCATGCCCCGGCTGGATCCGGGGCGGTGGCGCGGCCCCCGCCGTGCGCAGCGAGGACCGAGCATGGACGTGACCGCCGACGACCTGAGGACCGCCGTGGCCGGGCAGTGGATCGTGCGGCCTCCGGCGGGCGAGCCCAAGGGAGGGCTGCCGGCGGCGCCCTTCATGCTCCACGGCGTCGGGACGGACACCCGGGATGACCTGCGAGGGCGGCTGTTCGTGGCGCTGCGGGGCGAGAAGTTCGACGCGCATGCGTTCCTCGCGGATGCCGCCGCGCGCGGTGCGAAGGCGGCGCTGGTGGACCGCAAGGCCGGCGACCATCCGCGCCCCGCGGGCCTGCCGCTCCTGGAGGTGGGCGACACGCGCCGGGCGCTCGGGGACCTCGGGCGCTGGTGGCGCGGGCGGCTGCGGGCGAAGGTGGTGGCGATCACCGGTTCGAGCGGCAAGACCACCACGCGCAGGCTGGTCGATGCGGCGCTTGGCTCGGTGATGAAGGGCAGCGCCTCGCCCAAGAGCTTCAACAACGACATCGGCGTGCCGCTCACCCTGCTGGGGGCGGGTTCGTCGGACGGGTACCTGGTGGTCGAGATCGGCATGAACCACCCGGGCGAGATCTCCCCGCTGGCGACGATGGCCGCGCCGCACGTGACGATCGTGACGATGGCGGGGCGCGCGCACCTCGGCGGCATGGGGAGCGTCGAGGCGATCATCGAGGAGAAGTGCACGATCGTCGACGGCCTCGGCACCTCCGGCATCGCGATCGTGAACGGCGACCAGCCGGCGCTCGTGGCCGCGGTCACGGCACGGGTCAAGCCGGGCGTGCGAGTGGTGACCTTCGGCACGGGCGACGGCTGCCGGTGGCGGCTGGTGGCGCGGCGCGCCGAGGGCGCGGGCCAGCGATTCACCGTGCGCGAGCCCGAGGGCGCGCAGTGGGAGAGCCCGCTCGGGCTTCCCGGCGACTACAACGCGATGAACGCGCTGGCGGCGGTCGCGGCCGCGCGCATGCTCGGCGTTCCCGCGGAGAAGGTCGGCGAGGCGCTCGGGGCCGTGGTGCCCACGGAGATGCGGATGACGCGCCAGCCGGTCGGCGACGTGACCGTGGTGAACGACGCCTACAACGCCAACCCCGACGCGGTGCTCGCGGCGCTGCGGGCCTTCGCGGAGCTGTCCGCCGGTGCGCGCCGGCGCGTGAGCGTGCTCGGCGACATGCTCGAGCTCGGCGACGGCGCACCCGCGATGCACGCGGAGGTGGGGCGCGCGGCGGCGGCGTCCGGCGTGGGGCTTGCGGTGTTCGTCGGCGAGCTGAGCGCGCACGGCGCCGCGGCGGCGCGGGAGGCGGGTGGCTGCGACGTGCTGCACGTTCCGGCGCTCGACGAGCCGGGCGTGGCCGCGATCGCGGAGCGGCTCCGGGCCGGCGACGAGATCCTGCTGAAGGGCAGCCGCGGCAGCCGCATGGAGCGGGTGGCGGCTGCGCTCGCATCCCGCAAGGAGGGCGCCGTCCCGGCGCGCTGAGCATGCTCTACTCGCTCGTCGAGCACCTGCAGAACTGGCTGGACGCGGTCGGCCTGTACCCGGTGGTGCAGGTGATGTTCCAGCTCGAGTTCCGTGCGTTCTTCGCGGTGCTGCTTGCGTTCGCCGCCGTGCTCGTCCTGATGCCGCGGCTCATCGCGCGGCTGCGCGCGGTGAAGGTGACCGACGACCCGGAGTTCTACGGGAAGGACCTCAACGAGATCATGGCGTCCAAGCGGGGCACGCCGACGATGGGCGGCATCCTGCTGTGCGGGTCGGTTCTGCTGACCACCGTGCTGCTCGCCGACGTCCTTCACAGCCGCTACGTGCAGGTGTGCATGGTGGTGCTCGTGTGGCTGGCCGCCGTGGGTGCGTGGGACGACTGGATGAAGCTGACGCAGGCCGCGCGCACCAAGCGCAATGGCGGCAAGCGCACGCGCGACGGGCTGCTGCCGTGGGAGAAGCTGGTGTTCCAGTTCGGGATCGGGGCGATCGCGGCATGGTTCATCTTCGGCGCGGCCGAGCTCCCCGATGCGCGCGTCCTCAACCTGCCGTTCCAGCGGACCTACGTGCCGGCGCCCGTCGAGGGCGTGCTGGTGCGGCCGGAGCTCGCGCCGGGCGTGTGGCAGCTGGGGGTGGCGGGGTTCGTGCTGCTCGGCATGTTCATGATCGCGTTCACGTCCAACGCGGTGAACCTGACCGACGGACTCGACGGCCTCGCGGGCGGGACGCTCCTCATCGCGAGCTTCGCGATGATGGTGCTCACGTGGATCGCCTCGAGCGAGCGTGCCGCGCAGTTCCTGCTGGTGCCGCACGTGCCCGGGAGCGGCGAGCTGATGGTGGTGGCCGGGGCGATGGCGGGGGCGTGCCTCGGGTTCCTCTGGTTCAACGTGGCGCCCGCGCAGATCTTCATGGGCGACACCGGGAGCCTGGCGATGGGCGGGCTGCTCGCGACCGTGGCCGTGTGCATCCGCCAGGAGGCGCTGCTCGTGGTGATCGGCGGGGTCTTCTACCTCGAGGCGCTCAGCGTGATGCTGCAGGTCGGGTGGTTCAAGTGGACGAGGCTCCGCTTCGGCGAGGGGCGCCGCATCCTGCTGTGCGCGCCGGCGCACCACCACTTCCAGCACAAGGGCTGGAAGGAGACGCAGGTGGTGGGGCGCTTCTACCTCGTGGCGATCACCCTGGCGATCGTGGCGCTCGTGAGCCTCAAGCTGCGGTAGGGGCGTTTCTCCGGAGAGGTCAACTGGTGCCAGACGAACCAGGGGCGGACTTCCCGAGGTCGAGGATGGCGCCGGGGGCGGCGAGGACGCGCTTCAGGCGCGTGGCGCGCAGCAGCTCGACGGCGCGCGCGAGGTCGGGCCACATCGGGGCCTCGAACGCCATGCGCGTGCCGGAGACGGGGTGCTCGAAGCCGAGTCGCGCGGCATGGAGCGCCTGGCGCGCGATGAGCGGCGCCGCGGCGTCCGGCTGCGACGGGTCGAAGTCGCCGACGGTGACGTGCCTGCCACCGTACAGGTCGTCGCCGACGAGCGGGTAGCCAACGTGGCTCATGTGCACGCGGATCTGGTGCGTGCGGCCGGTGCGCAGCTCGACCTCGACGAGCGAGCAGCCCTCGTAGACCTCGCGCACCCGGTAGACGGTCTGGCTGGCCTTGCCGAGCTCGTCGTGCCGGACGGCGTACTTCTCCTTGATGGTCGGGTGCTTGCCGAGCGGGAGGTCGATGACGTCGGCCTCCGGCTCGACCTCGCCGTGCACCAGGCACAGGTAGCGCTTCTCCGTCCTGCGCACCTCGAACTGCCTGGCGAGGCGCCAGTGCGCCACGTCGCTCTTTGCGCAGACCATCACGCCGGAGGTGTGCTTGTCGAGGCGGTGCACCACGCCGGGCCGCGCGATGTCCTCGCCGACCGTGCTCAGCGTGCCGCCCGTGTTGTGCAGGAAGTGCCAGGCGAGGGCGTTGATGAGCGTGCCCGACTTGTGGCTGCGCGCCGGGTGCACGATGAGGTCGGGCTGCTTGTTGACCACCACCAGGTGGTCGTCCTCGTGCAGGATCTGCAGCGGGATGCGCTCGGCGGCGATCGCGTTGGAGGGCGGCGGGGGCAGGGTGGCCACCACGCGGTCGCCGCGGCGGAGCTTGGTGCTTGCCTTGGGCGCCCGGCCGTTGACGAGCACGGCCTCCTCGTCGATCAGCCGCTGCAGCTGCGTTCGGCTGAGGAACGGCACGCGGCGCGCGAGGAAGCGGTCGAGCCGTACGTCGAGGTTGCGCTGCACCTCGAAGACGGCGGTGACCGGCGTCTCGTCGTCGGAGGACTGCCTCTCGTAGAGCTCGAAGAGCTCCGCGGGGTCGGTGCTGATGGCCTCGTCGGCGGTGTCCGCCTCCGGGCCGCGGTCCGGCTCGGTCACGGCGTGCCGGCGGGGGCGGGCGAGCCGCCCTGCAGCTGCTTCACCACGTCCTCGGCCGACGCGGGGCTGCTGCCGGCGGGGGCCGGGGCGGGCGCGGGCGCGGACAGGAGGCTCGGAATGCCGCTTCCCGTGAGGTCGGGGATCGCCAGCGGCGCGCTCGGCGCCACCACGGGCTTCGAGGGCAGCTTCACCGGGGTGGCGAGCGCGGAGAGGGACGCGAGGCGCTTCGCGGCCACTTCGCCGGCGGCGGCGAAGTCGGTGCCCTTGGAGCGGTCCTCGATGGTCCTCAGGTGCGCCTCCGCGGACTTCAGGTCGCCGAGGTCCTCGGCCACCGCGGCGCGGCCGAACAGCGCGCTGAACAGGAACCCGTACTCGCCGGTGGAGCCCGCCTTGGTGACGCGGTCGGCGACCTTGGCGTAGAGCCGGTCGGCCTCCTTGAGCCACTCGGCGCGGAGCTCCGGGGTCATGGCGGCGTCGACGGCGCTGGCCTCGCGGTCGAAGCGCTTGCCCGTGATGACCGCGAGCAGGTAGGTGTCGGCGGCCTCGAGCTCGGCGAACAGCGCCACCGAGTCCTTGCCCGCGTGCCGCGCGGCGATCTCCTCGAGCGCCGCGGGGAGCGTGGCGCCGTCGAGCTCGGCCCATGCGTCGTCGCGCTCGCGCTCCTTGCGCTGCTGCCACCAGTGCCAGGCCATGCCCAGGGCGACGATGACGAGCACCACCAGCAGCAGGTTCTGGCCCCACGTCTTGAGCCAGAGCACGAAGTCGTCGTTGACGCGGCTCTCGGAGAGGTCCGCCTGCTGCACGTTCTTGAGACGACGGTCGATCTGGCTCATGGGAACCGGGGAGTGTAGCCCAATTCGCCTATCCTCCCCGGCACGGCCGCGCGGTTATCCGGCAGGCCGAGCACGCGATGGCAGGACTCATCGTCACCGACCTCGACGGCACGCTGCTCGGCAAGGACGGCCGCGTCAGCGAGCGAAACCGAGCCGCGCTGCGGGCCGCGCACGACGCGGGCTGGCACGTGGCGATCGCCACCGGCCGTACCTGGGCGGAGAGCCACCGCGCGATCGACTGCATCGCGGAGGACGCGTTCTTCATCGGCGCGTCGGGCGCGTCGCTCCACGAGGCGGGCTCGGGCAAGGTGCTCGCCACGGCCACCGTGGACGCGCGCGCGGCGCTCGACATCGCCGATGCCATCATCCGGCACGGCCATCGCGCGCATGTCCTGCTCGATGCGTCGATGACCGGGCACGACTACGTGTTCCTGGGCACCGCCGAGCTCGACGCGGCGACCAAGTGGTGGCTCTCCGAGCATCCGGTGATCGCGCGCGACTGGCATGCCGCGCCCGACGATGCGCACGTGCACCTGGCCGACGCGGTGCTTCGCGTCGGGACCATCGGGCCCGCGGCGGAGATGGACTCGATCGTCGGCCACGTGGAGGACCGGTGGGGCGGTTCGCTCGCGGTGCGCAGCTGGAGCGCGCTGACCGCGGAGGAGGCGATCGGCTCGCGCACGCACATGCTCGAGGTCTTCAGCCGCACGGCCGACAAGTGGTCGATGGCGTGCGAGGCCGCGGCACGGCTCGGCATCGACCCGCAGCGGATCATCGCCCTCGGCGACGGGCTCAACGACCTCGACATGATCCGCAGCGCCCCGCTCGGCGTGGCAATGGGCAACGCCGACGAGCGGATCCGCCGCGTCGCACGCGCGCACACGCGTTCCCACGACCGCGACGGCGTGGCGGTGGCCGTGGAGGCGCTCCTCGGCGGCGAGCTGGTTCCGGGATGGCGGGCTCCGGAGGACGGCGCGTGACGGCATCGCCGGCCGAGCTCGTCGGTCGATGGAACCACCCGCTCATCCGCGCCGAGGGCACGGCGCTGCTCTCGGCGCACCAGGCGATCGTGAAGGGCGTGCTGGAGAGCGAGCTCGCGGTGGATGCGGTGGTTGGTCCGCGGCAGGTGCCGTTCGAGCCCGTGCTGGCGATGCAGGGCGACGCGGCGGTGGCGCGCGCGCTGGAAGCGCACCGCGTCACCGTCACCGACTCGGTGGACGCGGCGCGTGCGGTCAGCCTGGCGGTGCGCGCGGCAAGCGAGGGCAAGCGCGTGCTCGCCCTGGTGCCCAACGAGCAGCTCGCCATCGCCGTGGCGGTGGCGCGCCGGGCGCTCGACTCGCCGCGGCCCGGGGAGGGCGGCGTGGTGCTCCTCCTCGAGGACAATCCGTACCTCGTCCGGCTGTCCTCGCCGTGGCAGGCGGCACGGTCGATCGGGCTGCCCGTGGTGGCGCCCGACGGCATCGAGTCGCTGCGCGACGGAATCGAGCACGCCTTCCGGCTTGCCAACGCCGGCCCGCGCATGGCCGCGGTGGTGGCGCACTCGGCGGTGCTGCGCTCGATCGACTCGCCGCCGCTGCGCGCCAACCGGATCACGGAGCGCGTGGAGCAGGTGGCGGCGCTCCTGCGCGCCCGGCGCGGCGCGCGTGCCCCCGACGGCGACGACGTGCTGCGCGTGGTGCGGCGGATCGAGCTGAACCGCGCCAGCGCGCTGCCGAGCCCGGGCGAGCGCGAGCCGGTGGCGTTCATCACGGTCGGCCCGGCCTCGGTGGCGGTGCACCACATCCTCGGCGAGTTCGGGCTCGAGGGACGGGTGCCGGTCCTGGACCTCGGCTGCACCAACCCGATGGACGAGGCGGCGCTCGAGCGCGTCCTCACCCGCTGCGACGACGCCATCGTGCTCGAGCCCCGGCCCGGGTCGGTGGCGCCGGACATCCTGGAGGTGGCGGAGGCGCTGCGCGCCCGCGGCGAGCGTCCCGCGCGTCTCTGGTGGGACCGCCTGCCGCCGCGCGACGGCGAGGAGGTGCGCCTCGAGGTGAACGACGGCGTCCGCACGTCGATCCTGCTGCGCAAGGCGCTGCACATCTTCCGTCGCGTGCGCACGGGCCTGGAGCACTCGCCGCGATTGGCCCCGTCGCAGCCGGACCTCGAGCGCATCGCGGTGCCGAGGCGCAGCTTCGGCCTCGGCCCCACCGGCGCCATGGACGCCGTGCGCGCGGTGCTCCCCGAGGCGGCCGCGGAGGTGGCGCGCGTCGATCCCGAGAGCCCCGAGGCGCCGCTGCGTGCACTGGCCCTCGAGGGCACCGAGGTCCCGCAGGCGGAGGTGGTCACGGAGGTGGAGGTGTGGGACCGTCGGCGCTTCGCGCTGGAGGGGCCCGCGGCCATCCAGCAGGCCGCCATCGACCCGCAGCCGACCCTCTTCGTGGTGGTCGACCTCGGCGGCAGCGACGTGGTGGACGTGGAGCGCCTGGCCAATGCCGCGGTGCCGCTGCGATCGGCTGCACGGCTGCACGTGCGCCACTGCGACCTCAACGACCGGCCCGGGCTGCTTTCGGCGATCGTCCAGTCCGCGCGGCGCGATGGCGTGGGCGTCGTGGTGGCGCACGACGGGCCGCCCGCGCGGCGCGACATCCGGCAGCTCGAGGCGGGCGTCGCGGACGCGGACCGGCTGGGGTTCACGTCGCGGCAGAACCTGATCTGGCCCGCGGACACCGGCTGCGACGTCCGGCCGCTCCCGCAGGCGGTGCTGATGGAGCGCGGGCTCGAGCGCGGGCTCGACCCGCTCCAGACCGAGTTCGTGCGCGAGCCCGTGGGCGCGGTCGACGGGCTTCCGCTTCGCATCGAGGTGCGCGCGCTCCTCGAGCAGGTGGAGGTGGTGCGGACCCGGCCGC
Source organism: Planctomycetota bacterium (assembly GCA_016873255.1). Lineage (GTDB taxonomy): Bacteria > Planctomycetota > Phycisphaerae > Phycisphaerales > SM1A02 > UBA966. The sequence continues at coordinate 17,004 of VGXR01000014.1, forward strand.
CGCCGATCCACGTGCCGGAGGGCATGCGCGTGCGGCCGCCGAGGCCGGTGCATGCCCGCGAAGGGCGCTGGCGGTGCCACATCGCGGGGTACCGCGGCGAGCCCCCGGGCATCGCGACGCTTGCGCTCTGCGAGGCCGGTCGTGCCATGGGCTACCGGGTGCAGGCGATCTACCACCCGACGCCCATCGGGCCGGGGCGCCGCGCGTGGGGGCAGGTGCTCTTCACCGGCGAGGACCGCGGTCCCGATGCCCGCATCCACACGCCGCAGTGCCCCTACGGCGAGGCGGACCTGCTGCTCGGCTTCGACGCGGTGGAGACGCTGCGGGCGCTCGGGCCCGATCCGTACCTGCGCGTGGCAGCCCCGGACAAGACGTTCGTGGTGGCCAACCTCGGCGGCTTCGAGGACCAGGTGCAGGTGGAGCTCGCGGCGGCGACCGACACGCTGCCGCGCGCGCTGCCGCTTGCGACGCGGCAGGACGGCGCGATGCTCGCGGACATCTCGGGCACGGCCCGGCGCGAGTTCCTCACCGACCGCGTGGCGGACCTCATCGCCCTGGGCGCGGCGTTCCAGCGCGGGTTCATCCCGGTTTCGGTGGAGGCGATGGAGTCGGCGATGCGCCGGCTGGAGGCGCGCGGGTACGGCCGTTCGCTGGAGGCTTTCGACTTCGGGCGGCGCCTCGCCGAGGGGCTCGAGACGGCCGAGGGCGACGGGCGCAAGGGCGAGAGCCTTGGACGGCTGGTCCGGCGCACGGCGCTGGAGCTCGAGGCATCGCGCCACGGCGGGCGCCGGCGCGCGCGGCAGTTCCGCGAGATCGTGCGCGGCGCGCTCGACGCCATGCCGGCCCTCTACGCGACCAACGACGGGCGCCAGGCGCTCCGCGACTTCGTGAACGCCTGCGCGCGCTGCGTGGCGTGGGGCGGGGTGCGCCACCTGCGCTGGTACGCGGGCCTGGTGCGCGACATGTACGACGCGGATGCGGATCGGTCGCTCTGCACCTACGGGATCCTGCCGCTGGCGGAGGCGGTCCTCATCCGCGACGCGCTGTACGTGGCGTCCGTGCAGGCGGGCGTCGGCCAGGCGCGCCGGATCCGCGAGCGCCTCGGCGTGCGCGAGTCGCGCGGCGACCAGATGTTCCGCCGCTACCTCAACCGCGTGGAGATCGTGCTCGGGCGGGCGCGCTGGCGGCTTGACCTCCGCTCGAGCGACTGGCCGGCGCAGCTTGCGCTCCTCCTCTGGCGCGTGGTGCCCAACGAACTGCGCGGCCAGCCCGAGGAGCGGCGGGCGCGGTCGGCGGTGCTCGACCTTGTGGAGCGGGCCATCCACAACCCCGGCGAGCGGGATGCGTGGCTTGCTGCCGTCCGCGAGCTGCACGAACTGGCTGCTGCGCACCGTCTGCACGAGATGGCCGCACCGGACGTGGAGCGGATCGCATCGGGGCGGTAGCGGCGCATGGTTATCGGCATGTGCGGGGGCGATTCCGTGTCCAGCCGGAACCCGGTGCGGAATCCGTTTGAAGTCCCCGGGCGTCGGGGTAGGTTCACCCGGCCCCGGGACGGGGTCCCGCTGATGCACCCGAGACTCGCCATCACCCTTGCGCGTGCGGCTGTCATTGCATTCGCGCTCGCTGCCTTTGGGTCGACTGCCGCGGCTGCGGACCAGTCGGTGGCGCGGCGGTGGAACGAGATCCTCCTTTCCTCGATCCGCCGCGACCTGGGGCGCCCCACCATCCACGCGCGCAACCTCTTCCACGTGAGCGTGGCCATGTGGGATGCGTGGGCCGCCTACGACACCGGCGACTCGGAGCAGTGGATTGCCAACGAGCGGCACGTGGCCGCGGACCCTGCCGCGGCGCGTCGCGAGGCCATCTCGCACGCGGCCTATCGCGTGCTGCTGAATCGCTTCGCGCAGAGCCCCGGCTACGCGACCATGCTGCCGCAGTACCAGGCGCTGATGGCGTCCCTCGGCTTCGACCACACGAACACCTCCACGCTCGGCGACTCGCCGGCGGCAGTCGGCAACCGCATCGGCATGGCCGTGGTGCAGTTTGGCCAGCAGGACGGGTCCAACCAGGCCGGCGGATACGCCAATCGCGTCTACCAGCCGGTGAACCCGCCGCTGATCGTGGCCATGCCGGGGAACCCCTCCGCGATCGACGTGCGCCGGTACCAGCCGCTCGCGCTCAAGTTCTTCGTGGACCAGAACGGCCATCCGATCCCGGACGGTTTCCCGCCGTTCCTGTCCGCGGAGTGGGGAGACGTGATTCCGTTCGCGCTGACGGCCGCCGACCGCGTGGACCGCGTCCGCGACGGCAAGGTGTGGCACGTCTATCACGATCCGGGCGCACCGCCCGAGCTCAACGCCGCCGGCGACGCACGCTGGCGCTGGGGCCACGAGATGGTGGTGACGTGGTCGTCGCACCTCGATCCGGCGGACGGCGTCACCTGGGACATCTCGCCCGCGGGGCAGGGCAACGTCACCGCGCCCACGGACGGGCAGTACGAGGGGTACTACCGCTACCTCGACGGCGGCGACATCGGCACCGGCTACGCCCTGAACCCCGTGACGGGCCAGCCGTACGCACCGCAGCACGTGAAGCGCGGCGACTACGCACGCGTGCTCGCCGAGTTCTGGGCCGACGGTCCGAGCTCGGAGACGCCGCCCGGGCACTGGTTCTCGATCCTCAACAAGGTGATCGATGACCCGAACTTCCACCCGCGCCTGGTCGGCGTGGGCGCCGACGTCGATCCGCTGGAGTACGACGTGAAGGCGTACCTGGCGCTCGGGGGCGCGATGCACGACACCGCCGTCAGCGTGTGGAGCGTGAAGGGCTGGTACGACTGCTCGCGTCCCATCTCGGCGATCCGCTGGATGTGCCAGCAGGGCCAGTCGAGCGATACGCTGCTGCCGCGGTACAGCGCCAGCGGCATTCACCTGATCCCGGACCACATCGAGCTGATCTCGGCCGCCACCACCGCGGCGGGCCAGCGGCATGAGCACCTCGCCGGCTACGAGGGAGAGATCGCCGTGCGCGCGTGGCGCGGTGCCGGAGACCTCACGGACCCCGCCAACGAGGTCGCCGGCGTCGGCTGGACGCTCGGCCAGCTGTGGTGGCCCTACCAGCGGCCGGCCTTCGTCTCGCCGCCGTTCGGCGGCTACACGTCGGGGCACAGCGCGTACAGCCGCGCCGCGGCGCACGTGCTGACCAAGCTCACCGGCAGCAAGTACTTCCCCGGCGGCCTCGGGGAGTTCGTGGCGCTGCGCAACCAGCACCTGGTGTTCGAGGACGGGCCAAGCACAGACGTGCGCCTGCAGTTCGCCAGCTACTTCGACGCCGCCGACCAGAGCGCGCTCAGCCGCATCTGGGGCGGGATCCACCCGCCGTTCGACGACATCCCGTCCCGCGGGATCGGCGACCGGACGGGCCCGCAAGCGTTCAATGCAGCGCGCGCGATGTGGGGCACGCCCGCATGCGCCGCTGACCTCGACGGCGACGGCGACGTGGGCGGGGTCGACCTGTCGCTGCTGCTAGCGGCCTGGGGCACCGACGGCGGGGCCGACATCGACCGCGACGGCTCGGTGGGCGGGTCCGACCTCTCGAGCCTCCTCGTGGCCTGGGGGCCGTGCCCGTGATGCGGGCCTCGATCGGGGCGCTGTTGCTCCTGATCCAGCCTGTCGTCGCGGTGCGCGCGGGCGGGTTCGCGGCCTTCACGTCGGAGCACTCCGCGCGCGGCGTCCTCTACAACATGATGCTGTACCCGCCGCTGCCGATACCGAGCGAGGGCTTCGGCATGGCGGCGGCGGACCTCGACGGCGACGGCGACCTCGACCTGGTGCAGAACAACATGGCCGGCGCGGTGCGGCTCTACATGAACAACGAGGGAAGCGAGCGTGCGTGGCTGCGACTGCGCGTCGCCGGCACGGGTCGCGTGCGCGACGCGATCGGCGCCTCGGCGACGCTGGTGGCGCGCGGGCCGGACGGCGCGCTGCGTGCGCCGCAGTGGCGCGAGGTGCTGTGCGGCGGCAACGGTTACCTCGGGCAGTCCGAGACGACGCTGCACTTCGGCGTGGCCGACGCGGCTGCGATCGAGTCGGTGGAGGTGCGGTGGCCCGCGGGCGGCGGCGTGCGCCTCCTGCGCAACATGCCCGTTCGCGCCGGCTGGACCGCCTATCCGCCGTCACGGCTCGGCGACGTGGACGGGGGCGGCTCGGTCGATGCCTCGGATTGGGCCGCGATCACGGCGTGGGGGCCCGGGCCGGTCATGCCGGGACGCGAGATGGCGGACCTCGACGGGGACTGGTCGATCGGTCCTGCCGATGCCGACGCGTTCTGGGCGCGTGCCTCGGCGCCGCGCGGCGACCTCGACGGCAACGGCCAGGTGAACGGCGCGGACCTCGGTCTGCTCCTCAGCGCCTGGGGAGCGGCTGGAAGCGCCGCGGACCTCGACCTGAGCGGCGCGGTGGGCGGTGCGGACCTCGGGCTGCTGCTTACCGGCTGGACGAACGGCTGAGGCCGGCGAGTGCGGTCAGCCGCCGGCGCGCAGCGCCTCGTGGCGGAGCTGCCCGCACGCGGCCTTGATGTCGCGGCCGCGGCGGCTCGCGCGGATGTGCGTGTTGACGCCCGCCTCGCGCAGCACGCGCTGGAACACCAGCACGTCGTCGTCGCCCGGGCGGGCGAAGGGCAGGCCGTCGACCTCGTTGTAGCGGATCAGGTTGACGTTGGCACGGATGGTGCGCGCCACGCGGGACAGCTCCTCGGCGTGCTCGCGCCGGTCGTTGAAGCCGCCGAGCAGGATGTACTCGAGCGTGATCTCGCGTCCGGTCTTGCGGAACCACTCCTGGCACGCGTCGAGGAGCTCCGGCACCGTGGAGTACTCCGCCCACGGGATGATCCTGCGGCGCAGCTCGTCGTTGGGCGCATGCAGGCTGAGCGCAAGCGTCACGGGCAGCTCGAAGTCGCACAGCTTCCGGATGGCCGTGGGCAGGCCCACGGTGCTGATCGTGATCTTGCGCGCGCTGATCCCGAGGCCCCACGGCGCATTGAGCGTGCGGATGGCGTCCATCACCGCCGACGCGTTGGCGAGCGGCTCGCCCATCCCCATGAAGACGACGTTCGTGACGCGTCCGACGCCCGGCTTGCGCGCAAGGCGCCACACCTGCTCCACGATGCGGCCCGCGGTGAGGTTGCCCTCCACGCCCTCGAGGCCCGATGCGCAGAATCGGCACCCGACGGGGCAGCCCATCTGGCTCGACACGCACGCGGTGCGGCGTTCCTCGCTCGGGATCATCACGCACTCGGTCTCGCGGCCGGTGGCGACGCCGAGGACCGGCAGCGTGACGCCGGGCGCGGGCCAGCCGAGGAGCAGCTTGCGCGTGCCGTCGGTGGCCTCGAGGTCGCGGAGCTCGTCGCCCTGCAGGAAGCGCATCTCGTGCGCGAGGAGGTCGCGATGCGCCTTGGAGAGGTTGGTCATCGTGCCGAGGTCGATGGTGCCCTTGGCATAGACCCACTCGGCAAGCTGCCGTGCGGCGAACCGCGGCATCCCGCGCGCGCCGCACCAGGCCTCGAGGCCCGGAAGGTCGAGCTCGAGGAACGCCGTTCGCGCGTCCTGCGTCACCTCGTGGCGCCCACCGTGAGGTCGACGGTGCGGTGCGCGATGCCGTGGCGGTCGAGCCAGGCATCCATCGCCTCGTGCGCGTCCTTGCGGAGGACGCGGCGGCCGGTCGGGTCGATGCCGCGCCGGCGCATCTGCTCCTTGAGCGTTCCCGGGAGGCCGAACTCCACCTGCTCGTGGTAGACGTCGTGCGTCTCCACCTCGCCGCCGAAGCGCTCGACGAGGTGGACGATGAGCGCCTGCACCAGGTCCTCGGGCGCGCTGGCGCCGGCCGTCACGAGCACGGTGCCGACCCCGGCGAACCACTCGGGGCGCAGCTCGCCTCGGTCGTCGATCAGCCTCGCCGGCGTGCCCATGTTCTGGCTGATCTCGGTGAGGCGCACGGAGTTCGAGCTGTTGCGGCTGCCCACCACGAGCACGAGGTCCGCCTGCGGGGCGAGTACGCGCACGGCGCGCTGGCGGTTGGTGGTGGCGTAGCAGATGTCCTCGCTCGGCGGCTCCTTCAGGCCGGGGAATGCCATCTTGAGGGCGGCGATGATGACGTTGGCGTCGTCGGTCGAGAGCGTGGTCTGCGTGAGGTAGACGAGCTTGTTCGGGTCGTGGATGACGAGGTCGGGGATGTCCTCGGGGCACTCCACCACCTGCGTGCAGTGCGGCGCCTCGCCGCGGGTGCCGATGATCTCCTGGTGGTCGGCGTGCCCCACGAGGAGGATCTGGTAGCCGGCCTTCGCGTAGCGGATGGCCTCGTTGTGCACCTTGGTGACGAGCGGGCACGTGGCGTCGATCGCGGTGAGGCTGCGCTCGGCGGCCTCGGCGCGGAGCGCGGGGCTGACGCCGTGGGCGCTGAAGACCACGATGGAGCCATTGGGCACCTCGGAGATGTCCTCGATGAACTTCACGCCGCGGTCGCGGAAGCGGTTCACCACGTGCATGTTGTGCACGATCTCGTGGTAGACGTAGATCGTCTCCTCCGGGCAGATGTCGAGCAGCTGGTCCACCACGTCGATCGCCATGTAGACGCCGGCGCAGAAGCCGCGGGGGTTCGCGAGGATGATCTTCATCGAACCGCGCATTCTAGCCGCATGCGGCCATCGCTCCCGCGCCCCGCGGGGCGCGCTTGGCGCTACAGTCCGGGGCCGTGAAGGACGTCCGCGACGAACTCGAGCGCTTCGGCCCGGAGCGGGTGGGGCCGGGCCTGCCGCCGCCGATGGACGAGCGCGCCGCGCGTGCATGGTGCGGATCGCTCGCGCGCGGCCACTACGAGAACTTCAGCGTGCTGAGCGGACTCGTCCCGTCCCGGCTGCGCGACGACTTCGCCGCGGTCTACGCCTTCTGCCGCTGGGCCGACGACCTCGGCGACGAGGCGGGCGAGGCCGGCGCGGAGCGGCTTGCGCTGCTCGCGTGGTGGCGCGGCGAGCTGCAGGCGTGCTTCGAGGGCGCGCCGCGGCACCCGGTGTTCGTGGCGCTGCGCGCGACGGTGGTGCGCCACGCGCTGCCGATCGCGCCGTTCGACGACCTGATCCGCGCGTTCGAGGTGGACCAGGTGCAGTCGCGCTGGTCCACGTGGGATGACCTGGTCGGCTACTGCAGGCTGAGCGCGGACCCGGTGGGCCGGCTGGTGCTCGGGCTGTTCGGGCTGGCGACGCCGGAGCGCGTGGCGCTCAGCGACCGCGTCTGCACCGCGCTGCAGGTGGTCAACCACCTGCAGGACGTCCGGCGCGACCTGCTCGAGCGCGACCGCATCTACCTGCCGCAGGAGTCCACCGCTTCGATCCCGGAGTTCGAGCCACGCCTGCGACGGGCTGCGCAGCTCGGCCACGCGCCGGACCATGCGTTCCTCGAGGAGTACCGCGCGGCGCTGCGGCCGCTCGTGGCACGTTGCTGGGAGCTCTTCGACGAGGGCCGCGTGCTCCTCCCCATGCTCACGCCCGAGGCGCGTCCGGTCGTCCGGCTCTTCGTCGAGGGCGGCGAGCACGTGCTCCGCTCCATCGAGCACTGGAACCTCGAGACCTGCATTCACCGTCCACGCCTCGGCAAGGCCACGAAGGCGGCGCTCGTCATGCGGGCCTGGTGGGGTGCGCGCGGTCCGCGCCTGCTGCAGGGAGCGGGAGCATGAGCGCGGTGCCGGCCGGCGTGCCTGCGGACCTGCTGCCCGCCATCGCAGAGTGCGAGCGGGTCACGCGCACCCGGGCGCGGAACTTCTGGTACGGGCTGCGCCTCACGCCGGAACCGCAGCGCAGCGCGATGTACGCGATCTATGCGTGGATGCGCGAGGCGGACGACCTCGCGGACGCCGAGGGTTTCGAGGACGCGGAGCGCGTGGACCGCATCGCGCGCTTCCGGCAGGACACGGACTCGGCCCTCGCCGGGCGGGCGCCGGGCGGCCGGGCCACCTGGCGGGCGCTGGCGTGGGTGGCCGGCAGGTACGAGCTGGCGCCGCGCGACCTGCACGACATGCTCGATGGGCAGCTCTCCGACGTCGGTTCGGTGCGGTACGAGACCTGGGAGGACCTTCGCGGCTTCTGCTACCGGGTGGCAAGCACCGTCGGCCTGGTCTGCATCCGCGTCTGGGGCTACCGCGACCCCGAGGCGCCGGCGCTGGCGGTCGACCGCGGCATCGCGTTCCAGCTCACCAACATCCTGCGTGACTTCCGCGAGGACTTCGACCAGGGCCGCGTGTACCTGCCCGCGCAGGACTTCCGGCGCATGGACCTGACGCCCGAGGCGCTGCGGCGCTGGACCCCGCCCGCGCAGTGCGCGGAGTTCGTGCGCGCGCAGTGCGACCGCGCGGCGCAGTTCTACGAGCGGAGCGCGCCGCTCGACCGGATGATCGAGCCGTCGTGCCTGCCGACGCTCTGGGCGATGACGCAGATCTACCGGGGCATCCTCGGCCGAATCGAGGCACGGCCGGCGGGCATCGCGTCGGAGCGTCGGGTCCGGCTGCCGGCGTGGCGCAAGGCGCTGATCGCCTGGCGCGCGCGGCGCCTCGCCTCGGGGGTCGCGCCGTGAGCGCCCCGCGCCGCGTCGCGGTGGTGGGCGGCGGCATCGCGGGCCTGGCCTGCGCGCTCCGCCTTGCGGAGGAGGGCGTGCAGGCCACGGTGCTCGAGACGCGCCGCAAGCTCGGCGGGCGCGCCACGAGCTTCACCGACCCGCGCACGGGCGAGGTGCTCGACAACTGCCAGCACATCCTCATGGGCTGCTGCACCAACCTGCTCGACTTCTACGCGCGCCTCGGCGTGGAGGGCGCCATCGAGTGGCACGACGAGGTGTTCTGGGCGAACCCGCCGCACGCGCCCGACGTCATGCGGCCCTCCCTGCTGCCGGCGCCCGCCCACTTCACGGGCAGCTTCGCGGCGATGCGCATGCTCTCGCTCGCCGAGAAGCGCGCGGTGGCAAGGGCCATGTGGCGGATGCTGCGGATGGGGCCCACCGGGCGCGCGCGTTGGGAGGACCGGACGTTCGCCGACTTCCTGCGCGAGTGCGCGCAGCCGCAGGGCACCGTCGAGCGCTTCTGGAGCCCCGTGGTGGTGAGCGCGTGCAACCTCGACGTCCACGAGGCGAGCGCCGCAAGCGCGATGCAGGTCTTCCAGGAGGGTTTCCTTGCCAATGCCGCGGCGCCGCGGATGGGCATCTCCACGGTGCCGCTCGTCGAGCTCTACGACCCGGCCGAGGAAGCGATCCGGTCCGCCGGGGGCGAGGTGCGCCTGGGCATCAGCGCGGTGGCCATCGCCTTCGACGGGCGCCGCGTCACCGGCGTGGTCACCGACGAGGGTGCGTTCGACGCCGACGCGGTCGTGAGCGCCGTGCCCGCCGACCGGCTCGCGAAGCTGTGCTCGTCGACGCTCGTCGCCGCGGACGGCAGGCTGCGGCACCTCGACCGCGTCGGCACCAGCCCGATCGTCGGCGTGCACCTGCGCTTTCCCTCGCGCGTCCTCGATCTGCCGCACCTGGTGCTGCCCGGGCGCGGCACGCAGTGGCTCTTCGACAAGGGCACGTCAGCCGACGGGACGCAGCACGTGCATGCCGTCATCAGCGGCGCGGCGGCATGGATGGATCTCGACGAGCCGGCGATCGCCGCGCGCGTCCTTGATGACATCCGGTGGGCCTTGCCCGCCGCTCGGGGCGTGGAGCCGGTCTCGGTGCGGAGCGTGAAGGAGCGCCGGGCGACGTTCGCGGTGGTGCCCGGCTTCGAACGGATCCGCCCGCAGGCCGGGGCGGTGGGCACCGAGCGCGACGGAGGCGTGCGCAACCTGTTTCTCGCCGGCGACTGGACCCGCACCGGCTGGCCTGCCACCATGGAAGGCGCGGTGCGGTCGGGGTACCTGGCGGCGGGAGCCGTGCTGGGGCGACGGCTCCTGGTGCCGGACCTGCCGCCCGGACGCGTGGCCGCGCTCCTGGGGGTGGCTCGGTGAGCATCGGGGCGGGGATCGCAGCCGATGCCCCGTCGACCCGGTCGGAGGCGCTTCTTGCCCTCTGCAGGACTCATGGATTCGCGCTCGCGGGCATCGCTGACGCACGGCCCGGCCGTCACGCGGATGCGTTCCGTGCGTGGGTGGCGGCGGGGAAGCACGGCCCGATGGCCTATCTCGCGAAGGAACTCGAGCGGCGCATCGACCCGCGGATCCTGGTCCCGGGCGCGGTGAGCGTGCTCTGCGTGGCCGACCGCTACCACGATGGACGCCCGGACCGCCACGTGCCCGGCGAGGGGCGCATCGCCCGTTACGCGCGCGGCGAGGACTACCACGCGGTGATCCGGGCGCGCCTCGAGTCCGTGGCCGCGGAGCTGCTCGCTGCGCACCCCGCGCACCGGTTCCGCGCGTGCGTCGACACCGCGCCCGTCCTGGAGCGAGACCATGCCGAGCGCGCGGGGCTTGGCCGCATCGGCAAGCACACCCTCCTCATCGGGGCGGGTGGCGCGGGCACCTGGCTGTTGCTCGGGTGCATCGTGTCGACGCTCCCGCTGGCGGCCGTGCGCGCCGATGGGCTGGCGCCCGGGAGCGAGGCGCCCGATCCGTGCGGCGGATGCACGCGGTGCATCGATGCCTGCCCGACCGACGCCATCGCGCCGTGGTCGGTGGACGCCCGGCGGTGCATCTCGACGGTCACCATCGAGGATCGCGGCGACGTGGACCCGTGGTTCGCCGGCCGGGTGGGGGCATGGGTGTTCGGCTGCGACGACTGCCAGGAGGCGTGCCCGCACTCGCAGCCCACGCGGCGCTCGCGCGCCATCGGTGCGCACGAGGCGTACCGCGGAGGAACCGGCACGGTGCCGCTCCTCGAGGTGCTCGGGTGGACCGCGGAGTACATGGAGCGGGCCCGCCTCAACGGCGTGCTCCGGCGCGCCGACCTCTCCATGTGGCGCCGCAACGCCGCGCTTGCGGCCGCGGACGCGCTCTTGTCGGCGGACACGCCGCATGCGCTGCGCGAGGCGCTGCGGGCATCGCTCGCCGCGGTGGCGCTCGATGCGGACGCCACCGTCGCCGTGCGAAACGCCGCCCGGGCGGCATTGCGCGCGGGCGGCGTAGATTCGGTCCCGTGAGCCAGCCCCGCGTGGCGGGGCCGGGCGTCACTTGTTGGGCTCGGCGGGGTCGGCGGGCGGGCTCGGCTCGGGATCGCTCGGCGCGGGATCGCTCGGCGCGGGATCGGCAGGGGCCGGTTCCGCTGGCGCAGGCTCGGCCGGCGTCGCGCCCTCGGTGGCAGGTGCTTCGCCCTCGGCGGGTGCCGCCGCACCGTCGCCCGCGGGTGCCTCGCCTTCCGCGGGTGCGGTGCCCTCGGCCGGCGCCGCCGGCGCGGTGATGTCCACGCCGAGCGCCGCGGCCAGCTCGTTGACGGCCCCGAGCACGCCCGACGCCTGCGTTGCATCCACGCCGGAGAGGGCGTTGCGCGCCTCGACCAGCGAAGCCTTGGCGGCATCGATGAACTTCGTCCGCTCGCTGCGCATCGCCGCGATCACCGCGACGCCGTCGGCGCCCGCGGATGCCGCGGCCGCCATCGCGAGCGCCATGCCCTGGTCGACGGCATCGGCACGGATGGCCGCGAACCGCGCCTTCATCAGCGCGATCATCGCCGCGTCCGTCGAGGCCTTGGACGCGAGGTCGCCTTCCTGCATGTTCTCCTCGACCGACTTGACCGCCGGCTCGAAGAACTCCGACTGGAGGCGCGTGAACTCCTTGGCCAGCTCGGCCATCTCGCCGGCGAGCGCCATGACCCGCCGCTGTGCCGCGGTGGTGCGCGTCTTGGCGCCTTCCTCGGCCTTCTCGGCCTCGTCGACGCGCGAACCGAGGAACCCCGAAGTCTCGTCCGCGCCCTGCAGCGCCGCATCGACGATCCGGGCCTCGCTGCGCAGCGGCTGCGCATCGCGGTCGGCGGACGCGGCGGCCATGCGCAGGTCCTGGGCCTGGTCGAGCTTCTGCCGCGCCTCGACCATCAGCGGCAGCGACTCCGCGGCGCGGCCGGTGGCGCTGCGCAGACGCAGGGACTGGATCTCCGCATCGAGCTGCTCGGCATCCTTGCCCTTCGACGCGATGTCGGCATCGATCGGCTGCAGGGCCTGCTTCGCCTGCTCGCCCGCGGACTGCAGCGCCTCGAGCAGCTGGGCGTAGGAGTCGCGCGCGCCGCGCATGGCGCGCACGCGACCGCCCGCCTGCGTGGCGGCATTCAGGTCCCCGGACGCGTTGATGGCCTGCACCATGGCGATGCGCTCGCCGATGTCCCAGGCAACCTGGCCCTTGAGGCCGGCGACGCGCTCGAGGTCCATGAGGTCGAGCATCATGGCGTCGCGGCGCATCCGCGTGGCGAGTGCCTTTGCATCGCCGCGCTGTGCCTCCGTGCCGCCTGCCGAGGCCACCTCGGACGCGAGCTGGCGGAGTTCCTTCGCCGCCTCGGCCGGCGCGAGGAGCGGCTGCGACACCTCGCGCTCGGGCGAACCCTCGCCGTCGCCCGGAAGCATCCTGCCCACGGCATCGGGGCTGTGCGTGATTCGGTTGGCCAGTACGCGGGCCTTCGCCGCCGCCTGGGCGACCTTCTTGCCCCCGTTCTCGGCGGCCGACGGGGTGTGCAGGCCGTTGCAGGCCGCCAGCGGCAGCGTCAGGAGGAGGGCGGAGGCGACGATCGTGCGGGCGCTCTTCATTGTGATTCTCTCGAGGGGCCGTGGGCCGGGGGCTCAATGTACCCGCTGCGGCAGGCGTGTCTCAGCGGTCGGGGCCGTCGGGCGTGGGGACGGGCGCATCGGGTGCGTCGAGCTTCGGCGCGATGTAGTTGACGGGATAGTCCGGGCGCGGCTGGTACATCGACCGGATCCAGTCGAGCGTGTCCTGCATCAGCTGCGGGGTCGACTCGCTCAGCACCGGCTTCCAGCCCTTGATGTCGGGGTGCGGGTACCGCGCCAGGTGCCGCGGCAGCGCGTACTGCACCAGCAGGGAGTTGGGCGGATCCTCGAAGCTGACCATCGGCTTGCCGTCCACCTTGAACGACAGCAGCGTCATCAGGTTGGTGTAGCGGATGCGCTGGTCCTTGGCGTTCCCCGTGTAGAGGAAGAAGCGGCCCGCATCGAGGCCGCCGTGGCAGCGGCTCGTGGCGCAGTTGCCGATCAGCCATGAGTTGTGCACCCGCGTGCGGAACTTCGCAAGCGACTCGGGGTCCTCCTCCACCTCGATGTAGCTGTAGAGGTCGCGCGCCTTGAGGTCGAAGAGGAGCCGCGCGAGGTCGACCGCGGGCTTCGAGTACAGCGCGTTGCGCTCCTGGGTGGTGGCGGGCACCAGCGCGCTGGAGCCGTAGCGGAGGATCAGCTGGCGCACCCCTTCCGGGCTGACGGTCACCCGCGGCGGATCCCGGAAGTTGATCTCGTAGACGCGGATGAGGTTGACGTCGGCGTCCGTGAGGAGGTCCTTCGGCAGCATGTCGCGCGTCGAGGGCACGCGCCGCTGCTGGTCGGCCCCCACGGGCTCGGTGGCCACGGGGACGTCGGTGGAAGGCGTGGGCGCCGGCGCCGTGCCGGCGGGAGCAGGGCCGGGAGCAGGAGCAGGAGCAGGAGCAGGAGCAGGAGCAGGAGCAGGGCCGGGCGCGGCTGCCTGCTTGGCACGCTTGGACTGCTCGATCGACTGCGCGAGCTTGATCCGTGCGTCGATGTCGCGCAGCATGTCGCGCGCCTCCTCGACGTCGGCATCGCGCAGGAGCGCCTCGAGCTCCTTGACCGCAAGATCCATGCGGTCCCGCTCCACGAGCCACCGCGCAAGCGCCAGCCGCCGGCCGTGCTCCTCGGGGGCGATGGTGGACCGGATGCGTGCGTAGCGCGTGTCGAAGTCGAGCTCGAGCACGACGCGGTACACCTGCGTGCGCGGAAGCTTGCCGCGCACCGAGTCCACCTTGAACTCGACCTCCTCGAGGGAGTCCCGGATGATCTCGCCCCGCACGATGGTGCCGTCGCGGAGCTGGATCAATCCGCGCTGGCCCGGCTTGGGGTGCACGATCTCGACGATGTCGGCGATCTTCGACTTGGTGAACGAGCGCGTCTCGTGGCCGTCGAAGACCGTGATGTCCTGCTCCGTCTCGCCCACCACGGTGCCGCCGAACTCCTTCCAGCGGTCCACGAAGATCCAGACCTGCCTCGGGTCCACGGGCGCGGGGGCCGGCGCTGCGGCGGCCTCCTTCGCGGCTTCCTGCGCGGCGGGGGCAGCCGGGGCCGCCGGCGAATCCTTCGGCGCCGCGGCGGGCGTCGCCTGCGGCGCGCCCGGCGACGCGGGAGGGGCGTCCTGCAGGAGCACCGAGAGAAGCAGGGCGAGGAGCGGCATTCCGGGCATTGTCGCATGGATCGTTCGCGGCCGGGACGCCCCGGGTTGCCGGGCGCCGCGCAGGGCCGGGAACTACGCTTTGGGCCTGCTCACGGCGGCCCCCGGCCGCGAAAGGACCTCTCCATGAAGCTCGGCGTCATGTCCGCCCTCTTTGCCGGCCGCACCCTCGAGGACACCTGCAGCTACATCGCCGACATCGGCCTGCAGGCCATCGAACTGCCCGTGGGGGCCTGGCCGGGCAAGCCGTTCTTCGACCCGCGCAAGGTGCTGGCAAGCCGCAAGGAGCAGGACCGGATCACGGGCGTGCTCAAGCAGCACGGGCTGATGCTCTCGGCGCTCGCCGTGCACGGCAACCCGGTGCACCCCGAGAAGGGGTTTGCGAGGAAGCACCACGACGACTTCGCCACCGCGGTTCAGCTTGCGCCGAAGCTGGGCACCGACATCGTCATCACGTTCAGCGGCTGCCCCGGCGGGTCGAAGGCCGACCGCACGCCGAACTGGGTCACCTGCCCGTGGCCCGGCGACTTCCTCGAGATCCTGAAGTACCAGTGGGACACGGTGCTCGTGCCGTACTGGGCGCAGCAGGCGAAGTTCGCGGCCAAGCACGGCGTGCGCGTGGCGTGGGAGCCGCACCCCGGCTTCACCGTCTACAACGGCGAGACGCTGATCAAGCTGAGCGACCTCGCCCAGCGCAAGGCGGGCCTGAAGGGCAAGCCGGTGCTCGGCGCGAACCTCGACCCGTCGCACCTCTTCTGGCAGGGCATGGACCCGGTGCTCGTTGCGCGACAGCTCGGCGAGGCCGGGCTGCTCTTCCACGTGCACGCCAAGGACACCGAGCTCGACCGGCACGAGGGCCCGCTCAACGGCTACCTCGACTGCAAGCCCTACGGCGACCTCAAGCGTCGCGCGTGGAACTTCCGCACGTGCGGATGGGGGCATGGCACCGACTTCTGGCGCCCGTTCGTCAGCATGCTGCGCCGCCACGGCTACGACCACGTGCTGTCCATCGAGCACGAGGACGCCATGATGAGCGTCGACGAGGGCTTCGAGCGCGCCGTGGCATTCCTCCAGGAGTGCATCGTGGAGGAGAAGCCGGCGCAGGCCTGGTGGTTCTGAGCCGTCAGTCGGGCAGGGGCGTGATGGTCAGGTCGGCCGGGCGCGTCACCTCGACGGTCCAGGCGATGGTCGTGGCCTTGGGGCCGCGCGCGGCGGCCGGGAGCACGAGGTCCCAGCGCAGGATGCCCTGCGGCATGCGCTGCTCGACATAGGCCTTGTCGGTGCTGGGCGGGGGCACGACGCTCGTGACCTTGGCCTCGATCTTGTCGTTGCGGCTGACGGGACGGCGGTCGTAGATCTCGATGCGCACGTCGCGCCCGGTGCCGTTGTCGACGGTGATCCGGTTGCTCCACGAGGTGACGGTGCTGCCTCCGAAGAGGCCGCTCGAACCGGTGGACCGCGACGCCACCTCGCGCCTGGCGCGCAGGGCCCGGTCGGGGCCGAAGAAGATGCGGAACTCGTCCTTCGGCGCCACCGACGGCATCATCGAGTCGCCCACGAAGTCGCCGCCCATGAAGACCTGCGCCCGTCCGGGCAGCAGCTGGAACGCGCTCTCGTTGGCGAGGTCCCCGCGCAGGAAGACGCTCTCGGACAGGATCGGCGCGGCCACGTAGGTGAAGGCCGACTTCGGCTCGACGGTGCCGATGCGCGTGCGCTGCTGGCGGGACGCATCGCTCAAGAGCGTGACGGGCCGGGGCAGGTCGAAGGTCACCGCGGTGCCGTTGTCGTTCACGGCGGCTCCGGCGGAGAGCTCCTCGAGCGCCTCGCGCATCTCGGCGCTCTCCTCAGGCATGTCGGCGGCGGGTGCGGGCGAACCCGGCGCGGCATCGGCCATGGCCATGGGCGCCGCGTTCATCGAACGCACCGCGGGGGCGGCGGTGGCCACCGGCGGCGGGACGAACACGTCCACGAACCAGGGCTCGACCGGCGGCGGCCCCGAGGCGCGCGTCGGCTCGGCGGTCGAGAGCGAGAGGGTCACCTCGTTCCAGTCCTCGCCCGTGCTCTGCACCACGAGCGCGTCGTACTCCACGGTGACCGCGCTCCGGTCCGCCGCGGCGCGTACCGCGTAGGCAGGTGCCCAGCCCGCGCCCTTCACGAGGTAGGTGAACTGCACCTCCACCGAGGCATCCTGGGGCACCGCAAGCTGCACCAGCCCGGCGCGCTCGGTGCGGTCGGCGCCGCCCCGCGAGGCAAGCTGCTGCTCGGCCACGGCAACCTCGCGCTGGAGGCGTTCCTTGCGTTCGTCCATCTCGCGCGAAGCGTCGAGGATGCGCTTCTTCTCGTTGCGCACCGCCTCGAGCTGGCGCTCGACCGCGGCGAGGTCGAGCGGCTGCGTCGCGCCGTCCGGGCCTGCGCCCGCCGTCGGGCGGATGCCGACCTGGTCGACGAGCTTCTCGTGCGCCTCGAGGGCTGCGCGGTCCTGCGCGAGGTAGGCAAGCTTGCGCCGCAGGTCGCGGACGGCGTCGGCGAGCGCCGCGCCCTCGGGGCTGCTCGCGAAGTCCATGCGGGGCGTGGCGGCGAACTCGACGCCGAGGAGCCGGGCGGCCCGGTCCGCGGCGGTGCCCGTGGACGTGACCTTCGCCTGCAGCGAGCGCGCGTCCACCGAGCGCGGGAGGTCGGGGATGCGCAGCGTCCACAGGCCCTGCTTGAGCTGCACCCTCACGCTGCGCGTCACCGAGGCGCGGTCGGGGTAGAGCGTCACGGCGCGGACGGTGCCGCGATCGGAGGCCTGCTGCGCGACCGGCTCGGGAGCGTCCGGGGCCTGGGCGCGGACGGCCGGCACGGCAATGCCCGCAAGGAGCGCCGCGGCGGCGATCGACGATCGGAGGATCATGGCGTGCATCGATTGGCCTCGGTCAGTCGGGGAGGGGGGTGGTCTGGACGTCCTTCGCATGCGTCGCCTGGACGGTCCACGTCACGGGCAGCGCCGCCTTGCCGCGCGCGGCGGCGGGCACGGCGAGGTCCCAGCGCAGGATGCCGGACTTCTGCGGTCCGGCGGCGTACTCGGCATCGGTCGACAGCGCCGAGGAGAGGTCCGCGACCTTGATCTCGATCTTCTCGTTGCGGCTGACGGGCCGCCGGTCGAGGAGCTCGACGCGCAGGTCGCGGCCGGTGCCGTTGTCGAGCGTGACGCGGTACTTCCACGTGGTGGCCACGCTGCCGCCGAACAGGCCCGCCGCGCCGGTGACCTTCGACACCACCTCGCGCTTGGCGCGGATGGCGCGGTCAGGGCCGAAGAACACCTTGAACGGAGACCCCGGGGCGACGGAGGGCATCGGCGTGGTGCCGATGAAGTCGCCGCCCATCGAGATGTCGGCGGGGCCGGGCAGCAGCTGGTACTGCGATGCATTGACGAGGTCGCCGCGCAGGTAGACGGACTCCGTCATCAGCGGCTCGGCCACGTACACGAAGCTGCACGTCGGATCGATGGTCGTGATGCGCGTTCGCTGGCTCCGTCGAGCGTCGCTCGGCACGGTGACGCGGCGAGGCAGCTCGAAGGTGGCGGCGATGCCGGCATCCGCGACCGAGGCGCCCTCGGCAAGTCTCGCGAGCTCGTCGGCGCGCATGTCCTCCAGGTTGCCCGCGGGCGCCCCGGCGTCGTCGTCGCCGCCGGTGCCGACGAACCCGCCGCCGCCGGGGCCGCCTCCCGACGGCCGCCCGGGCTTGCCGCGCTTGGCGAAGCGCGGGCGCGAACCACCCTCGGCGGCCTCGGCGAGCCCGCCCGCGAGTCCATAAGACGGTTGCTGCACGTCGACGTAGACCGGTTCTACCTCGCCCGGCTGCGCGGCATCATCGGGGTTGGCGGTCGAGAGCGAGATGCGCACGTCCTTCCACTCCTCGCCGGACTGCTGCACGAGCACGGCGTCGTACTCGATGCCCGTGGCGGTGCGGTCGCCGGCGGCACGCACCGTGTAGGCCGGCGACCACCGTGCCGCGGGCACGAAGTACGTGACGTCGAGGTCCGCCTCGCACGCGGTGGGCGCCGCGATGCGCACCACCGCCGCGCGCTGCACGCGCCCGGCGGCACCGCGCTGCGCGATCGTGGCCTCGAGCGTGCTGACCTCGCGCGCGGTGGCCTCCGCCAGTTGCTCGAGCTCCCGCCGCGCCGCGAGCGACGTGGCCTTGCGGTCCTGCACCCAGGCAAGCTGCTCGAGCGACCTCGCGGGATCTGCCTTGGCGGTGCCGCCGTCGGCGGTGGCGTTGGCTGTGGCACGGACCGCCACCTGGTCGATGCGCGCGTCCTCCTGCGCGCGCTGCGCGAGGTCCTGCTTCGTGCGCTCGAGCCTGGTGCGCGCGGCCTTCAGCTTCTCGGCGAGCTCCACGCCCTCCGGGCTTCCCGCTAGGTCAAGCCCGGGCGCCTCCTCGTACTCCACCCCGAGCAGCCTCGGGGCACCGTCGACCGGCACGTCGCCCGTGCGCAGGCGCGCCTGGATCCGGCGCGGGTCGACGCCCTCGGGAAGGCTGGTCACGCGCAGCGTCCAGAGACCCTGCGCCAGTTCCCGGTGGAGTGCGCGCGTCACGGCGGCGCCGGTCGGGTACATCACCACGCGGTCGATGGTGCCGGCCTCGGCGGCGGATCGCTCGGCGACCTGCTGCGCGTGCGCCGCGGCCCCGGGCGAGAGCAGGAGTCCGGCGGCGAGGGCGATCGATCGGGCGTTCGTCCAGTTCACGTGAAGCCTCCGGCGCCGAGGGTACGCCGCGCCGTGCCGGAATGACAACCGGCCGGCCCGCGGCTTGCGCGGACCAGCCGGTTTGAGTCCATTTGCCGGGGATGCCGCCCCGGGGCCGTCGGTCAGTCGAAGTCCTCGAGCGCCGCGCGCGTGCCCGAGCGGGCGAGGAGCTCGGCCGCCCGGGCGGCGCCCGGCGCGCTGGAGCCCTTCAGCCCGTCGACGAGCTTGCGGGTCTCCTCGCGCTTGCGCAGGTAGCGGAGCGCCAGGGCCGCGATCGCGTCGCGCTCGACGGTCTCCAGGAACCCCACGCCCTCGCGATACACGATGCCCGATGCCAGGCGCTTGGCGACCATCCAGTCGAGGTACGCCTGCGGGAGGTCCTTCCAGAGCCGGTCGCCCGCGGTGTCCTGCAGCTTCTGCGGGATGTGCTCGCGCACCACCTGCCTGGCCAGCTCGCGGTCGGCCGCGCTCCATCCGTCCATCGAGGCGCGGATCGCGTCGGCGGCGTCGTTGATGACCTTGGAGAGCTCGGTGGAGAGCTCGGTCAGCGGCGTGTGCGGGTGCCTGCGGCCCTCGGCCATCAGGAGCTCGGCCTCGGAGCGCGCCAGCTCGCGCAGCTTGACGAGCACCTGCTCGACGAACTCCGCCTTGATGGCCAGGAACTGCTGCTCGCTGAGCAGCATGCTCGCCCCGATCTCGTAGCTCGAGCAGATGACGCCGCACTTGTTGGCGCTCGAGTCCTTGAAGATGAGCGCGCCGGCCCTGAAGAGCTCCTTGCGCGCGCCCGGCGTGAGGAAGAGGTTGGCGCCCTCCACGATGATCGGGCTCGACGGCTTCCCGTCGGCGGTCAGGTAGTCGCGCCAGTTGCCGTCGTTGATGGTGGCGGGCCGCCCGCCGCCCGGGACGAACGCGTCCGTCACCAGGCGGTTGTGCAGCGTGTTGCGCAGCTGCGCGCCCTCGGGTTCCTCGACGGACACCACGCGGCCCTTCGGGCCGAGCTTCCTCCGGTCGAAGCTGGCGATCGGCAGCGCCTCCCTGAACAGGCGCAGCAGCTCGGCATGGTCGAGCCCGTCCGGGTCCTCGCCGACGCCGCTCCCGTCGGCGATGCCCACGATGCGGGCGTTGGCGCCGTAGTCGCGGTCGAGGATGCGGATCATGTTGCCCGCGACGTCGCCGTCCGGGCCGCCGGTGATCTTCACGGTGAACGGCCGCTTGCGCGGGTCGATGCCGCGGGCGCGGAGCGCGACCTCGAGGAACACGTTCACGCCCTCGCTGGTGACGCCGTAGACCTTGTGGTTGATGCCGGCACCGGGCTTGGAGCTCATGAACGCGTCGGGCAGCGCGTACCTGCGCTGGCGCGCACGCGTCACGATCCACTCGATGTGCGCGGGGGTGATGTTCTCGTCCGGCCCGAGGTAGATCAGCTCCTTGGTGCCGAAGCGGTCGACGATCGCCTTGCGCGTCTCCGGGCAGTCGGTGATCAGGTCGAGCAGGCTGTCGACGAAGCTCTTCACGCAGCGCGTGATGTCCGACTCGGGCTCGAGCAGGATGGCGGCCTTGGCGCCGCCCTCGGGGATGTCCTTGTTCTTCTGCTGCTGCGCCCAGCTGAGGCCGTAGACCTCGTCGAAGACGCGCTCGCGCTCGCGGGCGTGCTGCGCCGCGGAGGTGGGCTTCACCACCCGCAGGCCGCCGCGGGCGATCTCCTTGAAGCGGTTGTGGAAACCGAAGAAGCCGCGGCCGAAGACGAAGAAGGTGCCGTAGGGCAGTTCCGGCCGGCGGTCGTCGCGCAGGTACGCCGGGTCGATGCGCAGCGACAGCCCGAAGCGGGTGCGCACGAACCAGTTGGTGCGGAACGTGGCATCCACCGCGTCGAGCATGGCGCGCAGCACCGTGGCCGTGCCGTCCGGATCCTGCTTCGCGTCGATCTCCGCGCGCAGCCTCGCGGCGCGGTCCGCGAACGCCGCGTCGGTCAGCGGGGCCTTCGGGTCGAAGCGCGCCAGGAAGAGCGCCGTCACCTTGCGCACCAGCGCCATGTTTCGCTCCGCCGCGGCGACGATGCGTTCGGGCGAGTAGAGGAGGCGGTCGACGTGCACCAGCCGCTGGTGCGAGAGCGCGCAGAGCGCGAGCGTCAGCTCGGCCTCGTCGAGGGTGAGGCCCTCGTGCCTGTTGGCAAGCTCGATCGTCTCCGAGTCGATCCACTTGATGCGCGTGAGGTCGTGCTCGACCTGCTTCCACGCGGCGCCGGCGGTGTCCACGGACCGGCCGTCCTGGGTCTGGATCACGAAGCCGAGCAGCGTGACCGAGCCGTGCGGGGGGTCCGCGACCTGGTCGAGGTAGGCGCGCTGGATGCTGATGCCGCCGCGGCTCAGGACCTGCGCCACGCGCTCGAGCATGGTGCGGCAGCGCGCGTTGGAGAACGCGATGGTGATGCGGGTCAGCTCGCCCGCGAGCTCGGGCTCGGTCTCGATGGCGGTGCCCTCGGTGCCGCTCACGCGCTGGACCAGCAGGCGGTGCTTGTTGAGGCGGTGCGGGGTCAGCGTGGACACGTAGTCCGCGGCGCAGCCGGCGAAGTAGGCGCGGATGGCCTGCTCGGACCAGTCCTTGGCGTGCGAGTTCGCGAACTCGATGGTCGCGCG
The DNA here is from genome assembly GCA_016873255.1 of Planctomycetota bacterium. Lineage (GTDB taxonomy): Bacteria > Planctomycetota > Phycisphaerae > Phycisphaerales > SM1A02 > UBA966. Next base: position 38,767 of record VGXR01000014.1, read on the forward strand.
CAGCTTGTCCGCCTGCGACGGGAGCGCCCCGTTGAACGGCTCGCGCTCGCCGAACTCGAAGGTGTCGAGCACGAGCACTCCGTCCATGGACCCGTGGATCTTCGCCGCGCGCAGCGACGGCGTCATCGGCAGCGAAGCCACCACCTCGGCGAGGACGCCGGGCCGGTTGCCCTCGCGGATCATGGTCCACTGGCGCCCGTCCTCGCTGCGCACCGTGAGGTGGAGCGGCTGGCCGGAGGCCCGCGCGGCGATGATGGCGCGCAGGTGCGATGCCACGTCGTCGGCGCGCGTGTCCTCGAAGTACATGCGCGGCATCTGCGCCACGAACCACGGCACGATGCGGTCCGCCGCCTGCTGGAAGCTGCGGCTCAGGTCGCTGAGGAGCACCGTCGCGTCGGGTGCGCCTGAAGCAGGAGCGGAGGGGGCGGGGGCCACGGAATCGGCAGGTCGCATTCCGTGGGTGATACCACGCCGCTCCACGTCCAACCAACCAGTGATTCCCGGCATTTTCGGCACGGGCTGCGCGGCCCCGGGGCACCGATATCCTTTCCCGGTTCGGCCCTTCGCCATGCTCGTCGCCACCATCGGCAACTTCGACGGCGTCCACCTCGGCCATCAGGCGCTGGTCGCCGCGGCGCGCGCCGCCGCGGGTGCCGGCGGGCGGACGGTCGCCGTCACGTTCGAGCCGCTCCCGGCGAGCGTGCTCCGGGCCGAGGGCGCGCCCGCGCGGCTGACGCCTGGCGCGCGCCGCGCCGATCTCCTCCGCGAGGCGGGATGCGACGAGGTGCTCGAACTCGACCCGCGCGGCGGGCTGCTCTCCGACACCCCCGAGGAGTTCGTCGCGCGCCTGCGCGGTGCGCTCCCGTTCGATGCCATTGCCGAGGGCGGCGACTTCCGCTTCGGCCGCGGCCGCGCCGGGGACGTGGGCACCTTGCGCGCGATCGGCGACCGCCTCGGCTTCGGCACGGTGGAGGTCGCGGAGCAGGAGGTGGCCATTGCCGACGGCTCCATCGTGGCCGCACGCAGCAGCGCGGTGCGATGGATGCTGGCGGTCGGGCGCGTCGCGGACGCCGCGCTCCTCCTCGGCCGGCCGCACGAGGTCGCGGGCACCGTCGAGCCCGGCGACCGACGCGGCCGCGGGCTTGGGTTTCCCACGGCGAACGTGCATGCGCCCGGCATCGCGCTCCCGGCGGACGGCGTCTACGCGGGCGACGCGCTCGTCGACGGGGCATTGCGTCCCGCGGCCATCAGCATCGGCACCAAGCCGACCTTCGGCCGCGCCGCGCGCACCCTCGAGGTGCACGTCGTGGGCCTCGAGCGCGCGCTCGACGACTACGGGTGGGCCATCACCGTCCGCTTCCGGCGCTGGCTGCGCGAGCAGTGGCGCTTTCCCGGGCCCGATGCGCTCGCTGCGCAGCTTCGCCACGACGTCGCGCAGGCGGCGGCCCTCGCGTAAGGTGCCTGCCCGATGACCTACCGGTCCACCGTCAACCACGCGCAGATGGCTGCCATGCTGCGCTCCGCGCGCCGCCCGTTCGTGACCACGCACTTCAAGCCCGACGGCGACGCGCTCGGGTCGGCCCTTGCGCTCGGCCGAGCGCTGCGCGCCCTCGGCGCGGAGGTCGACGTCGCCGTCGCGGGCCCGATCGACCGCAGCATCCTCGGGCTCGCGCAGCCCGGCGAGCACCGGCACGCGGACCGCGGGCCCGTGGAGCCGGGGCCCGGCTGCGACCTTGCCGTGGTGGTGGACACGGGCGCCTGGAGCCAGCTCGAGCACTGCCGCGACTGGCTGCGCGCCAACGCGTCGATGGTGGCGGGAATCGACCACCATGCGCGCGGGGACCTCGTCGCGCCCGCGCGCATCGTCGACGTCTCGTGCGCGAGCTGCACGCAGGTGCTCGTGCCGATCCTCGATGAACTGGGCGCATCGCTCGGCCCGGGCACCCGGCGCGCTCGGCACACCGTGGCCGAGGCGCTCTTCGCGGGGCTCGCCACCGACACCGGCTGGTTCCGGTTCAGCGGCGCCGACGACCGCGTCTTCGCGCTCGCGGCCCGGCTCCTCGCCTGCGGCGTCGACAAGGATGCGCTCTTCCGCATGGTTGAGCAGGGCGACGCGCCCGGGCGCCCGCTCCTGACGGCGCGCGCGCTGTCGTCGCTGCGCTACGCGTGCGGCGGGCGGGTGGCGGTCATGCGCCTCGCGCGCGCGGACTTCGAGGCCACGGGCACCCGGGTCGACGACCTCGCCGGCCTCGTCAACGAGCCGATGTCCGTCGCGGAGGTGGAGGTCAGCGTGCTCCTCGTGGAGAGCGAGCCCCGGCTCACGAAGGCCAGCTTCCGGAGCAAGCCGCCCGCGGCGCCCGGCGGCGCGTTCGTGGACGTGAACCACCTGGCCGCGCGCTTCGAGGGCGGGGGCCACGTGCACGCCGCCGGCGCCCGCATCGCCGCGTCGCTCGACGAGGCCGCCGACCTCGCGGCGCGGGCCTGCGAGGACTACCTCGAGTCAGGTTCCTGAGCGGCGGCCGCGGCGGGAGCAGGGGCGATCCGGTAGCCGAGCCTGGTGATGGCGCGCTCCGCCTCGGGACGGGCGGAGGGATCGTCGAGCGTGATCACCGCCTGCCGGGACGCGAAGGTGCACTCCACCGTGCGCACTCCCTTCACCTCCTGCACCTCCGCGACGATGGCCCCGGCGCATCCGTCGCAGTGCATTCCCTCGACCGAGTACGCGACCTTCACGGCGTCGGCCCGCGCCATGCCGGCCGAGGGTGCGTCGCCGCATGCTGCGAGCGGCGATGAGGCGAGCGCGAGCACGGCGAAGGCCCGACGGATGTGCATGCCCCGATGGTAGGGCACTCAGGCGGGCCCGGGCGCCGTCCGCGACCGTAGGCCCACCACTCGCAGGAGCGCCGGGAGCGTCCACACGGCCGTCACCATGCAGCAGGCGCTGCCGACGGCCATCGCGATCCCCAGGCTCCGCAGGCCCTGGTGGTGCGCGAGCGCCAGCGCGCCGAACCCGATCGTGGTGGTCAGCGCCGTCACCGCCACGGCTCGGCGCGTGGAGCCGAAGCCCAGGTCGAGCGCGCCCTCGTGCGCCCGATGCGTGATGTGGATGGCGCTGTCGATCCCCAGCCCGATGAGTATGGGGATGGCGAAGAAGTTCGCGAGGTTGAACGTGGTGCCGAGCGCCGCCATCAGGCCGACGGTCCACGCCACGCCGATCGCGAGCGACGCGATCGCGGCGAGCGCCTCGCGCGCGTTGCGCAGGTCGAGCCACAGCAGCGCGGACACCATCGCCGTGGCCAGCACCGCCTGCAGCGCGAACGACCGCTCCATGCTTGCCATCGACTCGCTGACGGTCATCGGGACGCCGGTGGCATCGGGGTCCGCGTCGCGCAGGGCGGCCACGAACGCGGCGAGCGGGCCGGATTCCCACACGTCCTCGGCGGGATGCGCCATCACCAGGAACCTGCCGTTCGGCGACACCATCTGCGCGCGAACGGCCTCGGGGAGCGCATCGCGCAGCGTGCGCCGCGCGCCGTCGGCCATGAGGACCGCCGAGTCGCGGGCCCGCCGGGCCGCCTCGTCGACGCTCGCGCGCGCCACCGCCGCGGCATCGCTGCCGTGGCGCGAGGGGTCGCAGAGGTCGGCCAGCGCGCGGAGGCGGCCGGCAAGCCCGTCCATCCCTGCGGCCGCGGCCGGGGCCTCGCGCCGCGCGTGTCCGGCGAGCTCCGACACGCGCCCTGCGGCGCCGCGGAGTTCCTCGGCGCCCCAGGGCGTGTCCGCGTCGGCGGCGGGCGGCCGCGCCTCCACCGCGTTTGCGAACTGGCGGCGCAGCTGCGCACGCTCGTCGGTCTCTTGCTGAACCGCGTCGAGCACGCTGCGCACCTGCCCGACCTCCGGGTGCGCGCGCAGCCGATCCACGAGCGGCGGGATCTGGTCCATGGAGTCGACCGTCGATGCCCCGAACCAGCTCGCGGCCGCGGAGTCGTCGATCACGCGGTGCTCCCATTCCACGCTGTCGAGGCCCTTGGCCTGCAGCCGCAGCAGGTTGGTCTCGAAGCGCAGGTGCGTCAGCCCGTAGAGGGCGGCGAGCACCGCGAGCGCCACGCTCATGGCCGTGGTCCGCATCGCGCCGGGGCGGTCGATGGCGACGCCTGCGGGCTCGCGCCGCGCGAAGAACGCCGGCGTCGCGCCCGGCCCGGCCCTCGCCATGCGGTGGTCGAAGATCACGATGAGCGCCGGCAGCACCAGCACGATCGATGCGAGCGTCAGGAGCAGGCCGACCCCCGAGACCACGCCCAGCTCGCGGAGCCCCTGGAACTCCGTGAACCACGCCAGCAGGAACACGCCGGCCGACGTCAGCGCGCCGCTCAGGTTGCTCGGCACCGCCGTGCGCATCATGTGCTGGACCGACGGCAGCACGCCCACGCGGCGGCGCGCCTCGAGGTAGCGCGCGGTCATGTGGATGCCGTAGTCGAGCCCCACGCCCACGAGCACCAGCATGAACACGATGCTGAGCAGGTTGAGCCGTCCGTAGAGCAGGGCGGCGGCCGCGTACGTCAGCGCGCATCCGACGAGGAACGCCGCGAGCGCCATCAGCGGAAGCCGCACGCCTCGGAACACCGCCATGAAGAGCGCCGTGCAGAGCAGGAGCCCCACGATGCTCGAGAGGTTCATGTCGCGGTTGGTGGTGGCCATCTCGTCGGCCTGCAGCACGGGCTTGCCCGTGAGGCCGATCTCGACCTCGGGCACCTGCGCGCGCACCTCCGCCACGGCGCTGCGGATGGCCGCCAGCGGGCCGTCGATCACCTCGAGCTGCGAGAAGTCCTTCCTCGGCAGGATGCCGACGAACCAGAGGTTGCCGCTGTCGCTCACGAGGTAACGCGACTCTCGCGGGGAACCGAGGCCTTCGGGCGCGCCGGGCGCGGCGCTCGCAAGCACCTCGAGCCCGAGCATGGCGCTGGCCGCCTCGCGCTCGGCACGTTCGCGGGGCATCGACAGCCCGCCCTCGAAGAGCGATCGGAGCCGGCGGTCGGCGTCGGCGAGGACGGTGCCGGCGCCGGGCGCGGAGGCGATGCCCGGCAGCGCGTCGCGCGCCGTCACCAGGCCGCGGAGGTCGGCGGTGGGCATCGCCCATGTGGCCAGTCGCCGCTGCTCGGGGACGGTGACGCGGGAGTGGACCTCGGCGATCCCCTCATTGCCCCGCAGTCGGGCATCGAGGAGGTCGACCGCGCGTTCGGCCGAGCCGGGTCGCGGCACGCCGCCCGAGCCGCGCCCGTCCACCACGATCCATGCGTACTCGAGATCGCCGAACTCGCGGAGGAACCCGAGGTAGCGCGCGACGTAGGGCCGGTCGGTCCCCATCAGGGAGTCCGTGTTGGCATCGATCCGGACGCGGTCCCAGCTCCACGCCACGGCTGCCGCGGCCACGAGGAAGGCGCCGACCGCGATCGCCACCGGGTGCGCGACGATCCACGCGCCCAGACGGTCCGCGGCGCGCTCGCGCCGGGAGCGGTGGCCCGCCGACGCGGGGTCGGCGCCTGTTCTGCGGAGATCGGGGGGCATGCCTGGAGAAACCGGGGTCGATCATAGGGCGTCCGCGTGCGGCCTCGAGCCGTGGATGACCTGTCGATTGGGTGCCGACGCGCTGCGGGAGCGCGGACACTTGCCCGATGCCGTTCCGCCAAGGCTCCGTTTCCTACTCGCGCTTCGGGATCGCCGGATCCCTCCCCGACGCCGCCGGCGAGGGAGCGCTCGAGCTCCTCGCGCAGCACGTGGTGCGCAACCGCACCGTCGCGGAGGAGGGCACCGCGAGCGGCTGGTGCACCGGCCGGCATGTCTTCGACACCGACTTCACGTGGGAGCACTGCGGGTTCAGCGGCGCGATCCTGTGCGCGATGCGCGTGGACGTGGCGCGCGTGCCCGCCGAGATCAAGCGCGCGTACGTGGCAATGGCGGAGGACGAGCGGCGATCCACCGAGGAGGGTTCGGCGGTGGCCGGAGTCCTCAGCCGCAGCGCGCGCAAGGAAGCGCGCGGCGAGGCCGAGCGGCGCTGCAAGGAGGAGATCGCGGAGGGCAAGTACCGGCGCATCACGCTGATGCCCGTGCTCTTCGACCTCGTGCGCAAGTCGGTGCTCGCGCCTGCCTCCGGGGATTCGGCGTTCAAGGAGCTGCGGGGCCTCGTGGAGGCGACCTACGGATGCAAGCTCGCGCGCAGGACCGCGGGGGGACTCGCCGCCGACCTGATGGGCGAGCGCGGCATGACGAGCGACCTCGACGACGCGCTTCCGGACGCCTTCACCGAGCCGCCGGCGCAGGCGGCGGGCGAGGAGGGCGGCGCGCCGCGCGCGAAGGGCCGGCCGGAGGTGCCGTGGGCGATGGCCGGCGGCGAGCCGCGCGACTTCCTGGGCAACGTGTTCCTGCTCTGGCTCTGGTGGCACGCCGAGGAGAACGGCGGGTCGATCGACACGAAGGACGTGCCCGTGGCGCTGGTGGTCGACAAGGTGGTGGACCTCGAGTGCCCGTGGGGCACCGGCGGCCGCGTGTCGCTGCGCGGCGAGCTGCCCACGCGCGCGCCCGAGGCGATCAAGGCGCTGCAGGCGGGCAAGTGGCCGCGCAAGCTCGGCCTGCTCGTCGCCGCGCACGGCCAGGAGTTCGAGTGCGTGCTGCAGGGCGACCGCTTCGCCGTGACGGGCCTCAAGCTCGGGGCGCCCAGCGAGGAGGCGCGCACGCCGCGCCTCGAGATCGAGGAGCGGCTCGACCGGCTCGCGACGTTCGACGCGGTGCTCGTCGGCCTCTACGACCACTTCCTCCGCGAGCGCTTCGGCCGGGGCTGGAACACGCGACGCCAGCAGATCGCCGACTGGATCGCCGCTCGCCAGCTCGCGAAATCCGTTCCTGGTTAGTTTGGCACCAATCGTTCTCTCTA
>VGXR01000015.1 GCA_016873255.1 Planctomycetota bacterium
GCAACTCCGTCTGGGGCGTCTACGCGAGCGGCAGCACGATCTACGCGGCGACGAATAACGGCTTGAGCGTCTCCTCGAACGGCGGTACGAACTGGACCAACTACACCACTGCCAACGGGCTCGGGAGCAACACCGTCCGCGGCGTCTACGCGAGCGGCAGCACGATCTACGCGGCGACGAATGGCGGCTTGAGCGTCTCCTCGGACGGCGGCGGGAGCTGGACCAACTACACCACTGCCAACGGGCTCGGGAGCAACACCGCCCGCGGCGTCTACGCGAGCGGCAGCATGATCTACGCGGCGACGTTTGGCGGCTTGAGCGTCTCCTCGAACGGCGGTACGAACTGGACCAACTACACCATGGCCAACGGGCTCGGGGGCAACCTCGTCTCCGGCGTCTACGCGAGCGGCAGCACGATCTACGCGGCGACGCTCGGTGAGTTCCTTGGCAGTGGCGGCGGCTTGAGCGTCTCCTCGAATGGCGGTACGAACTGGACCAACTACACCACTGCCAACGGGCTCGGGAGCGACATATTGGGCGTCTACGCGAGCGGCAGCACGATCTACGCGGCGACGCTTGGCGGCTTGAGCGTCTCCTCGAACGGCGGTACGAACTGGACCACCTACAAAGCTGCCAACGGGCTCGGGAGCAACACCGTCTGGGGCGTCTACGCGAGCGGCAGCACGATCTACGCGGCGACGAATAACGGCTTGAGCGTCTCCTCGAACGGCGGTACGAACTGGACCAACTACACCACTGCCAACGGGCTCGGGAGCAACAGCGTCCGCGGCGTCTACGCGAGCGGCAGCATGATCTACGCGGCGACGTTTGGCGGCGGCTTGAGCGTTGGCGTTGTCCCCGCCCCCGGCGCGGTCGCGCTCCTGGGCGCGGCAGGCCTCGTCGGCTTGCGCCGCCGCCGCTGACACTCCCCTCGCGCATCTCCGCCGGCTCGTGGCCGGCGACCACACCTCTCGCCGTGTCGCCCTCGGGCGGCGCGGCGAGGTTTTCATTTGGGGCTGTCGTTGCTTTCCAGCGGCGGCGATGCGTCGCGTGTGCTTTTTTGGACTGCCATGCTGGCAGGCTCGGTGAGTGGCACGAGCGGTGAAACAGCCGGTCGTGCTCGTGAAGTGGTACCGGGCCGTGTCGTGATGTAGGGCCGCGACGCCCAAGCCCATCCATTCGCCCCCGGCTCTGCGATACTGCGTCCAGCCACCCTTCGCGCTCGAGCGGCTCTCAACTGATGCCTGTGTGAAGCCATCCAAGCCATGCAGGCGCATCAGGACAGCCTTTCGTACTGGAACCGGCAGCGAGTGCAATTGTCGGATCACTCGCTCCAACTGGGCAAGATCTGGGCAAGATCGCCTTGGGTAAGTACCCCCCAAGATGGAGTCGCGCAAGCGGTTTCCGTCAACCCATAGCCAACAGGCCCGAGACCCCGTGGGATACGGCAAGGTGTTCGAGCCCGGTCAGGTCCATTGGCGACGGCCGGCCCCGCGGCTGGCCGATCGCGCCTTTGGGTTGGATCGAGCGCGCTAGCCTCCGCGCCCATGCACACCAACTGCTTCATCGGCGGCGCGTTCGTGCCTGCTTCGTCGGGCCGGACGTTCACGGTGCGCAACCCGGCCAACGATGCCGCGGTCGCCGAGGTGGCCGACGGCGGCGCGGCCGACGCCCGCGCGGCGGTGGCGGCCGCGGCAGCGGCGTTCCCGGCGTGGAAGTCGACGGCCGCCATCGAGCGCGCGAAGCCGCTGCGGCGCCTGACGGAACTGATGCACCGCGACGCGGAGCGCCTCGCCGACCTCTGCAGCCAGGAGTGCGGCAAGCCCCTGGCCGAGGCGCGCACCGAGGTGGCCTACGGTGCCAGCTTCCTCGAGTGGTACGCCGAGGAAGGCAAGCGCGTCTACGGCGAGACGATCCCCGCGTCGGACCCCGCGAAGCGCCTGCTCGTCCTGCGCCGTCCGTGCGGTGCGGCGGCCGCCATCACGCCGTGGAACTTCCCGATCGCCATGGTCACCCGCAAGATGGGCCCCGCGCTCGCGGCCGGCTGCACGCAGGTGGTGAAGCCCGCCGAGCAGACGCCTCTCTCGGCGCTCGCCATCGCCGCGCTCGCCGCCGAGGCGGGCCTCCCCGCAGGCGTCCTGAACGTGGTACCGGGCATGGACGCGCCGGCGATCGCCGCGTGCTTCTTCGACAACCTGCACGTGCGCCATGTGAGCTTCACGGGCAGCACCGAGGTGGGGCGAATCCTGCTGCGCCAGAGCGCTGACAACGTGGTGCGGGTATCGCTGGAGCTCGGCGGGCACGCGCCGTTCATCGTGTTCGATGACGCAGACCTCGACGCCGCGGTGGCGGGCGCGATGGCGAGCAAGTTCAGGAACGCCGGGCAGACCTGCGTGTGCGCCAACCGCTTCCTCGTGCAGCGTGGCGTGCACGATGCGTTCGTCGAGCGGCTCACGGCGGCGGTCGGAGCGCTGAAGGTCGGCGACGGCCGCGCCGCGGGCACGCAGGTCGGCCCGATGATCGACGATGCGGGCGTGGCGAAGGTCGAGGCGCACGTGGCGGACGCGGTGGCGCACGGCGCGCAGGTGCGCACCGGCGGCACGCGCGCGCAGGTACCGGGCGGTTCCTCGCGCTTCTTCGCGCCCACCGTGCTCTCGGGCGTCACGCCCTCGATGCGCTGCTTCAGGGAAGAGACGTTCGGCCCCGTGGCGCCGGTGTGCGCTTTCGAGACGGAGTCCGACGCGCTCCGCATGGCCAACGACACCCCGTATGGCCTGGCGGGCTACCTGTACACCCGCGACGGCGCACGCATCATGCGCATGGCCGAGGAACTGCAGTACGGCATCGTCGGCGTGAACGATCCATTGCCCGCCACCGCGCAGGCGCCCTTCGGTGGCGTGAAGCACAGCGGCCTCGGGCGCGAGGGCGGCCACCAGGGGATCGAGGAGTACCTCGACCTGCGGTACGTCAGCTGGCGCGTGGGGTGAGCGCGCGGCGCCTCAGGACTTCGGCTTGTAGTCGGTGAGTCCCGCGGCGCCGGCCACGCGGTCGGTGGCCCTCTCGGCGATCGCGGTCAGCTTCCTCAGCTCCTCGAGGTCGCGCAGCGACGAGAGCTTGTTGATGAACCTGATCGCGATGAAAACGCTGAAGGCGATGATCAGGAACTGGATCACCGTGTCCAGGAACGTGCCGTACTTGATGGCAACCGCGGCCTGCGCGGCGACGCCGTCCTTCGCCTCGACGGCGGGCTTGATGATCCACTGCAGCTCGTTGAAGTTCACGCCGCCGATGGCCCAGCCGAGCGGGGGCATGAAGATGTCGGTGACGATCGAGTTGACGACCTTGCCGAACGCGGCGCCGATGATCACGCCGACGGCGAGGTCGAGTGCGTTGCCCTTGACCGCGAAGTCCGTGAATTCCTTGATGAAGCCCATGGCTGGTCCTTGGTTGGATGGCGTTCCGGGCGCGGAGCGTATCGCGGCCGCCCTGCCCTAGCATGGCTCCGTGCGCATCCGCACCACCATGGCCCTGGCCCACCTCGGCACCGTCACCGCGCTGACCGCCGCGATCGGCCTGACCGCGTGGCGGACCGCCGGCGAGCGACTCACCGCCGCCGCCAAGCGCGAGGCGGTGGCCTGCGCGGAGGCGGCCGCCATGGCGGTCGACCAGGCTGCGCACGCGCGCGCGCGCATCGCCGCCGACTGGAAGGCACCCGACTACATGGCGGTGGAGACGCGACTGCGCGCACTGCGCGATGCGTGGCGGTCGGCCGGCATCCCCGTGCGCTTCGTCTTCACGCTTGTGCCCAACGCGGGCGCGAAGGCGGGTGCGCTCTACTGCGTCGATGCCGAGGAAACCGGGCCCGACAAGTCCAAGCCCGGCGAGGAGATTCGCTTCTTCGAGCGCGACGGCGGTGCCGTCGACTGGGGCGTGGCCGCGGGGATCCGGTACACGGACGCCTACGGCACCTTCGTGAGCGGCTTCGCGCCCGCCCGAGACGCCGACGGGAACATCGCGCTGGTGGCGGGCGTCGACCTCGACGCCACGCTCCTCGACGAGGAGGCGCTGGCCACGGCATGGCAGAGCGCATGGCCGGTGGCCGCGCTGGGGCTGGCGCTGCTCTGGCCGGTCGCGCGCATCTCGCGGAGGGTGGCGGCGCCGGTGGAGGCGCTCGAGGCCACCGCCGAGCGCCTGGCGAGCGGCGAGCCGCTGGGTACCGCGGCCATGCGCGGTGCGGGCGGCACGTCGGCCGTGGAGATCGCCCTCACCGACATGCGGCGGACGATCGATGCCTCGGCCCAGGCCGCGGCGTCGATGGCCGACTCCTGCGCGCGCCTGGAGCCTCGCCTGCGCGAGCGCCTGGCCGAGGCGCAGGAGGCGGCGCGGCGGTGCGAGGAGTCCGCCCGCCGAGCGGCGCGCGCCGGCGAGCGCGCCCGCGCGTTCGGCAGCGGAGCCCGCGAAGCCGACGACGATGTGCGCGCCACCGTCGAGTGCAGCGCCAACGCGCTGGGCGAGGTGGTGCAGATCGACGCGGGCGTGCAGGCCGTGATCGTTCGCGGCCGGGACCTGGCGGAGCACCTTGAGGCCATGCGCGGCCGCGCCGCCACCGTCGACGCCGCGCTCGAGGCGATGGTGCAGGTGGCAAACCGCTCGAGCGTGCTCAGCCTCAACGCGGAGATCGAGGCATCGCAGGCAGGCGACGCCGGGCGCGGCTTCGCGGTGGTGGCGCGCGAGATCCGGCGCCTTGCCGAGCAGGCGGCCGCCAACAGCATGGAGATCGAGCGCAACGTGCGCGCGCTCCACGACGCGCTCGAGGCGGGCCGGCGCGCGACCGCCGAGTTCGGGAGGGCCGCGGCCGAGGCCAGCGCGCGTTCATCCCGCCTCTCGACCGCCATGGCGGAGGGGGCGCAGCGCATCGAGGCGCTCGGACCGAGGCTGCGGACGCTCGGCGAGGACGGCAACCTGCTGCGCCGCGAGGGCGAGGAGATCGCCGAAGAGGTGCGCAAGGCGCACGACGACGCGCTGGCCGTGGCCAAGTTCCTCGAGACGGCCGCACCGACCGTGGCCGAGCTCGGGCGCCAGGCCGCCGGGCTGCGCGACGCCGCCGCCCGGCGCTGAGCCCGCATCCGCGCCCGCGCAGCGAATGTCGTCGCCCCCTACCATGTTCGCCCTCGAGGAGCGAAGAACATGGCCAAGCGAACGCAGCGCGCCGCACGCGGCGCCACCACGGCAAAGACCCGCATCGAGTCGGACAGCATGGGCCAGATGACGGTGCCCGCGGACGTGCTCTACGGGGCCACCACGCAGCGCGCGGTGCTCAACTTCCCGGTGAGCGGCCGCACGGTGCCGCCGCAGGTGATCGCCGCGTACTTCGAGCTGAAGCGCGCCTGCGCGCAGGCCAACCTCCGCCTGAAGGAGCTGCCGCGCGACAAGGCCGGCGCCATCGTCGCGGCCTGCGAGCGCCTCGTCGAGGACTTCGCCGACCGCCGCGCCGAGGTCATGCGCCACTTCCCGATCGACGTCTACCAGACGGGCTCGGGCACCAGCACCAACATGAACGTGAACGAGGTGATCGCCAACACCGCGAGCGTGCTGCGCGGCAGGGCGATCGGCTCGAAGGACCCCCTGCACCCCAACGACCACGTCAACTGCGGGCAGAGCTCCAACGACACCTTTCCCACCGCCATGCAGGTGGCGGGCGCGGTGGCGATCGACCGGCACCTGCTGCCCGCGCTGCGGCGCCTGCACAAGTCGCTGGCCGCCAAGGCCCGCGCATGGGACCGCCACGTGAAGATCGGCCGCACGCACCTGATGGATGCCACGCCCATCCGCGTGGGACAGGAGTTCGGCGGCTACGCGGCCGCGGTCGAGTACGCGGTGGCCCGCGCGGAGCGCGCCCGCGACGTGCTCGCCGGCAACCTGCCGATCGGCGGCACCGCCGTGGGCACCGGCATCAACGCCAACCCGCGCTTCGGCCGGACGGTGTCGGCGATCCTCTCCAAGGAGCTGGGCATCGCCTTCCGCGAGGCGGGGAACCACTTCGAGGCCCAGGCCACGCGCGACTGCGTGGTGGAGGCGAGCGGGCTCCTCAAGACGATCGCGGTGAGCCTCTCCAAGGTGGCCAACGACATCCGCTGGATGGGGAGCGGCCCGCGCTGCGGGCTCGGCGAGCTGAACCTGCCCGCGACGCAGCCGGGCTCGAGCATCATGCCGGGCAAGGTGAACCCCGTGATCTGCGAGAGCGTGATCATGGTGGCGTGCCGCGTCGCGGGCAACGACGCCAGCATCACCATCGGCGGCTTCGGCGGCGTGGGCAGCCTGCTCGAGCTGAACGTGGCCATGCCGCTGATCGCCAACGACCTGTGCGAGTCGATCGAGCTGCTCGCGAACGCGTCGGACATGTTCCGCGAGAAGTGCATCGATGGCCTCGAGCTGCGCCCCGATGCCACGCAGACCGTGGAGCGCAGCCTGATGATGGTGACGAGCCTCGCGCCGGTCATCGGCTACGACAACGCCGCCAAGGCCGCCAAGGAGGCGTACAAGAGCGGCGAGACCATCCGCGCCTACGTGCTGCGCAACAGGCTGGTGGAGCCGAAGGCGCTCGACCGCCTGCTCGACCCGGCGGCGATGACCAGGCCGGGCGGCAAGGGCCCCGGCGGCGGGTGACGGCGCGGGGGGGGCGCAGGTCGGATTTCGGAAATCCGGCCCGGTACGCGCGCTCGATTTCCGCGGTCACGCCGCATACTGACGGGGTCATGCCGAACCGCATTGCCGCGATCCAGGCGGCGCTGGCGATCGCCGTCGCCGGCGCAGCGCACGCCGAGAAGACGCACTTCACCTACCTCTGGCACCTCGAGCAGCCGATCTACTGGCCCGACGACAACGGCGGCCGGTACGAGCGCGCGTGGCAGAGCATCGTCCGCAAGGACGCGGGCGCCGCGCACCCCGAGAACGACCTTCGCGGGATCTTCGGCCTCGATGACCGCGTGGCCGCCTACCAGTACCGCCCGCGCGACACGGTCGGAGCCATCAGCTGGGCGGCAGAGGCCGGCGCGCAGGTGAGCTACAGCGGCGGGCTGATCGCCAACATCCAGAGCTTCGCCGAGGCGGGCGGGCAGCTTGGCTACGGCACGCAGTGGAACGCGCCGTGGCGGCAGGCGCGCGGCTGGGGCACGGCCGGGTCGCCGTCGGTGCCGCGCATGGACATCGTGGTGTTCCCGTTCCACCACGCGCTGATGCCGCTCGTCGACGACAGCGCGATGCGCAAGGAGCTTGCGCTCTACAAGCAGGTCTACGGCGAGGCCTGGGGCACGGCGCCCGGCATCAGCAAGGGGTTCTTCCCCAGCGAGATGGCGTTCAGCATGCGCATGATCCCCCTGCTCGCGGAGGCAGGCATCGAGTGGTCGTTCGTGTCGAGCGAGAAGGTCTCGCGCGCATGCAGCGACTTCCCCGTGGCGTTCGGGTCTGGCGGCGTGCAGTGCGACCCGCCCAACCGCGCCGACCAGCTGAACCCGCCGGCGGGCTTCTATGACCGCGTCACCATCAGCAGGGGCTGCGGACCTGCCGAGGCGCTTCCGTTCGGGCACCAGCCGCACCGGGCCCGATGGGTGAACCCGGACACGGGTGCCGTGAGCGAGATCATCGTGGTGCCCTGCTCGCAGAGCATGGGATGGCTGGATGGGTACGCGCCGCTCGGGGTGGACAACCTGAACCGCATCGAGCCGCGCAACGACCCGAACCGCCCGATGCTGGTGGTGCTGGCCCACGACGGCGACAACGCCTGGGGCGGCGGCTACAGCTACTACATGGAGGCGGTGCCGAACTTCGTCTCCAACGCCTCCGGCGCGGGCTACGTGCCCACCGTGGTGCAGCGGTACCTGGCCAACCACCCGGTCCCGGCCAACGACGTGATCCACGTCGAGGACGGCGCGTGGGTGAACGCCGATGGCGACTTCGGCGCGCCCCAGTTCCTCAACTGGAACTGGCCGCCCGTCAACGCGCAGGGGCAGATCGACGTCGCCAACGGATGGGCCGAGGACATCCGCAACTGGGCCGTCATCACGGCGGCGCAGAACTTCGTGGATGCCGCCGAGCAGGCCGATGCCGACCGCGCGCTGCAGGTGCGCATGGCGCACGTGCTGCGCCCGCAGGCAGGCACGCGCGCAAGCGAGCGGGCGTGGCACTACTTCCTGGGCTCGCTCAACTCGGGCTACATGTACTACGGCACCGCGCTCGACATGGAGGTGAAGCCCGCCGTCGCATGCAACGAGGCGATCGCGCAGGCGAACGTGGCGCGCGCGGGCGCCGTCGACCGCACCGCGCCGACCATCTGGATCCCGCAGCGGCATCCGTGGAACCCGGGCGGCGTGAACTTCGGGCCGCAGCATGGCTACCAGCAGAAGGCCTACGGCCCCGACTTCATCGTGTGGACGTTCGTCCACGACACCGCGGGCCTGCAGTCGGTGAACCTGAAGTGGCGCGCCGACGCCGACGGGCAGAACCCGCTCTCGACCAACGAGAACGAGACCTACGCGGGCGGCGCAGGGGTGGGCGCGTGGCAGACGGTGGCCATGACGCTGCGCGACTTCCCGGCAGGCAACTTCTTCAACAGCGGGTCGATCAACTTCTTCGAGATGCCGGCGGCCATCGCCAAGCAGGCCTACGCCACGGTTCCCGGCCAGGCCGGGAAGCTGGTCGACTACTACGTGGAGGCCACCGATGCGCTGGGCAACGTCAAGCGCAGCGCCATCCAGCATGTGTACGTGGGCACGGGCAGCGGCCAGGGCCCCGGCGGCGGAAGCGGCACGAACGCCTTCACCATGGACGGCACGCTCGATGCGGGCGCCGTGGCCGTGGGGACCAACGGCGGCCGCACGCTCTGGGCGGCACTCAGCGGCACCACGCTCTACGTGGCCACGCAGGACGCGGGCGAGGGCGACGACGTGTTCGTGGCCATCGCCGACGCGGCGCCCGGCGGGCTGCGGCCGGCGTGGTGGGCCAAGGCGGGCCAGTCGGCCGCGTGGCGCGCCTTCGTGGCCGACGAGAACGACAACGGATGGAGCGGCTGGTTCGACGCTGCCGCGAACGTCAGCACGGCGCACTCGGCGCGGACCGCCACCGGCGGCAACGGCGGCGTGCTGGAGGGATCCATCGACCTGCAGTCGCTCCTTGGGACGGTGCCGGATGCAGTCTCGCTGGCGGCGGTGGCCTACGCCAATGCCAACGGCGGCGCGCTCCGCCCTGCGCAGCAAGTGGCGGCCTCGGTGAACGGCGACGGCAACCTCGATGCTGCCGAGTACCTGGTGCTCGACCTCTGCGCACTGCGCACGGGCGGCTGCTGCACGGGCGACCTCGACGGCAACGGCGCGGTCAACGGCGAGGACCTCGGCCTGCTGCTGGCGGCCTGGGGGGCCGGCGCGGGCCCCGCCGACCTCGACCGCGACGGCGCCGTCGGGGGCAGCGACCTCGGATTGCTGCTCTCGGCATGGGGTGCATGCGTCCGGTAATGAGCCCTTTCATGGCTTCTCGGGAGAAGCCGCGTTGTTTGCAGGGAAACGGAGTGTCCAGAGGTTGATTCTCACGGGATCCGGGGCACCTTCCCAGTGCCTCGGACGCTTACACGGTCCGCTGGCCCGTCTTGTTTCCAGAGATGTGGGGAGTTTTCGGAAAGGGTTCGCGATGCGCTTTCTTGCCGCGTCTGCAGTCATCTCCATCGTCGCATCCACCGCATCCGCGCGGTCGGACGAGCTGGTCCTCGCGCAGAACCTCCCGGTGACGCCGACCTTCGACCCCTCGAGCGGGCGCTTCGTGCAGGACGCCACGTTCTCCGACTCGATGCAGAGCCAGGGCAACTACTTCTACAGCCAGGCACTCGCGCAGCGCTTCGACGTGACCGCATCCAGCTGGACGCTGACCAGCCTCAGCGCCTGGGCCGCCAGCGAGTACATCGGGCAGAACCCGCCGTCGCAGACGGCGCTCAGCTCCAACATCTCCGCGCTCCAGGTGCAGATCCTGCGCCTCGAAGGCTCCACCGGCCAGTACCCGACGGTGGCGAACTGGTTGATCCCGATCGCCGCCATCCTGCAGGTGCAGCAGCAGACCTTCACGCCGGGCATCTACAGCCCCGTCTTCCGACTGGACATGGAGCTGGCCAACAATTTCACCCTGTCCACCGGCAGCTACATCCTCACGATCGGCGGCGTGCTCGCCGACCCCGAGGGCAGCGCCTTCGCATGGGTCGACGGCCAGGCCGACGGCTCGCAGCCCAACACGCAGGCCTTCTTCACCAACGGTGACGTCTCCAGCGACTGGGGCTTCTGGGCCCCCGTGACGGACGGAACGTCGGGTGCCTTCGAATTGCGGGGCGTGCCGGCGCCCGGTGCGCTGGTTGCGCTGGCAGTGGCCGGCGTCGCCCGCCGCCGCCGACGCGACTGATTTCACGAACGAGCGCGCGGCTCGCCTACCAGGGCGGCCATCCGCGCCACACGCACGCGCCGTCCATGTCCGCCGACGGCGCGTGCGTGCTTTTGCGCGCTTCCGCGAGCGCGTTCGCTTCCGCGAGCGCGTTCGCATGGAGCCCCACCGCGTGCGCGCGCAGGATTGCGGCGCCGCGGGCCGCGGCGGCCATTGCGGCGATGACGCTCGCGGGGTCGCGGCGCGCCGGGTCGGGCTCGCCCGCGAGCGCGCCGAGGAAGCTCTTGCGGCTCGCTCCCACCAGCACCGGCACGCCGAGGGATGCGAACTCCCCGAGCCTCCCGATCAGTTCCACGTTCTGCGCCACGTCCTTGCCGAACCCGATGCCGGGGTCGATGGCCACGCGGTCGCGAGGCATGCCGCGGCGGACGGCATCGTCGACGCGTGCGGCAAGCCAGTCACGCACCTCGGCGACGACATCCGCGGTGGCGCGCCGGGGATCGTGCTCGGTGCTCCAGCGGTCGTCGCCCGGCGCGAAGCGGCGATGCATGAGGACGAGCGCGGCACCCGCCTCCGCGGCCACGTCCACGATGCCCGGCTCCTCGGTGCCGCCGCTGACGTCGTTCACCATGCATGCGCCGGCTTCCAGCGCCGCGCGGGCGACGGCCGCGCGCGTGGTGTCGATGGACACGGCATGGCGCGCGGCCAGCGCACGCACCACGGGCTGCACGCGCGCCACCTGCTCGCGGTCGGGCACGCGGGCGGCGCCGGGCCGCGTGGACTCGCCGCCCACGTCGAGGATGACGGCTCCCTCGCGCGCGCAGCGTTCGCCGTGGTCGATGGCGGCCGCGGCATCGAGGTGCAGCCCGCCGTCGCTGAAGCTGTCCGGCGTCACGTTCACGATGCCCATCAGGTGCGGCACGACCCCTGCGCCCCACGCGAACGAGCGCTCGCGCGCGCGCAGGACGTTCGCCTGCGTCATTGACGCGCCCGGGCCTTGGCGACATCGAAGGCCGCGCCGAGCACGCCGGCCGGCACCACCATCGCGCCCTCCCACGTGGCATCCTTGGACCGCACCGCGAAGGCGACGGGCTCGAGACCCGCAGCCACCTCGGGCACCATCTCCGCCGCGCCGCCCGGGAGGGCGCTTGCCACCTGGCGAGCAGCCTCGAGCAGCTGTCCCACGCCCACGAACGCAACGAGGTCGGCATCGGGCACGAGCCACGGCGACATCGCGCGCACCACGCCGCCGGCACCCAGCGCGGGTGCGCCGCCGCTGGCCGCGGACGCGGCCCGGCCGAGCACGTCGGTGCGCTGGCTGTAGGTGACCACCAGCGCGCCCGGCACCTCGCGGGCAAAGCCGTGCAGGCCCCGCGTCCCGAGCACCAGCTGCTTCATCAGGCGCTCGGTGGCGTCGGGCCCGGGCCCGGTCACCGTCTCCTTCACCGAGAACGCCGTGACCGTGCTTCCGTCCTTCAGCGTGCGCGCTTCTTCCCACATGGGCTCGCTCCGCAGGCCGCCGCGTTCCCATGCCTGCGACTCCACCCATGAACGCAGCCCGGCCTTGACCGCGGCAGGATCGTCGGTGACCACCACCATGGATGAATCGTTGAGGAACCCGCCGGTCATGATGGCGAGCTTGCTCGGGTACGCGGCGACCTGCACCTGCTTCACCTTGTCCTGCACGCGGTCAAGCCACTCCGGCAGCTGCAGGCGATCGCCCTGCGGCATGGTGGCCAGCACGGTGCGCAGGTGCTTCAGGCCGCCCATCGCCTCGAGGTCGATGCCGAGCGCGAGGAACGGGGCGCCTGCGGGGAGCTTCCCCAGGAGCGCCGTGGTCGCGCGGCCGGCGGCACCCGGCGCCGACGCGGGGATCGCCTTGGCGAACTCGCTGCCCGGCGCGAAGCGGGCCCATCCGCGGACCATCACCGCGAGCGCATCGAAGTCGACGGCCACGATGCCGTCCGTGACCTGCTCGAGCACCGCCGCGGATCGCTCGCGGCCCTTGGCCGCGGCCTCGAGCGCCGCGGCGGCGCCGGCCTCGGGCGCGTCGCCGCGGGGAAGCATGCCTGCGACGCCCTCGTCGAGCACGGCCGCGGTGCGCGCCTTGGCTGCGGCCACGCGCATCACGGCGTCCGATGCCCAGGAGAAGAGATCGCTTCCACGCACGATCTCCATGCCGCGGCTGCCGATCCGCTCCTCGAGGCGCTTGGCGAATGCATCGCCCTCAGTCCACGCGCCGAGCACGTCGGCATCGGCCACCAGCACGTGCGACCCCGCCTTGCGCACCCACACGGGGGTGCCGAGCATGCGCGAGCGCATCGCGCCGTCCGTGGCCTCCGGCGCGGCGTCGAACATCGCGGCGATGAACGCGTCGGCGTCGATGACCGCGAAGGCCGCGGCATTGGCGAAGCCGCCCGCGCGCGGCTGGCTCCATGCGACGAACGACCCGCGGTCGTCGAAGCCCGCGCCGACCCCCGCCTGCGCCTTCAGGAGGTCGATGGGGCGGCCGCCGAGCGCGGCCTCGGCCCGGCCCATGCGGTCGAGCGAAAGCTGCAGGTCGTCGCTGGCGGCCTTCAGGCTGGGAGCCACCACGACGCCGGCGGCATCGGCGGGCACCTTGCGGAGCGCATCCTCCAGCCCGCCCGCGCGGGCCGCGGCGGACGGCAGCAGCGCGCCGGCCAGCGTGCAGGCGGCCAGGAGCGCACGCGAACGCCTTGAGATCATGGTCATCCCGTCAGGATACGGGCTTGGCCGCAAGCGCCGTGTCGATGGCCTTGCGCAGCTCGTCGCCGGTGGGCTTCACGCCCGAGCCGTAGAACGCCACCGGCACGCCGTCACGGCCCACGAGGTACTTGCCGAAGTTCCAGCTCGGGAGCTTGCCCGTGGCGGCGGCGAGGAACGCATAGATCTCGCTCTGCCCCTCGCCGGCCTTGGTCTGCACCTTCGACATCATCGGGAAGGTGACGCCGTAGTTCTTGCGGCAGAACTCGCCGATCTCCGATGAAGTGCCGGGCTCCTGCCCGCCGAAGTCGTTGCACGGGAAGCCGATGACCACCAGTCCCTTGTCCTTGTACTCCTTCCACAGCGTCTCCAGGTCGGCGTACTGCGGCGTGTAGCCGCACTTGCTGGCGACATTCACCACCAGCACCGCCTTGCCCTTGTAGGCGGCAAGGTCGACGGGCGCGCCATCGAGGGCAGAGGTCTTGAACGTGAACAGCGACTTGTCCTTCGGTGCGGCCGGGGCAGCCGGCACGGCCTGCCCGGCGCCGAAGCCGGTCACGAGGGAGACGACGCCGAGGGCCGATGCGATGAGCTTCTTGGGCATGGGGGCATTGAAGGAAGTTCAACGCCGGCAGGGGCGCTAAAAAGTGGAAAATCGTTGCGGAATTCATGAGAAGCGCCGGAACGCGCGGCGCGTTCTCTTCCGGGGATGGTGCGGAAGCGCCGTCCCCACCCCACCGAAGTCGTTTCCGGGCCGTGTTTCGAGGCCCGCCCCGGCGCTGCCGCGATGCGAGACCACGATCACAGTTCCGAAGGCATGCGTTCCGAAGGCATGCGTTCCGAAGGCATGCGTTCCGAAGGCATGCGTTCCGAAGGCATGCGTTCCGAAGGCATCGAGACGTCCGCGCCCGAGGCGGCAGCCGCGGAGATTCTCGGCACCCACTACCGAACGCTGCGCCGCGCCGTCGGTGCGGGACCGGCCACGGACGACCGCTCGTCCGCGGCGAGCGCCACGGTGGCGGCAGGGCTGGTGCTGCGCGTGCTTGCCGAGCGGGCGCGGCGGCGCCAGGCCGCGTCGCCGGCACGCGCCGCCGAGCTCGGCAGGCTGCGGCGGGCGCTGCAGGAACTGGCCGAGGAGGAGCCGCGGCAGGCCGAGGTGCTGTCGCTCCACGAAGTCGCGGGCCTCGAGGTGGACGAGATCGCGTCGATGCTCGAGATCCCCGCCGACGAAGCCGAGCGCGACCTGCATGCCGCGCGTGCGTGGCTCGCCCGGCGCGTCACCGGCTGACCGCAGGGCCTCCGCGCCCGTCGCCGTGCAGCGCGCAGGCGAGGCGCACCGTGGCCTCGTGGTGCGCGCGCAGCTCGTCCATCGAGTCGCCGCCGAACTTCGCGAGGAACGCGCGCGCCACCTCGAAGGCGACCACGTTCTCCATGACCACGCTCGCCGCGGCCACGGCGCTCACGTCGCTGCGCTCGTACTGGCTCCGCTCGGCGGCATGCGTGACGAGGTCGACGCTCGGCATGCCGCGCAGCAGCGTGGAGATCGGCTTCATGGTGCCGCGCACGACCACCGGCATGCCGTTGGTCATGCCGCCCTCGAGGCCGCCGGCATTGTTGGTGGGACGCACGAAGCCGAGGTGCGGCTCGGCCGCGCGGGCGCGGTCGTGCTCGATGGGGTCGTGCACCTGGCTGCCGAAGCGCCACGCGCAGTCGGTGCCGAGGCCGATCTCGACCGCCTTGAATGCCTGGATGCCCATGACGGCCGCGGCGATGCGCGAGTCGAGCCGCTCGTCCCACTGCACGCAGGTGCCGAGGCCCGGCGGCACTCCGAGGACGTGCGCCTCGACCCGCCCGCCCACGGTGTCCTGCTCGGTCTTGGCGCGATGGATGTGCTCGACGATGCGCGCGGAGGTCTCGGGATTCGGGCAATAGACCTCGCTCGCGTCGCGCGCGGCGCGCAGCGCGGCAAGCGATGCGGCATCGACCCTCACCTCGCAGAGCGCGTCGATCGCGCCGCTGACGAAGCCGAAGCACTCGATGCCGAACTCGCGGAGCAGGCAGCGCGCCAGCGCGCCCGCCGCGGTGCGCGCGGCCGTCTCGCGGGCGCTCGCGCGCTCGAGGGTGCCGCGGCAGTCGGTGGTGAGCCACTTGAGGCTCCCGGCGAGGTCGGCGTGGCCGGGGCGCGGGCGCGTGACGGGCGGCGTCCGCACGGGATCGTCGAGCCGGCTGTCGGCGTTCGCCACCTCCAGCACGACCGGCGACCCCAGCGTGATGCCGGCACGGACGCCGCCGAGGATCCGCACGCGGTCGGTCTCGATCCGCTGGCGCGCGCCGCGGCCGTAGCCGCCCTGGCGGCGCGCGAGCTCCGCGTCGATGAAGCCCGTGTCGACGCGCAGCCCGGCGGGCAGGCCCTCCACGAACGCGAGCATGGTTGGTCCGTGCGACTCGCCTGCGGTGCGGTAGCTGAGCATCACGGGCAAGGATAGCCCCGCGCCTCAGCCGACCGGCCAGAGCGCGAACTGCCGCTCGGCCTGGCGCACGAACATGTCCCAGCCGCCGACGACGCGCGCGCCGCGGGAGCGGGCATCGCGCAGGAGCGGCGTCTCGCGCGGCGCGTACACGGTGTCCATGACCGTGACCGAGCCGTCGAGCGGCACTTCGTCCGGGAGCGGGCTTCCCTTCGGGTCGGGGCCGCCCTCCATGCCGACCGGGGTGCAGTTGACGAAGGCGTGGAAGCAGCCGCAGCCGATCTCGGAGGATCGCCCGGCGACGATGCGCCCCGGCATGGCGCCGCATGCGCCCGTGCCGTCGGCGGCGCGCGAGAGGTCGTCGCACATCGCCTCGGCGCGGGCCTCGCTGCGGTTGAAGACCACTACGCGCGCGCCCTCGTCGGCAAGCCCCGCGGCCACGGCGCGCGCCACGCCGCCGGCGCCGAGCACCGCGACGCGGCGAGCGGCGAGCGCCGTTCGCTCGATGCCCATGCCGCCGCACAGCGCATCGACCGCGGCGGGCGCATCGGTGTTGGTGCACGAGACCAGCCCGCCCGGCCGCACGAGGAGGGTGTTGGCCGCACCGATGCGTGCGGCGAGCGGGTCGACGTGGCCGCCCTGCTCGCGCACGAAGCGCACGAGGTGCTCCTTGTGCGGCAGCGTCACGCTCGCGCCGCGGAAGTCGAGCGGCGCGAACGCGATGAGCTCGGCGAGGGTGGCCTTGAAGTGCTCGTACTCGGGCGGCACCGGGATCGGCAGGTACACGGCGTCGATCCCGCGCTCCCGGAACCACGCGTTGTGCAGCTCGGGGCTGCGCGAGTGCCCGACCGGCCAGCCGACCACGCCGAGGACGCGCGTGCCGGGCCCGATGCGGCGGAAGCCCCAGCGCTCGACCATGTCCTCGACCGTGGCCTGCCCCGGCGCGGTGCCCGCGGCGCGCGCGGCCGCGCGCTCGGCGTCGGCGGAGGTGCCGGCCGCGGCGAACGAGAGGAACGCCCCGAACTTCGGCGCCAGCACGCGGCTCAGGAGCCCCGCGTCGCCCATGCACAGCGCGATCGACGGCTTGGCGCGCGTGCGCAGCAGCTCGAAGGCCTCGAGGTTGTCGCGGACGCTGCGCGCGCGCCAGGCGACCTTCGCCACGGCGCAGGAGTCGGCGGCGGCCATCGCGGCCCAGCGCCGCGAGAGGTCCGCGGGGCGTCCCTCGAAGTCGTGCGCGCTCAGGATGAGCCGCGTGGACACCGCGCGCTGCTGGCCCGCGTGCGCCACGCACAGCTCGACCTTCTGCCGCAGGTTGGCGCTGCGCTGGAAGTCCTCGAGCTCGAAGTCCACGCAGGCGGGCACGGGCCCGTCGCCCGCGGCGCACAGGGCCTCGAGGAACGAGACGCGGTCCTGGTCGGTGCCCTGCCAGTCGCCGCCCTCGCGCGCGCCCCGCACGGTGACGATGCACGGCACGGGCGAGTCCGCCACCAGCCGTCGCACGTGTCGCAGCGCGTCGGGCTGCTCGGCGAGCGCGTCGACGCGCCACTCCACCAGGTCGGCGCCGCGCTCGGCGGCGCGGCGCGCGTCGGCGAGCGCGCCCTCGACCTCGTCGGCTGCCTCGACCGAGATGGACACGCAGAGATGCGTCACGCGGGCATCGTAGGTGGCGCGATACGATCCGCGCGATGAGCGACGAGATCGCCGACGAGGCATTCCAGTTCCTGCGCGCGCACCTCTCGGGATGGATCCGCTTCGACGGCGAGCGCGTGCAGATCCGCGTGGCGCCCACGCCCGACGGCAACCTGGTGGCGCCCGTGATGGTGGCGATGCTCCGCTCGGTGGACGTGGCGCTCGAGCTCCCGGACGACGGCGACGACTCGCTGGTGCTGCAGGTGACGCTCGAGCAGATCGAGGAGGACGGCCCCGACGGCGCCCTCTGCGACCGCTGGTGCATCTACCACGGCGAGCCGCCGGACGTGCGCTGGGCGAAGGTCCTCGTCGATGCGGGGCGCTACCGCGGCTACTTCATCGACGGACAGGCGCTGGTGCGCGCCAACCCGTTCGCGGCCCAGGAGGCCGCGCTCTGCAAGGAGCTGAACGCCGGGTGCCAGCAGGCCGTGGTGGATGCCGCCGCCGGGCCGGGCGCAGGCGGGCACCGGCTGGCGGCGCCCAAGGTGGTGGGCGTCGACCCGTGGGGCATCGACGCGCGCGCGCAGGTGGGGATCGCGCGCATCCCGGCGGTGCCGCAGTTCGCGTCGGCGGCCGAGGTGCGGT
The DNA here is from genome assembly GCA_016873255.1 of Planctomycetota bacterium. Lineage (GTDB taxonomy): Bacteria > Planctomycetota > Phycisphaerae > Phycisphaerales > SM1A02 > UBA966. The sequence continues at coordinate 17,880 of VGXR01000015.1, forward strand.
CGCGGCTCGAGAACCGGCCGGGCGGAGCGGGCTGACTTTCCTCCTACACTGGCGCGCGAGGTAATGACGATGGCAAACTCGATGTCCGGAAGCCTGAACCATGCCATGATCGACGGCCCGCAGGGCCGCGCCGCGCAGGAGTACGCCAACCGCTTCGGCGAGCCCGGCTTCGGCGACATCACCAAGGCGTACATCGGGCAGAACTACGCGGGCTACACCGAGGAGAACCAGGAGACCTGGCGCATCCTGTACGACCGCCAGATGGAGTTCCTGGCCGACAACGCGAGCCGCGTGTACCTCGACGGCGCGGCGAGCATCAAGCTGGTGCGCGACTACATCCCCTTCCTCGAGGGGCCCAAGTCGGTCAACACGTTCCTGATGCCGCTCACGGGCTGGCAGAGCAAGGCCGTGCCCGGGTACCTGCCCGCGAAGGCGTTCTTCGCGTGCCTCGCGCGCCGCGAGTTCCCGACCACCATCGTGATCCGGCCGAAGCAGTCGATCGACTACCTGCCGGAGCCGGACATCTTCCACGACATCTTCGGGCACGTGCCGCTCCACGCGGACCCCGTGTTCGCCGACTTCCTGCAGACGTACGGCAAGGCGGCGCTGACCGCGGATGACCCGCACCACACGGAGCGCCTCGCGCGGCTCTTCTGGTTCACGGTCGAGTTCGGGCTCATCCGCGAGGGCGGGCGCAACCGGCTCTACGGCAGCGGCCTCATCTCCAGCCCGGGCGAGAGCAAGCACGCGCTCGCGTCGCCGTCGGTCGACCGCCGGCCCTTCGACCTCGAGACCGTGTGCGGCACGAGCTTCGAGATCGACCACTACCAGCCGATCCTCTACGTGCTCGACAGCTTCGAGCAGCTCCGCGACGCGATGAACACCTACGCGAACCGGATCCTCGAGGGCAAGGGCTCCAAGGCCGCGGCCTGAGCCCGCGGCCCACCACTACACTTGGCCGAATGCGGAACGCCGCATCCATGACCATCGCCGCCGGGCTTGCGCTCGGCGGCTGCGCCATCGGCCCCGACTACCAGGAGCCGGCGCTGCCGGTCACCGACCGCTTCACCGCCCAGCGCGAGCCCGGCCTCGAGGCCGCCGAGCCGCGCAGCGAGCGATGGTGGCAGAACTTCAACGACCCGGTGCTCGACGAGCTGGTGTCGCGCGCGGACATCCAGAACATCAACCTGCGGCGCTCGCTGCTGGCGCTCGAGGTGTTCCGCGCGCAGTACACGGTGGCGTTCTCGCGGCTCTTCCCCGACATCGACACGGGGCTGGCGTACAGCTGGCGCCGGATCGACGCCAACCAGCTCGGCGTGCCGAACCCCGATGCGCTGCGCGCGGGCTTCAGCAACTGGCAGTGGAACATCGCCTCGGCCACGTGGGAGGTCGACGTCTGGGGCGCGGTGCGCCGGCAGATCGAGGCGGGCGTTGCGCGAGTGCAGATGGCGGCGTCCGACTACCGCGCGGCGCTCGTGAGCGTGCGCGCGGAGGTGGCGCAGGCATACATGACCATCCGCCAGCTGCAGGCGGAGCGCGCCGCGTTCCGCGACCTCACGCGCGGGTACGACAAGCTGGTGGACGCCATCGAGAAGAAGGTGCGCTACCAGGCGGGGTCCAAGGTGGAGCTCGCCGAGGTCCGCTCCCGGCGCGCCAGCGCGATGGGCGACGCGGAGCGTTTCGACGGCCTGATCGCGCAGCAGGTGGCGGGGATCGCCATCCTGCTCGGCGAGGCACCCGAGCACGTGCGCGCGATGGTCATCGAGGACGCACCGGTGCCGCGGATGGACCTGCCCGTCTCGCTCGGCGTGCCGGCGTCGCTCCTGCGCCGAAGGCCCGACGTGGTGTCGGCGGAGCGCGCGCTGCAGGCGGCCACCGCGGAGATCGGCGTCGCCGAGGCGGGCTACCTGCCGCGCTTCGGTTTCTCGGGGAACCTCGTCATCCAGGCGCCCGAGTTCAGCGAGCTCGGCGACGTCTCGAAGAACATGACCTACAACGTGACGCCCGCGGTGAGCTGGCGCTTCATGGACATCCTGACCGGCGCCACCGAGGCGCGCGTGGTGCAGGCGCGCGCCCGCGCGGCCGACGCGCTGCTGCGCTACCAGCTGGCCGCGGTGACGGCCGTGAACCAGGTGGAGGCGTCGATCACCGCCTTGGGTGCCTCACGCCGCGTGCGCGCCAGCTACGCCGATGCGGCGCACGAGATCCAGCAGGCCTTCGACCTGGCGTTCCTGCAGTACCGCACCGGCACCATCGACATCACGCGGCTCATCCAGTACCTGCAGGCATACGCGGTCGCGCGCGACGGCCTGGCGCAGTCCGAGGGACTTGCCGCGCAGAACCTCGTGGAGCTCTACCGGTCGCTCGGCGGCGGGTGGGAGATGGCGCCGATGCCCCCGCAGGTGGATGACATCCGCCGGTTCAACCCCACGCCGACCGCCAACGACTTCCTCGCCCACGACCCGCAGCCCTCGGGCGGCTGAGCCCCGGAGCGCCCATGAAGAACCGCCACGCCATCCTGTGCCTCGCGCTCGCGGCATCCGCCGCCTCGTGCGGCAAGCCGCCGGAGGCCCCCGCGGGCCCCCCGCCCTCGCCCGTGCGCACGGTGAAGCCGACCGTCGGCGACGTGCCCGTGCACCGTGACTACCCCGGCATCACCATGAGCGTGCGGACGGTCGACGTCATCCCGCGCGTGACGGGCTGGATCACGAAGCAGGGCTTCGCCAACGGCGCCGACGTCGCCGAGGGCCAGCTCCTCTACGAGATCGACCCCCGCCCGTACCAGGTGGCCGTGGAGAAGGCCAAGGCCGACATCGCGGTGGTGGAGGCCGAGCTGCGCAACGCCAGCGACATGGTGACGCGCAACCGCCCGCTGGTGGAGGTGGCCGCCATCTCGCAGCAGGAGTTCGACCGCCTGATCGCCAACGAGCGCACCGCGCGCGCCAACCTCGATGCGCGCCGCGCGCTCCTCGACCAGGCCAACCTCGACCTGTCGTTCACGCGCGTGATGAGCCCGGTGGACGGCCAGTCGAGCGCCACCAACATCTACGAGGGCACCTACGTCACGCCGCAGCAGGTGCTGGTGACCGTGCGCCAGATGGACCCGGTGTGGGTGGAGTTCCAGCCCGTGCAGCAGGACCTGCCCGCGCTGCGGCGCATGCAGGAAAACAAGGCCGAGTCGACGGTGGCCTCTCTGCCGGGCAGCGACTGGCGCCGCAGCGGCAGGGTGGTGTTCGTGGACAACACCGTGAACCGCGACACCGCCACCGTGCGCACGCGCATCGAGGTGCCGAACGCCGACCGCTCGATCGCGCCCGGCGCCTACGTGAACGTCCGCCTGCAGGTGGACATGATCGAGGGCGCCGTGTCGGTGCCGGAGTCGTGCGTCGTCTACCAGACCGCCGCGGCCACGCTGTGGACCGTGGACGCCGAGGGCAAGGCGCGCCAGCGCATGGTGACGCTCGGGCCGCGCGGGGGCGCAGGCATCGTGGTGACCGACGGCATCGGGCCCGATGACCAGGTGGTGACGGAGGGCATGCAGCGCCTCTACGACGGCGCGCGGACCATCGCGCCCGAGGCGATGCGCGAGGCGGTGGAGGCGCGCATCGAGGAGCGCCTGAAGAAGGCCGGGCGATGATCGACTTCTTCATCCGGCGGCCCATCTTCGCGACCGTCATCGCCCTGCTGATGGTGATCGCGGGCGGGCTGTCGATGACCATCCTGCCGGTGGCGCAGTTCCCGCCGATCACGCCCCCCACGGTGCAGGTGTCCGCCTTCTACCCGGGCGCATCGTCGTCGACCACCTCGGACGTGGTGACGCGCCTCCTCGAGCGGCAGATCAACGGCGTGCCCGGCATGATCTACATGTCGAGCAACTCGGTGAACGGCGGCAATGCCGTCATCACCGTCACCTTCGACGTGGGGTACGACCTGTCGATCGGCACGGTCGACGTGCAGAACTACGCGCAGACGGCCATCCCGCAGCTGCCGCCCGAGGTGCAGCAGCAGGGCATCTCGGTGCGCAAGCAGTCCACCGACTTCGTGCAGGTGGTGGGGCTCTTCAGCCCCAACAAGACCTACGGCGGCGACTTCCTCTCCAACTACGCCGACATCGCCATCGTGCAGACGCTGCAGCGCATCCCGGGCGTGGCGCAGGTGTCCAACTTCGGCCTGCGCCAGTACTCGATGCGGGTGTGGCTGGACACGCCGAAGCTGGCGGCGCTGGGGATCGACGCGCGCGAGGTCTACCGCGCCATCTCCGAGCAGAACCGCCAGGCGGTCGGCGGGCAGGCGGGCGCGGCGCCGTACGCGGGCGGCACGGCACCGGCCTTCACCATGCAGGTGAACGCGCTGGGCCGCCTGCAGCAGGTGCAGGACTTCGAGGAGATCGTGGTCCGCAGCGACGACCGCGGCACCGTGCAGGTGCGCGACGTGGCGCGCGTGGAGCTGGGCGCCGCCAACTACGCCAGCACCGGCAAGCAGGACGGCGAGACCGGCGCGCTGCTCGGCATCTTCCAGCTGCCGGGCTCGAACGCGTTCGAGATCGCCAAGGCCGTGAACGCGGCGATGGAGTCGCTCAAGGAGGACTTCCCCGCCGACGTCGACTACCGGATCAACTACGACACCACGCGCTTCGTGCGCGCGAGCATCGCCGAGGTCGTCGAGACCTTCTGGGAGGCGGCGGTGCTGGTGCTCGTCATCATCTTCGTCTTCCTGCAGAGCTTCCGGACGACCATCATCCCGATGATCGCCATCCCGGTGTCGATCATCGGCACGTTCGCGGTGATGCTCGGCCTCGGGTTCTCGATCAACACGCTGACGCTGCTCGGCCTGGTGCTGGCGATCGGCATCGTCGTCGACGACGCCATCGTGGTGGTGGAGAACGTCGAGCGCAAGTTCGAGCACGGCGAGACCGACCCGTACCGCGCCGCGAGCGCCGCCATGAAGGAGGTGGCGGGGCCGATCGTCGCCACCACGCTGGTGCTGGCCGCGGTGTTCGTGCCCGCCGCGCTGATGCCCGGGGTGACCGGGCAGCTCTACAACCAGTTCGCCATGACGATCGCCATCTCGGTGATCTTCTCCGGGCTCAACTCGCTGACCCTCAGCCCCGCGCTCGCGGCACTCTTCCTGCGCCCCCGGAAGATGGCGCAGACCGGGCCCTTCGGCGCCTTCAACCGCGCCTTCGGCCGCACCGAGCGCGCCTACGAGTCGCTGGTCGGCTGGCTGATCCGCCGCTGGATGGTGGCCGGCGCGATCTTCACCGCGGCCATCGCCGCGGCGCTGTGGCTCGTCGGCACGTCGCCCACGGCGTTCGTGCCCGACGAGGACAACGGCTACTTCTTCGTGGCCTACCAGCTGCCGCCCGGCACGCCGCTCGAGCGCACCAACGCGTTCGCCGCGCAGGCACGCGAGATCGTGGCGGCACAGCCCGAGATCGAGACGATCATCGAGATCAACGGCACGAACTTCATCGCCAACGCGCCGCAGTCGAACGCCGGCGTGCTCATCCCGGTGCTCAAGCCGTGGGACGAGCGCACGGGCCGCGGCCAGGACACGGGCAGCCTGGTGCGCCGGCTGCAGCCCCTGCTGTGGACGCTGCCCGGCGGCATGGCGTTCCCGTTCAACCCGCCCGCGATCCCGGGCCTCGGGTCGGTGGGCGGCTTCCAGCTGCAGCTCGTCGACCGCGCGGGCCTGGGCACCGACCGCCTCTACCAGGCGGCCCAGGCGCTGATCGCCGAGGGCGCCAAGCACCCCGACAAGGTGGCCGGCGTGGCCACGTTCTTCCAGAAGGACGTGCCGCAGGTGTGGCTCGACATCGACCGCGCCAAGCTGCAGCGGCTCGGCATCACCGTGGCGGATGCGTTCGGCGCGCTGCAGCTCAACTTCGGCAGCGCCTACGTGAACCAGTTCAACCGGTTCAACCAGGTCTACCAGGTGTACGTCCAGGCCGACTCGCCGAACCGCATGACGCCCGAGGACCTCGACCGCATCTACGTGGCGGGCAAGGACCGGCGCATGGTGCCGTTCTCGGCGTTCGCCACTGCGCGCACGACGACGGGCCCCGACAACCTCACGCACTACAACGTGACCAACACCATCGCCATCAACGGCGCGGGCGCGCCGGGCGTCAGCTCGGGCGAGGCCACGGCGTTCATGGAGCGGCTCTGCGAGGAGGTGCTGCCGCAGGGCATCAGCTACGAATGGACCGGCATCACCTACCAGGAGCGCAAGTCGTCGAACGCGGCACCGGTGGTGTTCACGCTGGCGATCATCGCGGTGTTCCTGTTCCTGGCGGCGCAGTACGAGAGCTGGCTGCTGCCGGTGCTGGTGGTCGGCGCGGTGCCGTTCGCCGCGCTCGGCGCGGTGGCGGGCCTGCGGCTCGCGGGCAAGCCGCTTGACGTCTACGCGCAGATCGGGCTGGTGATGCTGATCGGCCTGGCCGCGAAGAACGCGATCCTGATCGTCGAGTTCGCCAAGGAGGCCTCGGAGCGCGGGCGCTCGCCCGTGGAGGCGGCCATGGACGCGGCACGGCTGCGCCTGCGGCCCATCCTGATGACCGCGTTCAGCTTCATCCTGGGCGTGGTGCCGCTGGTGCTCGCAAGCGGCGCCGGCGCCAACGCGCGCAAGTCGATCGGCGTGACGGTGCTCGCGGGGCTCGCGGCATCGACGGTGCTCTCGCTCGTGATCGTGCCCGTCTTCTACGCGCTGCTCGTGATCGTGCGCGACCGGGTGTGGGGCGACGCTGCCCCGGGCGAGGCGGACGAGGCCGAGGCCGCGCCGCCCGCGCATTGACCCCGGTACCCTCCGGGGATGACGAATGCCGCGCCCGCGATCGGCCACCCCGAGTTCAAGGCCCGCCGTGAACGACTGCTCGCCGACCTCGGCTGCGCGGTGGGCGTGGTGCTTGCCGGCGAGGCCGACCCGTCGCTCCACCACCCATGGAAGCCGCATGCGCACTTCGAGTACCTGACCGGCGTGACCGACGAGCCGGGGGCGATGCTGCTCCTCGACCCAGCCAACCCGGTGCCGGCCAAGCGCGCGGTGCTCCTCCTGAAGCCGCTGAACCCCGAGGCGGAGAAGTGGGACGGCTTCCGGCACGAGATCGGCTCGGCGCTGAAGGCACGCACGGGCTTCGACACCGTCATGCGCACGGGCATGCTCGGCCGGCTCCTCCTCGAGGCGACGCGCCGCTCGCGGACCCTCGCCTGCCTCATGCCGCTCTCGCCGTGGAACGCGCCGGTCTCCGGAGACCTTGCGATCCTCCGCGCGCAGGCCGAGCGCGTGCCGGGCGCGGCGGTGCAGGACCGCTCCGACCTGCTGCCGCGGATGCGCGCGTCCAAGAGCGCGGCGGAGATCGCCTGCATCCGCGAAGCCGGCCGCATCACCGCCACGGGCTTCGAGGCCGCCATGCGCCACATGCGCGCGGGGATGAACGAGTTCGACCTTCAGGAATGCGTGGAGCATGCCTACCGCACCAACGGCGCGCGCGAGCTCGCGTTCCGCACGATCGCGGGCGGCGGGTTCAACGCCACGGTGCTGCATTACCACGCCAACGACCAGCCACTGAAGGACGGCGAGCTGGTGGTGCTCGACAGCGGCGCCAAGCACGCGGGCTACTCCGCGGACGTGACGCGCACGCTGCCGGTGTCCGGGCGCTTCACGCCGCGACAGCGCGAGCTCTACGACCTGGTGCTGCGCGCGCAGGCCGCGGCGATCGCCGCCATCCGCCCGGGGGTCACGCTGGCCCAGGTGGATGCCGCCGGCCGCAAGGTGATCAACGACGCCGGGCTCGGCGACGCGTTCATCCACGGCATGGGCCACCACCTCGGGCTCGAGACGCACGATGCCTCGCCGGACGCCCCGCTCGAGGTCGGTGCCGTGATCACCGTGGAACCGGGCGTGTACCTGCCCGGCGAGTCCGTGGGCATCCGCATCGAGGACGACGTGGCCGTCACCGAGGACGGGCACGAGGTGCTGACGCCCGCCATCCCGCGCACCGCCGACGAGGTCGAGCGCGCCATGGCGCGCTGAGGCCATGGCCCGCAGCGCCGAGGACATCATCGACCGGTGCCTGCGCGGCGAGGCACGCGCGTGGGACGATTTCGTCGACCGCTACCAGCGACTGGTGTGGAGCGTGGCGCGCTCGTACCGCCTGCCCGCGGAGGACTGCGACGACGTCACGCAGGCGGTGCTCGTCGCCGCGCTGCGGCACCTCGCGGACCTGCGCGACCCGGCGAAGGCGGCATCGTGGCTCATCACCAGCGCGCACCGCGAGAGCTGGCGCGTGGCGCGCAACCGCCGGCGGACGGTGGACCTCGTCGGCGACTTCGCGAGCGTCAGCGAGCCGGACGACCGCCGCGCGACGGACCTCGAGGCGATGCACTCGATGCGCGCGGCGCTCGACGAACTCGGAGACCCCTGCCGGGCGCTCCTCGTGGCGCTGTTCTCCGAGGTCGACCCCCACTACCCGGACCTCGCCAAGCGCCTGGGGATGCCCGTCGGGTCGATCGGCCCCACCCGGGGCCGTTGCATCGAGAAGCTCCGCGCCAGGATGGGGGCGCACTTGGAAGCGAAGTCCGAATAACAACTCGTCGTCAGAGATCCCGAAGCCCCGTATCTGCAACCCGCCCGGCACCCTCAACCCATTGAAGCGCCCCACATGACCGACCACGACTTCGAGACCCTCCTTGCACGCGCGCTGCGCGACGAGACGCAGCGCGGCGCCTCCCCCGAGGCGATCGTGCGCATCCGCGCCGCAGGCCACGAGCACCTCGCGCGCATCGCCGCGGGCCGGACGCCGGCGGCATGGTTCGGGCGCCTCGTCGATGCCGCCGCCGAGGCCGTGCGCGGCAGCCTCGTGCACGAGCAGCTCGCCGGCGCCGCAGTCGGCCTGCGGTCGACCGCGTCCGTGCGGCAGCGGGTGTACGGCTCCGCGGGCGGGGCGATGGAGCTGGATCTTGAGAGCACCGAGGAAGGCGACGGCACCTGCCGCGTCCGCGGGCTGTGCAGCGGTCCCGCCGGCCATGCGCGCGTACTGGTGCTTGAGGAGGGCGCAGCCGAGCCGCGCGAGCTCACCTGCACGGCCGACGGCCGCTTCGAGTTCACCACGGCATCCGGCCGCGTCGACCTGGCGACGTCGATGGGCAGCAGTGTCCTCGTCGTCGACGGGGTCGACCTGCCGTGACCGGCACGGCTCCCGGCAACCCGAACGGTCCCGAGCGGACGCTCGAGCGCCTGGCGGCGATGTCGCAGGACGAGCGGTCGGCCTGGGCACGCAGCCTCGGCGCGGGGCTGGCGGCGGCGTGCGACGAGGCGGTGTCGGCCGCAGAGCGCCGGCTCGCGCGCGAACCGGCGTTCGTGCTCGATGCCGCCGAGGCGATTGCCGCAGCGGCGGCGGCGGCCGGCGCCGCGGTGCAGTCGGCGCGAGCAATGCGCATCGCCAGCCATGCGCTTGCATACCTCGGCCGGCTTGACGAGGCGATCGCGGTTGCCGGGCGCAGCCGCGAGGCGGCGCTCGCCGCGGGAGCCCCCGTGGACGCGGCGCGCGCGGACGTGGCCTCGATGCACCCGCTTGCGAAGAGCGGCCGGCCGCTCGAGGCCGTGGAGCGCGGGCTGCGCGCGCGCGACGCGATGCACGCGGCCGGCGCCGACGCCATGGCCGCACGGGCGGAGCTCAACCTTGCCAACGTGCTTCGCCTCCTCGGGCGCCACGCCGAGGCGCTGGCATCGCTCGACGCTGCGCTCGCGTCGCTCGGCGCCGACGCCACGGTCGCCGGGCAGGTGCAGAACTCGCGCGGCGAGGTCCTGCTGGCGCTCGGGCGGATCGGCGACTCCGAGGCGGCGTTCGCAGACGCTCGCCGGCATCCCGGTCGACCCGCGGTTCGACATGGCGGCGCTCGGCCCGGCCAGCGCGGGGCTGCGCGGCGGTGCACGGCCGCGGGTCCTGCTCACGGGCGGCGGGTTCGGGATCGGCGACATCGAGGCCACGGCCGCCGCGCTCCTGCGCACGCTGCGCTCGGCGGACGTCACCGTGGTGTGCGGCCGCAACGAGGCGCTCGAGGCAGGCATGCGGGCCCTGGCGGCATCGTGGCCCGCAGGCGACGGGCGAGGAAACTCGCTCGAGGTGCTTGGCTACACCAAGGAGATGCACCGCATCATGGCGGGCGCCGACGTCCTCGTGGGCAAGCCGGGCGGCCTCACCACCACCGAGGCCAAGGCGCTCGGGCTGCCGATGGTGCTGCTCAGGCCGATCCCCGGGCAGGAGGAACGGAACGCGCAGGTGCTGGTGGAGTCGGGCGCGGCGGTGCGCACGCGCGGCCCCATCGATGCCGCGGAGGCGGTCGCGCGGCTCCTTGCCGAGCCGTCGGCACTGCGCGCGATGGCGGGCGCGGCGGCCGCGAACAGCCGACCGCTCGCGGCCTTCGACGTCGCGCGGCGCGTAATGGCCGAGGCAGCGCGCCGGGGCAGCCCGCGACTGCCGCGGCTGGTCGGCATGAGCGCGGCCTGAGCCCGATGAGCGCGGCCTGAGCCCGATGAGCGCGGCCTGAGCCCGATGAGCGCGGCCTGAGCCGCACGAGCGCGGCCTGAGCGGCGTCAGATCACCGGGTCGTGCGTCGGCAGGTTGTGCGCGGGCGCCGTGTTGAGCTGCACCAGGCGCTCGCCCTGCACGGCCTTGGCCGTGCCAGGCTCCGCGTAGTCGCTGTGGCAGGCGGCCTTGCCCTCGTCGGCGCCCACGGCCTTGCGCGTCTTCGACGCGAGGCGGTGGATCTCGTCGGGGCTGAGGACGCCGCGCCTGGCGAGGATCTCCTGCTGATCCGGCGTGAGCGCCGCGCTGCGCACGGGCTTGCCGCGCTCGAAGCCCTCGGCCTTGCCGCTGGCGAACTCCTGGATCTCCTTGCTGATGCGCACGCTGCACCAGTCGTGCCCGCACATCGCGCAGAAGTCGGTGTCCACGTCGAGGTCCTCGTCGTGGTAGGCGCGCGCGGTATCGGGGTCGAAGCTGAGCTCGAAGTGGCGCTCCCAGTTGAGGGCGGCGCGCGCCTTGGTGAGCTCGTCGTCGCGGTCGCGGGTGCCCGGGATGCCAAGCGCCACGTCCGCCGCATGCGCGGCGATCTTGTAGGCGATGCACCCTTGCTTGACGTCGTCCTTCTTGGGAAGCCCGAGGTGCTCCTTGGGAGTCACGTAGCAGAGCATGCTGGCGCCGTGGTAGCCCGCGGCGGTGGCACCGATGCAGCTCGTGATGTGGTCGTAGCCCGGGAAGATGTCCGTGACCAGCGGCCCGAGCACGTAGAACGGCGCCCCGTGGCAGAGGCGCCGCTGCAGCTTCATGTTGAACTCGATCTGGTCGAACGGCACGTGGCCCGGGCCCTCGACCATGACCTGCACGCCCATGCGCCAGGCGCGCTCGGTGAGCTCGCCGATGGTCTCCAGCTCCGCGAGCTGCGCGCGGTCGGTGGCATCCGCCAGCCCGCCCGGGCGAAGGCCGTCGCCGATCGAGAAGGTCACGTCATGGCGGCGCATGACCTCGCAGATCCGCTCCCATGCCGTGTACATCGGGTTCTGGCGGGCGTGGACGAGCATCCACTTGGCCAGCAGGCTGCCGCCGCGGCTGACGATGCCGATCAGGCGCCGGCGGATGAAGGGCAGGTGCTCCTTCAGCACGCCCGCATGGATCGTGAAGTAGTCGACGCCCTGCCGTGCCTGGTGCTCGAGGGTCTCGAGGATCATCGACTCGTCGAGGTCCTCGATCTTCCTCCCGATGATCATCGAGTAGATCGGCACCGTGCCGATGGGCACAGTGCTCGCGCGGAGGATCGCGTCGCGACACTCGTCGAGGTTGCCGCCGGTGGAGAGGTCCATCACCGTGTCGGCGCCCCAGCGCTCGGCCCACTTCAGCTTCTCGACCTCCTCGTGCGTGCCGCTCGAGACGGGCGACGCTCCCATGTTGGCGTTGATCTTGGTGAGGGACGCTCGCCCGATCGCCATCGGGTCGAGCCGGTACCCGAGATGGGTGCGGTTGGCCGGGATCACCATGCGGCCCGCAGCCACCTCGTCGCGCACCTGCTCGGCGGTCAGGTGCGGCTCGCGCTCGGCCACGCGGCGCATCTGCGGGGTCACGATGCCCAGGCGCGCGCTCTCGAGCTGCGTCACCGGCTCGAAGCCCTTCGGGAAGATCACCCGCCGCCACTCGCCGCGGGCGCACTCGAACTCGACCGCGCTCCGCGAATCGCCGCAGCAAGCAGCGCAGGCCGGGCCGTCCGGCTTGCCCGCAAGCATGGCCGTCGACCACCCCTGCGGCAAGAAATCCCATGCCGTGCGGTCGCTCGGCAGGGGCATTCCCGGCGTGTCCGGCGAGCTGAAGGCGAGCGGCCCACCGACGTCGGCGCGGCGCGCGAAGCTGCCGGGCGTGGTGCCCTGCGCATCGGTCGAGGGATTGGATGCGCCGTGCAGCGGCAGGCGCTCGCTATCGCGTGAGATGGTTGCCATGGGGACTCCTTGGAGGCGCGTGGCAGTGTAGGAGGCGCCTCGAGCACGAACGTCACGGAGCCCGGCGATCCCACCTCGCGGAGGATTCCTGCTACATATTTGCAGGTCTCGAGCGGCGCAGCGCCAGCCACGGCGCAACGAATGGCCCGGAGGCAAGCTACAATGCAGGGTCTGGTGTGTTCCGGGTTCCGAGGGGTCCCGAAGGACCGCCATCATGGCGTGCCCCGCGGGACGATGGCAGGGGGACCGACGCACGCTCCGCGGCCCGCGGAGCGCAGAGCGCCGGGAACGCGTGCAAGTCCCGTGACCGCCGATGCTCCGAAGCCCGCCCCGCTACTCCGACCCGAACCTCTCGCCGCTCGACGACGCTGACCGCAAGCTTGTGTCCATGCTGCTTGCCGACGGTCGCGCCTCGGGCCGCGACCTCGCGCAGCAGACCGGCATTTCCGAGGCCAACGTCAGCCGACGCCTCGCGCGGCTGATCGAGGAGCGGTCGATCCGCATCGTCGGGTTCGTGGCGCCGGAGCTGCTCGGGCTGGAGGTGCAGTTCTCCACGTGGATCCGCGTGAAGGGGTGCGTGGACGAGGCGGCGAAGGACCTTCTGAAGCACCCGGAGTTTTCCTTCGTCACGGCGCTCTTCGGGCGCTGGGACCTGATCGCCTACGGCGTGGTTCCGAGCACCGAGGCGCTCGATGCGCTGCTCGACCGCTCCATCCGAGGCAACCCCAAGCTGCACCGGACCAACACCGAGCTGGTGCTGGGCTTCCACGGGAAGAGCCCCACCGCGGGCGCGACCGCACGCGAGCTCGACCGAACCGACCGGCTCATCATCCGCGAGGTGCAGAAGGACGGGCGCATCTCCTTCACAGACATCGCGCAGAATGTCGGCATCTCCGCGACGAGCGCGGCGGACCGATTCCGCCGGCTGACCACGGACGGCATCGTGCGCATCCTCACGCTTGCCGATCCGCCGCGCGTGGACCTGGGCGTCTGCGGACTCTGGGGCGCGGCCATCCGCCGGCCCGCCGCCGAGGTCATGGCCGAGCTCGCGAGGCTCCCGGAGCTCTCGTTCCTCTGCACGTTCTCCGGCGAATTCCCGGTGCACGGTGAGTTCCAGGCCCGTGACGGCTCGCACCTCGACGAGCTCCGCGAGCGCATGCTCTCGGTGCCCGGCGTCGACGACGTGGAGCTCAACGTGCAGCGGCAACTCTACAGGCAGGAATTCGCCTGGGGCGCGCTCCCCGAGGCCTGACGGGGCGCGGCTATCGTGCCGCGGATGGACGCCATCTCCTCCATTCGTGACGCGCACGCCTGGCTCCGCTGGATGACCGGGCGCTCGCTCGATGCCGCCGCCGCGCTGCCGGACGCGGACTTCCGCCGCGAGTTCCCGATCGGCATCGGGTCGGTGCACGCGACGTTCGTCCACCTGGTGGGCGCCGAGCGCATCTGGATCGGCGTGCTCGAGGGCGATGCCACGGTGTCCATGCCGCCCGCCGGGGAGCTGCCCGACGCGGCGGCGCTGCGCGCGGCGTTTATGCAGGTGCGCGCGCGCTGGGACGGGTACCTCGCGCGCCTCGATGCCGCGGAGGCGTCGCGAACGGTGTCGCGCGTGCGCGACGGCAAGGAGTTCCGGCAGCTCGCGTGCGATGCGCTCATGCAGGTGCCGACGCATGCGCTCTACCACAACGCGCAGCTCTCCTTCATGTTCCGGAGCATGGGCCACCAGCTGCCCGATTCCAGCTGGATCCTCTGGGGACGCGAGCGGATCGCGCGGGCGGGCACGTGAGCGCCGGTGCCGGGCCCTACGCCGTCTCGGCGGCGGACGTGACCGCGGCCGCGGCCCGCATCGCGCCGCATGTCCTGCGGACGCCGGTGCTTCCCTGCCCTGCGGTCGGCGAGCGGTGTGGCCGCGAGGTGCTCCTGAAGATGGAGTCGATGCAGCGCACGGGGAGCTTCAAGATCCGCGGCGCAACCAACGCCGTGCGCTCCATTCCCGACGCGGACGCGCCGCGCGGGGTGGTCACGCACAGCTCGGGAAACCACGCGCTGGCGCTCGCGGTGGCCGCTGCGGCGCGCGGCATGCCGGCGCACGTGGTGATGCCGGCAAACGCCTCCGCCGCCAAGCGCGCCGCGGTGGAGCGAGCGGGGGCCGCGGTGGTGACCTGCGGCAACACCGGCGCGGAGCGCGAGGCCGCGGCCGCCGAGGTCGAGCGCTCCACCGGCGCGACGATGGTGCCGCCCTACGACCACCCGTGGGTGATCGCGGGCCAGGGGACGATCGCGCTCGAGGTCCTGGCGCAGGTGCCCGAGGCTGCCACGCTGGTGGTGCCGGTGGGCGGCGGCGGGATGATCTCGGGAATCGCCGTGGCCGCGCGCGCCCTGCGGCCGGACCTGCGCATCGTGGGCGCCGAGCCGGAACTCGCGGGCGATGCCGCGGAGAGCCATCGAACCGGCACGCGCGCGCCGCAGCGGCCGCCCGTGTCGGTCGCTGACGGGCTGCGGGCGGCGCTCGGCGAGCTCACGTTCCCCATGGTGCGCGACCTCGTCGACGACATGGCGCTGGTCTCCGAGGGCGAGATCGTCTCCGCGATGCGGCTGGCGTTCGAGGAGGCGAGGCTGGTCATCGAGCCGAGCGCGGCGGTGGGCATCGCGGCGCTGCTCGCCGGCCGCGTCGGGGGCCGCACCGACCGCCCGGTGGCGTGCATCGTGTGCGGCGGCAACGCGGACCTCGCACGGCTGCCGTGGCTCGTGCCTGCAGGCGCGTGACCGTCGTCAGCCCCAGGCCGCGAGCATCAGCCCGAGGTCGAACCCGTTCACGGTGCCATCGCGGTTCAGGTCTGCGCCGCTGGGCTGGCCGTTGGTTCCCCATGCAGCAAGCAGCAGGCCGAGGTCGAACCCGTTCACGGTGCGGTCGCCGTTCAGGTCGCCGAACACCGGCTGCAGCGTGCCGAGCGCGACGATCGAGCTGCTGCCGGTGGTGGCCGACGTGCCGTCGGAGAATGTGCCGCTCATCAGCAGGTTGGCGGTGGCGCCGGGCGGCAGGATGGTCGGCAGCGCGAACGGCATGTTCACGAGCGGCGCCGGCGCGGGGACCGGCACGGTCTCGTTGACGGTGCCCTGCGAGGTCAGCGTGGCCTGGTCGCCGCTGAAGGTCGCGGTGCCGGTCATCACCACGCTGCCCGGGGAGGTGATGGTGAACGGAGCGCCGAGCGCGGTGCCCTCCACCGTCACGTTCACGGGGACGGTCACGGCGAACGACCAGGACCCGTCGGCGTTGGCGGTCGCGGCGCCGATGGCGGGGCCCGACTGGACGGCATTGGCCATGGTGAGCGCACCGCTGTCGAGCGGGGCGTCGAAGTTCGACACGCCGATGAACGTGGAGCTCGGCGCGAACGTGCGGAATAGGGAGTAGGTCAGCGTTATCCGCGTCTCGATGGTGCCGCCCTGCGCACCGAGCGCGTTGAGCGCAAGCCCAGTGACCTCCACTGCCCCGGTCGCGCGGTCGAGCCCGAAGACGTAGGAGCCGGTCGGGTTGGTGTTGGCGATGACGGCACGCGGGCGCACGACCGAGGTGAACGGGATCGCCACGTTGCCCGACCCGCCGAACAGCCCCGGGCGCGTCTGCGTGCCGGTCGGGTTCGTCACGGCGTCGTAGTTGCCGATCCACGTGCCGACGAGCGGCAGCTGGATCTGCGTGGTCTGGCTGTAGGTGCTGGTCGGCGCGATGGTGCACGCCCAGCGGTCCGTGGCCCCGAATGCGGGGGCCACGGCACACAGCGCGGCAGCGGCGAGGAAGTGTCCGATTCGGGCGTGCGCCATGAAGAGAAAGTAGCACGGATTCCAACGAAAGCGAACACCCGGGGCGCGGCGCCGGCGCGTCCCCCGCCGCGATGCGCACGTCCGCGGAAAACCGCTCAGGACGGGGTCCAGGCCCCGAGCAGCAGCCCCAGGTCGAACCCGTCCACCGTGCCGTCGCCGTTCAGGTCGGCCGGGCCAGGCTGGCCCCACCCGCCGAGCAGCAGCCCCAGGTCGAACCCGTTGACCGCCCCGTCGCCGTTCAGGTCGCCGGGCACGCCGCACCCGCTGCAGGACAGCGCCAGCCAGTAGCGGAGGCCGTCGAAGCCGGGAACGGGCGGCGGGTCATCGGGCGGGGGCGGGTTGTCGGGGTCGATGTCGGTGCACGGCTGACCGCCGCGCACCGGGCCCACGTCCTGGCCCAGCGTCAGCACCGCGTACCACGGTCCGCCGTCGATGCACGCATCGAGCACGATCGGCGCGCAGCGCCCGCCGAACGCGGTGCGCTCCACGGAGAGCGGGCCGGCCATGTCGCCGCGCACGAGGTGCAGTTCCGCGGGGAACTCCGCGTCCACCGTGAGCTGCACGCGCCTCGGGCCGCCGCTTCCCAGCGCATACCAGTCCCCGTCGCGCGGGGCGCCGGTGGTGCACGTGCCGGTGAAGACCTGCCCGCACGCGATCGGCTGCGACTCGCCATTGCGCGTGGCGCCGTCGTTGGTGCGCCGGTAGCACGGCTCGGCCTCGTCGATGGCGCCTGCGGGAACGGTCACGGTGCACGGCGGGAGGCCGCAGAGGGCGGCGACGCGTGCCACGCACACCCAGTCCCACGTGGCGCCGTCGCAGTAGCCGTCGAGCGGGGTGACGCGCTCGCAGCACGCCGGATCCTCGCAGCCCGGATCATCGTGCACGGTGTCGCACGCCCCGTAGGAGGGGCAGACCAGGCCATTGCACTCCGTGTCCGCGAGGTCCGCGCACATCTGGTCCCACGCCGTGGCGCAGCACTCCGGGTTGATCTTGCAGACGGCCTCGCAGCACGGGGTCGTGAAGCAGCCGGGCGTCGGATGCGGCTCGTCGCAGCGGCCGCCGGCGCCCTGCGGGCCGCATGCCGCGGGCGGGCCGAACGCGCTGCCGGCGTGGGCGCCGTCGCGCGGCTCGGGGCCGGCGCCCGCCAGCATCAGCGCCACCTCGCACGAGGGCGACGGCCCGTGCGAGAAGCTCGCGCGGGGCGGCGGACCGGCGGGTGGGCCGTCGCCTGCCCCTGCGAACGAGAAGCACGCACGGAGGTTGCGGTAGCCGAGCGCCCAGTGCCCGGCGATGTCCGCGATCACGATGTCGGTGTCGCAGTCGGCGTCGAGGTTCGCGCACAGGAATGCGCGCCCGAATGCGGCGTAGTCGAGCTGCCCCGCGGGCATGAACGCCACGGTGCCGCCCGTGCTCACGTTGCGCCACAGGAACACGTTTCCCGGGAGCGCGGTGCTCGTCACCGCGTCCAGCCTGCCGTCGCCGTCGAAGTCGCCCAGCTCGCCGGCCCAGTGGTACCCGGCGCCGTTGGGCGCGGATGCCACGAGCACGCGCTCGGCGAAGCCGCCGGCGCCGTCGTTGCGGAACACCACCAGCGGCTGCGCGCCGGTCGAGTTGAGGAGCGGCGCGAGGATGTCGACGTCGCCGTCGTTGTCGACGTCACCGAGGTCGAACGACACCACGGCCGGTCGCGTCACCCCGGGGAAGTCGGGCGCCATCCATGCACGCGGAGGCGCGAACGTGCCGCCGGGCCGGCCCATGAACACGTCGAACCTGCGCGTGCCGATGCAGCCCACCACCAGGTCGGTGCGACCGTCGCCGTCGAGGTCGGCGGCGAGCGTGTCCTGCGGCCCGGGCAAGCCGCCGCTCCAGGCATCCACGCGCAGCCGCTGGCGCACGGCGAAGCTGCCGAGCCCGTCGTTGGCGAGGATCGCCACGTGCTCGCTGCCGTAGAAGGTCACTGCGAGGTCCGGGTCGCCGTCGCCGTCGAAGTCGCCGCCCGCCATCGAGCGCGGCTCGCGGTCGAAGCGCACGGGCGCATCCGGGACCATGGCCCCGCCCGCGCCGCGCCGCAGCACCTGCAGCCGCCCGCGGTACGAGCGGATGGCAAGCACCAGCTCCTGCGCGCCGTCGCCGTCGATGTCCATGGCGATGGCGTCGTCGGTCTGGCCGTCGACCTGCAGCGTCCGGATGGCACCGAAGCTGCCGTCCGCGAGGATCGGCGCCCAGTTGAGGAGGCCATCGGCATCGCGACCGGTGAGGAGCAGGTCCTGGCGCCCGTCGCCGTCCATGTCGAAGAGCCGCACCCGCGTCGGCGCATGGCCGGGCGTGCAGTCCACGTACACGGGCTCCGCCTCGAACGCGAGCTGTGCGTGCACCGCATGCGGTGCCGCGCAGAGGGCGGCGAGGGCGGCGAGGCGGAGGTGGCGCTGGAGTCGGTTCATGGCATCACGGGCTCACGGCGCGGCGCGCCGGGCGATCATCTCGTCGACCTTCGCCAGCCGCTGCCGGTGGCGCTCCACCGACGGCTCGAGCTTGGTGAGCGCCTCCACGTGCAAACGCGCGGCCTGGAGGTCACCTGCCTCGACGGCGATCGCCGCCGCGAACTCGCGCGTGGCGGGGTCATACGCCTCGATTCTCGCCGCCCGCGTCGCGTGTTCAAGGGCCTGCTTCGGATTCCTGCGGAAGCGCTCGATGCGGGCGAGTTCCTTGGCGAAATTCGCGTCGTTATCGGATGCTTCGTCGAGCGCCTCGAGGTGCGGGACCGCCGCGGCACGGTCGCCTGCGTCGAGCGCGGCCTTCGCGAGCACGCGATGCGGCCAGGGGTCCGCCGGCCGGATGGAGGAGTACTTCGCAAGCCGCGCGGCGGCTTCGGGCCCGGGTGCGGCATCGTCCTTGAGCGCGCGCCGCAGCCAGAGCTCGAGCAGGTCCGGGTGGTCCGGGTGCTTCGCAAGCAGCGCCGCGAGCTGCGCATCGTCGATGCGCACCGGACCCGTGGACGCATCCTCGCCGTCGACCTTCCGGCCCGTCCGGATCTCCTCCACGAAGGTCGCCATCGACGGCTCGGCGAGCATCCCCCACGCGCGCGCGTCGCGCAGCGCGTGCGCGCGGAAGCGCCGCATGAACTCGTCGCGGCCGATGCCGAGGACCTCGGCGAACGCCGCCTGCTCGCGCATGCCGTCGCGGTAGCGCGCGAGCAGCTCGAGCACCTTGGCGCGCCCCCACTCCTTCTCGATGAACTCGACCATCCACGCGCCCTGCGCATAGGCCTGCGCGCGGTCGGTCTTGCGCTTGGGGCGCACGAACGCCACGTTGATCGCGTCGAGGTCGAAGAGCGCGTCGGTGTCGAGCGCCTGCGCCAGGAGCTGCACGGTGTCCCACGTGCGCGGCCTGCCCTCGAGCCGGGTGGCCAGCGCCTCGGTGAACCAGTGCGGGATGCGGTTGCGCGTCTGCTCGAGCGACACCGTGTGCACGAACTCGTGCCGCAGCACCGCGAGCCAGTCGTACGTGCCGAGGTGGAGCTGCGGCGCGCCCTCGCGCGGCGCCTCGAGCGCGATGAGCGGGCCCGTGCTCGCCGCCATGGTGTGGATCCACGGCATGCCGGTGATGCGCACCGCGAGGCTCTTGTGGTCGGGGTGCAGCTCGATCACGGTCGGCTGCGCGGGCACGTACCCGAGCCACTCGGTGACGTCGCCCTGCATGGCATCGAGGGCCTGCGGCATCCAGGCCGCAAGCGCCTCGTCGATCCCCGGCTTGCACCGCACCACGAAGTGCTTCCCCTCGAACCGCCTCCATCCGGCGAGCATCTCCACGAGCGTCAGGCTGTGGCGGGCGCGCTGGTCGTAGGGGTCGAGCTCGGTTGCCTTGCGCAGCGCGGCCATCGCCTCGGTGTCGCGCCCGGACTGCATCTCGAGGAGGCCGAGCTCCGCGATCGGTGCGCTCCAGCCCGGTGCCCGGCGTGCGGCCTCGGCGAGGAGCGCCGCGGACTCCTCGTACTGACGCGACGACGCGAGGAAGCGGCCCGCCTCGTACGGGCCGAGCGGCGAGCCGGGCATGAGGCGATCGAGCTCGGCAAGCTGCGCCTGCATCGCGGGGAAGTCGAAGCGCGTGCCGGTGGCCGCCGCGCGCAGGGCCAGCGCCTGCCGCTGCTCGGGCAACGCGGCAAGCAGCGGCTCGAGCGCCTTGGACGCCGCGTCCGGGTCGCGCGACTGCAGCGCGGCCTCGGCATCGAGGAGCGCGGCAAGCGGATGACCGGGTGCGATGGCGCGGAGCATCGCGGACGCGCGGCGCGCGCCGTCGAAGTCGAAGGTCATCACGCACACCCGGCCGAGCAGGAAGATCGCCTCGGAGGAGCGCAGGTCGCGCGCCAGCGCCTCCTGCAGCGCCTGCACGCCGTCCTCGAAGCGGTCCTTCTCGACCAGCAGGCGTCCCTCGAGGAGCCGCGGGCGCGGGTCGCCCTGGTCCTGGTCACGCAACGCCGCAAGCCGGTCGAGCATCGACTGCCACTCGGCGGCCGGTCGTCCCTCGAGCCGCGCGAGGAGCGCCGCGGCCTCGACCGCATCCATGCGCGCATCGCGCCCGGCGCCATCGCGGGTGCCGCCTGCCACGGCCGTGCGCGCGGCGACGATGGCCTTCTCCCGCGCGCCCTGCATGTCGAGGGCCAGCGCGCGCAGCAGTGCCGTGCGCGTCCCGGCGGCATCGCCGAGCAGCGCGAGCGCCTCCGCAGGACGGCCTGCGTGCAGCAACGCCTCGGCACGGAGTTCGGCGGGCGCGGCGGCATCGGCGAGTGCCGCGGCGCCGAGGTCCCACCGTGCCAACGCGGCGCGCGCGCGATCGGCGGGCGTGCGCAGGTCGCCGTCGTCCCAGATCCCGTGCCGAAGCCGGAGCGCAGCGCGCTCGTCGTCGGTGAGCGCGGCGCTCTGCAGGGCCACGCGCACGGATGGCGCCAGGTCGAGCTTGTCGGGCACGGCCTGCGCGAGCACCGCAGCCGCGAGCGCAACCGCGGCGGCAATCACGGCGCGCTCCCGGCGGCCGCAGGCGCGGGCAGCGGCCGCTCGTCGATTCGCCACCCGGCGATGGCACCGGCAGCGAGCGTGAGGAGCGCCCGCTGCGCGTCGTCGAGACCGGCGTTGAACGCCGCGCCGCGCAGGGTCACCACGGTGCGGCCGTTGGCACGCATTGCCTCGACGCCCGCGGGCACGAGCGTCTCCGCGTCGTACCACACCGTCGCGGCGCGGAGGTCGCGTTTGGAGGTGCCGTCCTTCGGGCGGAGCGCAACGCCCACGAGCGGGCGGCCGAGCTTCGCGAACGACGGCGGCGGCGCATCCGCGGCAAGCTCGGCGTGGAAGCGCGCCTGCACGTCGGCGCGCCGCTGCCCGATGGGAAGCGGCACGGGCCCTTCGCCCGGCTTGAGCGGGTCGTAGCCCTCGCCCGCGCGCGCAAGCTGCCGGCGGATGAGCGTGCGCTGCGTGAAGTCGGCCTCGGTGAGCCAGCCGTCGGCGTAGAGGTAGCGGACCGGGCGCTCGTCCATGCGCCCGGCGCCGTCGATGAACTTCTCGAACACCGCCGCGAACCGGCGCGTGGCGGGCTTGCCCTCCTCCTGCACGAACACGAGCTGGCCGAGCCGCCGCTCGACGTCGCCGGTGACGTCGTCGAAGGTCTCGAGGCCGATGGAGGCACGGAAGTCGCGCAGCGTCGCGGCCTTCGCCTCGACGGCATCGAGCAGGGCGACGACCGTGGCGAAGCGGGCGGGCGCGGGCGGCGCTGGGGCGGGCGGGGCGACGGGCGCGGGCGCTTGCGGCGCGGTTGCGGCGGGCGTCGCGGGCAGCGCAGGCGCGGCCGCCGGCCCTTCCTGCGCGGCCGCGGTGCATGCAGCCACCACAAGCCCCACGCTCATCGCGCCCATGGCGCACCGCGGCGTCCGTTCCATGCCCGAACGATACGCGCGCCGGTCAGGCGCGGATCGGCACGTGCTCGACGATGTCGAGGCCGAAGCCGTGCAGGCCGGGCATCGGCTTCGGGTGGTTCGTCAGGATCCGCAGCCTCGAGAGGCCGAGGTCGTGGAGGATCCGGCCGCCCGTGCCGATGAGCCGCGCATCCATCGGTGCGCCGCCGAGCGGGTCCACGCGCGTCAGGTCCGGGGCGTTGACGTCGTCGGTCGCCGGGCGTCGGATCCGCGCGAGGCGGTCAGGCAGCTCGGTGCCCGCGCCCTCGGTGCGCAGGTAGACGAGAGCGCCCTGCCCGGCGCGCGCGATGGCTCGCAGGCTCGCGCGGACGAGCTCCTGGCCCGCGGGCTCGGAGCCGGTCCAGCGCACGCCGAAGACGTCGGCAAGCAGCTCGCGGCGCTGCATGCGCACCAGGACGGGCTCGAGGTGCGGCTTCGGCTGGCCGCGCGCGTCGAGGTCGCCGATGCCGCCGAGGCAGAGCGCCACGTGCGGCAGCGCGTCGAGGTCGCTCTCCCACGCGAACAGGCGGAACTGCCCCTCGGGGGTCTCGACCACGCTGCCCGACGCGGGATCGATGCGGCGCACGGTGCGTTCGTGGGCCAGGCGGTGGCGGATCACCTGCTCCACGCTGCACATCCGCAGGCCGTGTTCCTGGCAGATGCGCTCGAGGTCGGGCACGCGCGCCATCTCGCCGTCCTCGCGCACAACCTCGATGATGACGGCCGCGGGGCGCAGGCCCGCGAGGCGGCAGAGGTCCACGCTGCCCTCGGTCTGCCCCGTGCGCACCAGCACGCCGCCGTCGCGCGCGCGCAGCGGGTTGATGTGGCCCGGGCGCACGAAGTCGTCGGCGCGGATCGCCGGGTCGATCAGCATCTGGATGGTGCGGGCGCGGTCGCGCGCGCTGATCCCGGTGCCCACGCCGTGGCGCGGGTGACCGTCCACGCTGACGGTGAACGGCGTGCCGCGCACGCTGGTGTTGCTCGTGGTCTGCGGGTGGAGGTCCAGCCGGTCGCACGTGGCGCCGTCGAGGCTGACGCACAGGTAGCCGCCGCCCACGCGCGTCAGGAAGTTCACCATCTCGGGCGTGACGAACTCCGCGGCCACAACGAAATCGCCCTCGTTCTCGCGGTTCTCGTCGTCCACGAGGACGATCGCCTTGCCGGCGCGGAGGTCGGAGAGGATGTCGGTGATCTCGCTGAGCGGCATGGGAAGGGGAAAGGGTAGGCGAGGCGGCGGCATGGCGGATGCGCCTACGATCCCGGCCCCATGATCGACCCCACCCCCGAGGTCCGCGCCGCCCGCGAGGCGGTGCTGCTCGAGCTGACGCAGCTGCCCACGGCCGCCGGCCTCGAGGGCCGCGTGATGGCCTACGTCGACCGCTGGCTCGCCGCGCGAGCGGACGCGGTCGAGGTGCGCCGCGACGACGCGGGGAACTACCTCGTCACCCAGCGCGCGCACGACGGGCGCACGCCGCTGATGCTCGCGACCGCGCACCTCGACCATCCCGCGTTCGTGGTGACCGGCGTCGAGGGCGGCACGCTCCACGCGGAGTTCCGCGGCGGCGTCAACGACCCGTACTTCACGGGAGCGGAGCTCGAGGTGATCGGGCCGGACGACGAGCGCGCCTTCGCGACGATCGCGTCGCTCGATGCCGAGGCGAAGCCCTTCAAGCGCGTCACGGCCACGCTCGCGGCGCCGGCTCCGTGGGCGAAGGGCTGCATCGCGCGGTGGAGGTTCCCCCGCGCCGAGATCGTCGACGGCTGCATCCACACGGACGCATGCGACGACCTCGCCGCGGCCGCGGCCGCGCTGTGCGCGTTCGGCGAGATGCTCGGCGACCCGGCGTGCACGCACGTGGGCCTGCTCTTCACCGTGGCCGAGGAGGTCGGGTTCGTCGGCACCATCCACGCCGCGCGCAACGCGTGGGTTCCCAGGGACGCACGGCTCCTGTGCCTGGAGAACTCGCGCAGCTTCCCGCACGACTCGCCGATCGGCGGCGGCGCGATCCTGCGCGTCGGCGACCGGATCAGCGTCTTCACGCCCGAGCTCACCAACCACCTCGCGCACCTCTTCAGCGCCGAGGCGAAGCGCAACCCGGCGTTCCGGTGGCAGCGCAAGCTGATGCCCGGCGGCGGCTGCGAGGCGAGCGCGTTCGCGTGCTACGGCTACGCGAGCACGTGCATCTGCCTGCCCCTCGGCAACTACCACAACATGCAGGACATCGCGGGCGTCGACGCGGGCGCGCGCCCCGCGCTGGTGGGCCGCGAGTTCGTCAGCGTGGCCGACTTCCACTCGATGGTCGCCATGCTGCACCTGGCCGCGCAGGGCATCGACCGCCCGCTGCCCGAGACCACCGCGCAGCTCATGGAGCGCCTCTACGCGGAGCGCTCCTTCGTGCTTCGCTGAATCCGTTCCTGGTTAGTTTGGCACCGATTGACTTCTCCCGAGAAACCGGGGCGGACGAACTGCGCCCACGGGCAACGGGCCTCAGCCGACGTTGCCGCGGTCCTTCAGGTGCTTGGCGATGAACGCCTTCGCAAAGCGCCAGTCCCTCTCGGCACCCGTGTCGGTGAGGCCGACGATCGGGGCGATGGTGGCGATGGGCAGCGAGCCGAAGATCTTGAGCTCGGCAACGCGCGCGGAGCGGTCATCGACCTCCGACAGCGCCTCGAGCGCGTTCTCGAGCGCGAGCGCGAGTTCCGGGGATGCGCCCTCGAGGTTGGGAAGCTCCGGCTCCGGCGGCGCGCCGCCGGGCGGCACCTTGCCGGCCTTGCGCTCGGCGGAGAGGTGCGCGGCGCGCTCCTTCTCGGCGAGGCGCTTCTTGGCGCGCTCCGCGAACACCTGGCGCAGGATGACCGAGGCCGTCGCCTTGAAGTCGTCCTCGTCCTTGAACTGTTCGGGGCGATGGTTGGCCAGGCGCACGAAGGCCTCGCTCACGATCACCGTCGGCTGCAGCGTCACGTCCGGCGGGTTCGTCTTCATGTAGAGCGTGCTGAGGAGCCGCAGCTCACCCATGATCTCGTTGAAGAGCTCGGCCACGGACAGGTCGTCGCCGGTCAGTTCGTCCATCTCGCCCATGCGCGCAATCGTACCCCACGCGCACGCTGCCCTATCCTGCGCGGAATGCCCGCCGCCGAAGCCCGCCGCGCACCCTCCGCCGACCCCGCAGCCCGCCTCGACGCGGCGCTGCGCGCGGCGATCGCCGCGGCCACCGGCTTGCCCGAGGCCGACTGCGACCCGCAGATCCGCCCGGGCGGCAACCCGCAGTTCGGCGACTTCCAGGCGAACTTCGCGATGGCGCTCGCCAAGCGCCTCGGCACCAACCCGCGGCAGCTGGCGACCGACGTGCTGGCACGCGCGGACCTCGCCGCGATCGCCGACAAGGCCGAGGTGGCCGGGCCCGGCTTCGTGAACATCCTGCTTTCGGGCGCCGCGCTCGCGGCCGCGCTCGACGCCTTCGACGGGCCCGCGCTCGGGATCGAGCCTGCCACCGACCGCCACGCCGTCACCATTGACCTCTGCGGCGTCAACGTCGCCAAGCAGATGCACGTCGGTCACCTGCGGGCGACCATCATCGGCGACACCATCGCGCGCGTGCACGAGCGCCTCGGCCGCAAGGTCTGGCGCGAGAACCACCTCGGCGACTGGGGCCTGCCCATCGCGATGACGCTCGCCGCGCTGCGCCGCGCCGGCGCCGACCTCGCGCGCATCACGCTCGAGGACCTCAACCGCGCCTACCGCGCCGCGCAGCTCGAGGGACGCGACGACCACGCCGGCATGACGGCCGCCAGGGCCACGCATGCCGGCCCGCACCGCATCACCGAGCTCGAGGCGCAGAACGCGGGCGCGGCGCTCGCGCAGGAGGATGCGCGCGCAACGCTGGTGCGTTTGCAGTCGGGCGACGCGCAGCTCGTGGCCGACTGGCAGCGCATCATCGACTGCACCATGCGGGAGGTGTTCGAGACCGCGGACACGCTGGGCGTGCACCTCACCGATGCGCACAGCCGCGGCGAGAGCTTCTTCCGCGAGCGGCTCGGGCCCACCGTGGAGGCGTTCGTGAAGGCCGGCCTCGGCACCGAGGACGACGGTGCCATCGTGGTCCGCTACGGCGACCGCGAGCGGCCGATGCTGATCCGCAAGCGCGACGGCGGGTTCCTCTACGCCACCACCGACCTCGCCGCGTGCCGGTTCCGCGTGCAGGACCTCGGCAGCGACCGCGTGGTCTACGTGGTCGACGCGCGCCAGCGCGACCACTTCAAGGACGTGTTCGACGCGGTGCGCATGATCGGCTGGCACAGGCTCCCGGACGGCACCGAGGCCGAGCTCGTGCACGTGCCCTTCGGCAGCGTGCTCGGCCCCGACCGCAAGCCGCTCAAGACGCGCAGCGGCGAGAACTTCACGCTGAAGGCGCTCCTCGACGAGGCCATCGAGCGCGGCACGCGCGAGGTGCGCGAGCGCAGCGCCGACCCGAACGCGCCCACCGCGGGCATGTCCGGCGCCGAGCTCGCCGCGATCGGACGCGCCGTGGGCATCGCGGCAGTGAAGTACGCCGACCTCGGCTCCGACGTCACGCGCGACTACGTGTTCGACCTCGACCGCATGGTGAGCTTCGAGGGCGACACGGGCCCGTACCTGCAGTACGCGCACGCGCGCATGGCCGGCATCCTCGGCAAGGCGCTCGACGCCGCCGCGCACGGCACCGCGCGCCCCGCGATCGACGTGCGCGAGCCCGCCGAGCGGCAGCTTGCGCTGGCGCTCCTCCGCTACCCGCAGGTGGTGCGCGACGTGGCGCAGCACCTCGACCCGAGCCGCCTCTGCGCGTACCTGCACCTGCTGGCCACCACGTTCAACGGCTTCTACCAGCAGTGCCCGGTGCTCCGCTGCGAGGGTGCGGCCATG
>VGXR01000016.1 GCA_016873255.1 Planctomycetota bacterium
CCTCGGGTTCCGCCGCCTCAGGTTCCGCCGCCTCGGGTTCCGCCGCCTCAGGTTCCGCCGGGTCCGGGACCGCTGCGACCACGGAGACCATGAAGTCCTCGGGCGGCAACACCTACACGGTGCAGCGTGGCGACACCCTGTACGGGATCGCCCGCAAGGTGTACGGCGCATCCTCGGATGCCGACATCCGGCGCATCGTCGAGGCCAACGGTGGCCAGCTCAAGAGCAAGGACACCCCCCTCAAGCCGGGCATGAAGCTTGCCGTGCCGGCCAAGCGCTGACACGCGTTATCGGTCGCCAAAGACTTCTTCGCAGCAATCGCGAAGGGTTTCTTGATTCCTCGCACCGCTTTCCCGCGAATGCCGTACAGAATCTGTTCACCTGCGGGCACGGCGCCGTTCGGGCCGTGCCGGTGGTGCCTGTGATCCGTCGCACCCCACCTTTCGAGACCACATCCCCATGATCCAGACCAGCATCCGGCCGCTTGCCTCCGTCGCGCTGCTCGCCTCTGCGTCCGGGCTGCTCGCTGTGTTCGGTCCCGGCGGGCAGACGGCCGCCCTGCAGGCCGCACGCACATCGGCGGGTTCCGCCGACCGCATCCAGTTCGGGCTTGAGCCCACCTGCATGTCGGAGATCCCCGGCGTTCCGGTGTCGGTGTGCTTCGTGCCGAATGCGTCGCCGGCGGAGGTGGAGCAGGTGATCAAGTCGATGCGTGCCACCTGGGCCGCCGACCTGGCCGCGCGCGATGCCGAGGCCGAGGGCGGCGCCGCCTACGAACTGGGCACGCGCTGGAACATCAACGGCAGCTCGGCGCAGGGCGCCCCCGTGACGCTCCGCTGGTCCATGCCCGCCGACGGCCTGTCCATCCCCGACGGCTTGTCCGGCGGCGCGGCAAGCCCCAACAACCTCAACGCCACATTCACCACCAAGTTCGGCAGCGTCGAGGCGGGCAAGAACCTGGTCCGCCAGGTGTTCGCGCGCTGGAGCGAGCTGTCGGGCGTGACCTACACCGAGGTCACCGACGACAACGCCGTGTGGGGCTCGTCCGGCGGCACCACGCGCGGGGACATCCGCATCGTCGGCCGCACCTTCGGGTCCTCCGGCGTGCTGGCCTACAACTACTTTCCCAACAACGGCGACATGGTCATCGTGACCAGCAACAGCGGGTTCTGGTCCACCACCAACAACAACCGCTACTTCCGCAACATCATTGCCCACGAGCACGGCCACGGCCTCGGCTTCGAACATGTCTGCCCGATCAACCAGACCAAGCTGATGGAGCCGACCATCTCGACCGCCTTCGATGGGCCGCAGAACGACGACATCCGCTGCGTGCAGCGTGCCTACGGCGACAACTACGAGCCCAACGACACCATGGCCGCGGGCAACACCACGGTGATCACGGGCGCAGGCATCGTGTCGAAGTCGGACTGCTCGATCGACGACAACCTCGACATCGACTTCTACCGCTTCAGCGCCACGGCAAACTCCACGATCTCCGTCACCGTCGCCCCGGTCGGGCCCACCACCTACCTATCGGGCCCGCAGAACACCAACGGCAGCTGCTCGGCGGGCACTTCCGTGAGCCCGCGCCTGGTGCACGACCTCAACGTGCAGGTCGTCCGCGGCTCCACCGGGGCAACCGTGGTGGCCACCGCGGCCGCTACGGCGGCCGGGGGTGCCGAGACCCTCACCAGCATCCTGCTGCCGGCGGCGGACACCTACGCGGTGCGCGTGTACCCGTCCTCTGCGTCCGACGACGTGCAGGTCTATTCCATCACCGTCACCCTCAACCTGGCGCCCGTGCGCCCGACCGACGTGAACGGGGACGGAATCGTCGACGGTGCCGACCTTGGCATCCTCCTTGGGACGTGGGGGCCCGTGGCCTGCGGGTCCATCTACGACTTCACCGGCGACTGCCGGGTGGACGGTGCGGACCTCGGCATCCTGCTCGGCGACTGGGGTTGAGTTCCAGGGTGCCTCCCGCACGAATCCGTCGCGGAGAGCCAGCGAATCCACGCGGCCGGCGTCCCTCGGGGCGCCGGCCGCCTCGCTTCCATGCGCGTCCACTTCCATGACGACTACGTGGTGCCGCTGCCGGAAGGGCACGCCTTCCCGATGCGGAAGTTCCGGATCCTCCGGGACATCCTCCTGCGCGAGGGCCTGGTGCACGCCGAGGACGTCGTGGCCCCGCCCGAGGCGCCCTGGGAACTCCTGTCGCTCGCGCATTCGGCCGACTACCTGGCCAGCCTCCGTGACGGCACGCTCTCGCCGGAGGCGGTTCGTCGGCTCGGGCTGCCGTGGAGCCCGGCCCTGGTCGTGCGCAGCCGGCGCGCCACCATGGGCACCCTGATGGCGGCCCAGGCCGCGCTCGAGCAGGGCATCGCCGCAAACCTCGCCGGCGGCACGCACCACGCCCGGCACGGGCACGGTGAGGGGTACTGCGTGATCAACGACGTGGTCGTCGCCCTCCGGGCCCTCGCGCGCACCGGGCGTGCCTCGCGCGCGCTGGTGATCGACCTCGATGTCCACCACGGCAACGGCAACGCCGAGCTGCTGGCCGCCGACCCGGGCGCGTTCACGTTCTCGATGCACGGCGCACGCAACTACCCGCTGCAGCGCCCGCCCTCGAGCCTCGACATCGAGCTGCCCGACGGCACGGGCGACGACCAATACCTCGCCGCGCTCGACGCCCACCTCGGGACCTGCTTCGACCGCGCGCGCCCGCAGGTGGCCTTCTACCTTGCGGGCGTCGACGTGGTCGCCGGCGACCGGTTCGGGCGCCTCGCGCTGAGCCGCGACGGCCTTGCCGCGCGCGACCGCCGCGTGCTCGAGGCGGCGTCGCGACGGGGCGTTCCGCTCGTCCTCGTGCTCGCGGGCGGCTACGCCCGCAGCGCAGAGGACACGGCGGACCTCCACGCGCAGGTGCACCGCCAGGCCCACGCGCTCGGCCTCGGCTGACGAGGTGCCGGATCGCGGGTCAGTTGCTCTCCCACGCCCCGGCAAGCGCATCCGACGGCCGGACGCGCGAGGACCGATCGCCGCCGTCGCCGGCCTCCGCCGCGATGGCGCCGTCCTTGCCGACCTGCTCGAACCGCACGTTGACGCGCCGCGACACGCCGCGCTGCGGCATGGTCACGCCGTACAGCTGGTCGCACGCCTGCATGGTGCGCTTGTGGTGCGTGATGACGATGAAGTGGCTGCGATCGAGGAACTCGTGCAGCACCCCGCAGAAGCGTTCGACGTTGGCCTCGTCGAGCGCCGCATCGACCTCGTCGAGGAGGCAGAACGGGCTCGGCTTGCTCTGGAAGATGCTGAGGAGCAGGGCCACCGCGGTCATGGTCTTCTCGCCGCCGGAGAGCTGGCTGATGAGGCGCGGCTCCTTTCCGGGCGGCTTGGCGCGGATCTCCACGCCGGACTCGAGGATGTCGACCTCGCCCGTCTCCTCGTCGGGCACCAGGAACAGGTCTGCGCTGCCGCCTCCGAAGAGCCGGCGGAACATGCCGCCGTTGCCGGCGAAGTTCTCGCGGACCGTGTTGAACACCTGCTCGAAGCGGACGCGCGTGACCGCGTCGAGCTGCACGATCAGCTCGCCGAGCTGCCGGGTGGCGGCGTCGATGTCGGCCACCTGCCGCACCAGCTCCTCGTTCCGCTGCTCGAGCTGGCCCTCCTCGTCGATGGCGTCGAGGTTGACGTTGCCGAGCGCGCGGATCTCGTCCTTGATCGAGGCCAGTTCCCTCTCGGCCGCACCGCGGTCCGTGGCCTCCCATCCCGGCAGGGCCCGCGCCGCCAGGTAAGGCTCGTAGCCCGCGCCGAGGTCAAGCTCCAGTTCCGCGAGCGTCGATTCCTCGAGCGCCTCGCGCTTGATCTCCACCTCGCGTCGGCCGAGTTCCACGCTGTTCCAGTTGCGTTCCAGGATCTGTGCCTGCCCGCGGGCGATGCGCAGCGCCTCGCCGCTCTCGTCCACCGATCGCTGCGCGGCCTCGACCGCCCGCGCCGCGTCCTCGAGCGTGCCGGCGAGGCCCTCGAGCTCGGCCTTGGCGTGCTGCATGGCCGTGGCGGCCTCGGCGATCGTCGATTCGTAGCGCTCGAGCTGCTGCCGGCGCCGGTCGGCCTGCTCGGCCGCGCCGGCGCGCTGCCGCTGCCGCTCGTCTCGCGCAAGCTCCGCCGAGCGCCGCTCGCGCCGCAGCGCCTCCAGCGCCGCCGTGCGCTCGGAGCTTGCGATCCGGGCGTTGGCGAGCGCCTCGGAGGCGGCCTCCGCCTTGGCCTGCGCCTTCACGGCCGCGGCCTCGGCCACGGCTCGCTGTCCCTGCAGGGCCTCCAGCACCGCGCGACCGCGCCCGAGCCGTGCATC
Organism: Planctomycetota bacterium; assembly: GCA_016873255.1. Taxonomy (GTDB): domain Bacteria; phylum Planctomycetota; class Phycisphaerae; order Phycisphaerales; family SM1A02; genus UBA966. Next base: position 4,355 of record VGXR01000016.1, read on the forward strand.
CACCTCGTCGCGCTCGCCCGAGAGGGACGCGGCACGCCGGTCGAGCTCCTCGGTCTCCGCGGCAAGCGTGGACTGCTCGTGCTCCACCCGCTGGATCAGCTGGTCGCATCGGTCGCGCTGGTACTGGGCGTCGACCGCGTCGCGCCGCACGGCGGCAAGGCGGTCCTCCAGCTCGCGGTGGCGCTGGCGTGCCTCGTCGCTGCGGGCGAGCAGGGCGGCCGACTCCCCTTCGAGGAGCTCCATCTCCACCCCGAGCGCGCTGAGCCGCTGCACCAGCTGGGCCAGTTCCGCGCGCCGCGCGAGCAGGCCTTCGCCGGATCCCGTGCCGGTGGGCGTGCCCACGGTCAGGCGCCCGAAGGCATCGACCAGGGCGCCATCGCGCGTCACGATGCGCGCACCCGCATGGGTCGCCCCGGCCGCCGCGACCGCGACGTCGAGGCTGTCGGCAACCCACGTGTCCGCGAGCAGTCGCTCGACGATCGGGCCGGCCGCATCGCGCACCCGCACCATGGGGGCGATGGGCGAGATTCCGGCCGCCGACGGGCGGTGGGACGCGACCGCGCCGCGGATGTCGGCGGGTGCCATCGTCACGCGGCCGCGGACGCCGGCGCACGCCGCCGCCACCTCGAGCACGCGGTTGCCGCCGTCCACGACCAGCAGCTCCAGGTCACGCCCGAGGGCCGCCTCCGCCGCCGCCGCATCGGCCATGTCCGTCTCGATCCAGTCGCCGAGGATGCCGAGCACCGCCGGGAACCGGGAGCGATCGCCGACCACCTCCCGCACGGCCTCGTCGACGCCCTCTCGCGCGCGCTGCATCTCCCCGAGGAGGCGGCTGCGGCTCTCCGCCGCCGTGCGCTCGTCGCGCAGCTCCGTCAGGCGCCGAGCGAGCGCCGCATGCCGGTCACCCAGGCTCGCGGCATCGGCGATGTGCACGTGCACCTCGCCCTCGAGGCGCATCGCCTCGTCGAGCGCCACCGAGCGGCGCACCACGTGGTGGTTGCGCGCCGCCCGCTGCGCATCGAGCTCCACCCGGAACGGCTCGCGCCGGCGCTCGATGCGCGCGCGCTGCTCGCCGATCCCGCGCTCGCGTTCCTCGATGGACGCGGCATGCGCGGCGATGCGCGCGATGTCGCGGTCCGCGGCGACGGCCTGGTCGCGCACGCGGTCGGTGGTGCCGCGTGCCTGCTGCGCCGCCTCCGCGGTGCGGGCGCGCGCGTCGGAGGCGAGCATCACGGCCCGCTCGGCCTCGTTGGCGGCCTCGGCCGCCGCGGCCACCCGGTCGGCAGCGTCCTCGATGGAGGCACCCAGCTCCGCGATCCGTGCATCCAGCGCGGAGAGGTGCGATGCGTCCGACGCCGCCTGCTCGCGCACCTCCGAGAGTCCGCGCTCGGCCATCTCGGTGCGCTGCTGCGCCTGGCGCTCGGTGCCGATGGCCTCGATCCGCCGCTGCTCCAGCGCGCGCTGGCGATCGTGAGATGCCTGCCGCTCCGCGGTTGCCTGGTTGTGGCGCTCCTCGAGGAGCACCATCGCCGCCGCCAGCTCGCGCCGGTCGGCGTCCAGCGCCGCCAGCTGGCTGGTCAGGCCGGAAAGCTGCTCGCGATGCTCGTGGAACTGGTCGAACGCAACGGCCTCGCGCAGCGTCCGCCGCCGCGCGTCCAGCCCCTGGAACCTGCGCGCCTTCTCCGCCTGTCCCTTGACGATCCGGAGCCGGCGCTCCGTGGATGCCAGCTGCTCGCGCACCAGCACCAGGTTCTTCTCGGCGTTCTCCAGCTTGCGCTGCGCCTCCACCTTGCGGCTGCGGAACTTGGCGACGCCCGCCGCCTCCTCCAGGATGCCGCGCCGCTCCATCGGTGCCGCGCGCAGCATGGCATCGACCTTGCCCTGCTCGATGATCGAGTAGGCGTCGTTGCCGATGCCGGTGTCGAGGAACAGCTCCTTGATGTCGCGCAGCCGGACCTTGCGGCCGTTGATCAGGTACTCGCTGCGGCCGTCGGCGTACAGCCGGCGCGTGACCTCAACCTCGTCGGTGTCGACGGGCAGCCCGCGGTGACGGACCGCATGCCGGTTGACGGCCGCGGACGCATCCGCGCCCTCCTCGTCGATGTGGTCGGCGGGCGCATCCACCTCGGCCTCGAGCACCGCGGGGGCAGGGGCCAGCCGTGCCTGCTCCTCGGCCGAGCGCACCGGGTTCTCGAACGCAAGGGTGACGCTGGCCATCCCCAATGGCTTGCGCGAGGCGCTCCCCGCGAAGATCACGTCCATCATGGCGCCGCCGCGGAGGCTCTTGGCGCTGCGCTCGCCGAGCACCCACTTGATGGCATCGACGACGTTGGACTTGCCGCAGCCGTTCGGTCCGACGATGCCGATGATCGGCGAGTCGAACCGGAACTCGGTGGTGTCGGCGAAGCTCTTGAATCCGCTCAGAACGAGGCGGGACAGACGCACGGGGACCTCCTGTCGGTCGCTGCACGGGCCCTTCCTGGGACCGCGGCTCGGGAATGCACTTCGGAGGGGCCCCGAGCAGGACCCGTCCGTCAGCGTGGGACAGTATCCCTCCGCGGCTTTGCGGCATCAAGTCCCGACCCCACGGACGCCCCCTCAAGCCCGCTGGTCCGGGACGTCCCCACCTCCGAGAGGCTCTTCGGGGCCTCCTCCTCGTTGGGGGTGTCGCCTTCGGGCCGGAACTCCGGGCGGAGGCCCTTCTCGTGGCGGTCGTCGCGGAGCACCTCCGCGAGGATCCGGTCCTGCTCGGCGCGGAAGTCGCTGTCGATGTACTTCATGCGCCAGAGCTCGTGGAGCGCGCTGATGGACTCGCTGTACGAGAAGTTCAGGCCCGTCTCGGGCCGGTCCGGGGTGGGGCGGCGGGCGAAGTACCCGATCAGCGACCCGAGGTCCGGCTTCACGCGGTCGACCGTGGCAGGCAGGTCGGCCCGCTCCCGGTAGAAGACCTCGAGGAACTTGTCGCCCTCGTCGGCCTTGACGATCAGGCGGCCGTCCCAGGTGTAGAGCGTCATCGGCACCTTGACCGAGAGTCCCTCCCCGAAGACCACCACGCGCGGCTGCCCGCTCTGCGCCACGTAGATCATCCGGTGCTTGCTGGGGACGATGTTGAGGACGAACTTCCGCCCCATCTCCATCGCGATGATGTGCGGGTCCCGCCGCTTGTCGAGGGCCTCGAAGGCCGACAGGCGGATCTCCACGTCGGGGTCGTCGAGCAGCTCGCGCAGGCCCAGCTCGATCTCGGCGTTGGTGCCGATGCGGCCGAGCAGATTGATGGCCTCGGTGCGGATCGTGAGCGAGTCGCTCTTGCGCGCCAGCTCCAGGAGCGGCGGCACGGCCAGCTGGTCGTCCAGCTTGCTGCCGGCATTCAGCGCCGCGAACCGCGGCTGCTCCTCGGGGTACTCGTAGAGGTCCTGGATCATCGGCAGGGCGCGCTTGCCGAGCGCCTGCCAGCGCCACGCCGCCGCGCCCGCCGCGCCGGGGTTGGCAAGCAGCGACCGGCGGATGGCCATGGCCGTCTGCTCCGGGTTCTCGACGTTGAGCGGCGTGTGCCGGATCAGTTCCGCGAACTCCCCGGTCCGCTTGCGGAACGAGGGCGGCACGGTCAGGTCGATGGTCTCGGCGCTGCGGCCGTGCGCGGTCTCCTCCTTCTGGCGCGACTCGCGCGGGAAGAGCGTGTTGATGGTGTTCTGGATGGTCTCCGCGCGCGAGTGGCTGGGCGTCATCAGCCGCAGCTTCAGCGGCATGTCCTTGTTGACGTGCCCGCCGTCGAGCACGCGGCCGCTGGTGCGGTTGATCGAGTCCCGCTGCGTCGCGTTGGGCTCGACGAACGGGTTGATGACCACGGGCCCCGCACCCTCTGCCAGCGGGAAGGGCTGGCGGCTCCCGGTGAAGAGCGGGCCGGGACGGAGGTCGGCGATCAGGAGGCGCCCGCCCTCGAGGCTGGTCGTGGACGTGCCGGGGGCCGTGGTCACGCGGACGTCGAACTTCGACCCCTTGGGCGCACCCGGCGGGATCACGCCCTCGACGATCACCACCGCGGAGTCGCCCGAGTTGAGGAGGTCCTGGGGGCTGAGCTTCGGTGCCCCGGGCTGGCCGCTTCCGAAGCCCCGCTTGGCCAGCTCCTGCGTCAGGAACGCGCGGACGTCGGAGGGCATCTGGCGGCTTCCCGTCTCGCGAAGCCCCACCACGATGCCGTAGCCGCGGACGACCACCGGGTCGAACCCCACGAGCCCGGTCTCCGATGCCACCGTCCCGCGCATGATCGGGTCGATGTCGAGGGAGTCCACCTTCACGGCGCTGCGGTCGACCGAGCCCTTCTCGAGGTTCGGCGCCGCGCGCTCGACCATCATGTCCGAGCACGCGGCCAGCAGCATGGCCGTGGCCATGCCGGCGAGCGTGCGGAGGCAGGAGGTTGGGCCGAGGGAGTTCATCGAAGCCGGGTCAGTGGGCGCTACAGGATTCGAACCTGTGACCCCTGCTGTGTAAAAGCAGCGCTCTCGCCGCTGAGCTAAGCGCCCAAGTTCCCCAAGGATACAGACCTACAATCCGCATGCCGTGACCGACCGGATCCGTCGCCTCGAGGAGCTCGTCGCGGCCTGCCCGGTGCAGGAGCGACCCCAGTTCCTCCGCCGGATCGCAGGCCTGCGGCCCCGCAAGGGCCGTCCCGCGCCCACCGAGGCCGCCGTCGCGGGCCTCGAGCGCGACATCGTCCGCTCCGCGGACCGCCGCACCGCGCGTGCTGCCCGCGTCCCGCCCGTGGCGCTCGTGGACGACCTCCCGGTGGTCCAGGCCCGGGCGCAGATCCTCGAGGCGCTCGCCGCGCACCAGGTGGTGGTGGTGAGCGGCGACACCGGGTCCGGCAAGACAACGCAGCTGCCCAAGATCTGCCTCGCGGCAGGCCGGGGCGTCGATGGCGTGATCACCGTCACCCAGCCCCGGCGCATCGCCGCGCGCAGCGTCGCCGCGCGCATCGCCGAGGAACTCGGCACCCCGCTCGGCGACGCCGTCGGGTTCAAGGTGCGCTTCGACGACCGAGCCGGCGACCGCGCGCTCGTCCGGCTCGTCACCGACGGCGTGCTCCTCGCCGAGATCGAGCGTGACCCGCTCTTCCTCCGCTCGGACACCATCATCGTGGACGAGGCGCACGAGCGCAGCCTCAACATCGACTTCCTGCTCGGCTACCTGCGACGCATCCTGCCGCGCCGTCCGGACCTGAAGGTCATCGTGTCATCGGCCACCATCGACACCGAGCGCTTCGCCGCCCACTTCGGCGGGGCCCCGGTGGTGTCGGTCGGCGGCCGCGTGCACCCGATCGAGACCCGCTGGCGCCCGCCGCCGGCGGAGGCCGCCGACCAGACCCCTGCGGAGCGTGCGCTCGGGGGCATCGAGGAGTGCGTCGCCTCCGGCGAGGGCGACATCCTCGTGTTCCTCGGCGGCGAGCGCGACATCCACGACGCCGCCGACATGCTGGCGCGCGCACCGTGGGCCCGGGGCATCGAGGTGCTCCCGCTCTACGCGCGGCTCCCCGCAGGCGAGCAGGACCGCGTCTTTCGCACCTCCTCCCGCCGCCGCGTGGTGCTTGCCACGAACGTCGCGGAGACGAGCCTCACCGTCCCAGGCATCCGGTTCGTGGTGGACACGGGCATCGCGCGCGTGTCGCGCTGGTCCGGCCGCTCGCGCGTGCTCCGCCTGCCCGTCGAGCCCATCTCCCAGGCCGCGGCCGACCAGCGCCGAGGCCGCTGCGGGCGGGTGGGGCCCGGCACCTGCATCCGGCTCTGGGGCGAGGACGACCACGCAGCGCGCGAGGCCTTCACGCCGCCCGAGCTCCTGCGCACGAACCTTGCCAGCGTCGTCCTGCAGATGAAGGCCCTCGGGCTCGGGGACATCGAGGCGTTCCCGTTCATCGACCACCCGACGCCGAGGCTCGTCGCCGAGGGGCACGAGACCCTCTTCGAGCTCGGTGCCATCGACCGCGCCGGACGCCTGACGCCCCTCGGCGCGCGCATGGCCGCGCTCCCGGTGGACCCCCGCCTTGCGCGCGTCCTCCTTGCGGCCGTGGAGGAGGGCGTGCCGGCGGAGGGTCTGGTCCTCGCTTCGGCGCTCTCCATCCAGGACCCGCGCGAGCGTCCGGCCGGGCAGGGTGCCGCCGCCGACTTCGCGCAGCTTCCGCTTCGGGACCCCGAGAGCGACTTCCTCTCGTACCTGCGGCTCTGGAGGCGATGGCGCTCGGAGTCGGCCGCGCTCGGGAGCTCGGCGCTCCGCCGCTGGTGCCGCGACCACTTCCTCTCGCACCAGCGCCTGCGCGAGTGGACCGAGCTCCACGGCCAGCTCCGCGCGATGGTCGCCGAGCGGCTCCGGCTGCAGGTGCCGCCGCTCGGCGAGGAGAGCGATGCGCTCCGGGTGCACCGCGCCGTGCTGGCGGGCTTCGTCACCCAGGTCGGCCTGCGCACCGAGGACGGTGACTATCGCACCCCCGGCGGGGCGCGATTTGCGATCTTCCCCGGCTCGGCGCTCGCACGGCGCACGCCCAACTGGGTGGTCTGCGCGGAGATCGTGGAGACCTCCCGGCGCTTCGGCCGCACGGCGGCACGCATCCAGGGCGGCTGGGTGGAGCGGATCGCGCCCCACCTGGTGGAGCGGCTCCGGAGCGAGCCGCACTGGGTGCGGGCCACGGGCCAGGTGGCGGCGTGGGAGCGCGTCCAGCTCGGCGAGCTTGCGGTGGTGCCGCGCCGGCGCGTGCCGTGGGGCCCGCTCGAACCCGCCGACGCGCGCAACATCTTCATCCAGTCGGCGCTCGTGGACGGCGACTGCGAACTCGATGCACCCTTCGTGCGCCACAACCGCGACCTCCGTGCGCACATCGAGGACCTCGAGGCCAGGCGCCGCGGGCGTGGGCTGCTCGTCGACGGCGAGGCTCGATTCGCGTTCTTCGACGCCCGCGTGCCCGCGGATGTCCACAGCCTTCCGTCGTTCGAGCGCTGGCGCCGCCGTGCCGAGGGCCGCGATCCCCGCGTCCTCTTCATGGAGGAGGGCGACCTGCTCGCGGCACAGCCGGACCCCGATCTCGCCGCGCGGTTCCCCGACCGCATCGACGACGGCGTCCGGGCCGAGCTGCGCTACGAACTTTCGCCCGGTTCCGCGCGCGACGGGGTGCACGCGCGGGTCTCGCTCGTGGACCTGGAGGCTGCCGATGCCGAACGGCTGGAGTGGCTCGTGCCCGGGCTCGTCGCGGAGAAGGCCGAGGCGCTGATCCGGACGCTGCCCAAGCACCTGCGCGTGCGGCTCTTCCCGCTCCGCGAAGTTGCGCAGGCCGCGGCCGCGGAGCTGCGCTTCGGCGAGGGATCCCTGGTCGAGTCGCTTGCCGCGCACCTCTCGCCGGTCGCCGGCGCGGCCATCAGCCACGCCGACTTCGACCTGTCGCAGCTTCCCGCCCACCTGCGCATGCACGTGGAGGTGGTCGACGACGCCGGCAGGGTGGTGGCATCGGGCGATGACCTCCGCCAGCTCCGCCGCGACGTCGGCCCCCTCGCGGCCCGCCGGCGCGAGGAGCTCATCGCGCGTGCGTTCGGCTCGGGATGGAGCCGCACCGGCCTCCGCGACTTCGGGGTGGACCACCTGCCGGAATCGGTGTCCGCGGACTGCGCGGGTCGACGCGCCGTGGCATGGCCGGCCCTCATCGACCAGGCCGCCCACGTGGACCTCGTGCTCCTTGCCGATCCCGCGGCTGCCGCGCGCGCCACCAAGGCCGGCCTGCGCCGGCTCTTCGCCATCGCCGCGCGCGATGCCATCGAGCATCACCTCGAGTACGCGCCCGGCTTCGGCGAGCTCTGCGTCGCATGGGCGGCATCGGCCGCCCGGGACCGGCGCAGCCTCGTCGATGCGCTGGTCACGGCCGTTGCGGGTCGGGCGTTCGTCGAGGGCCAGCCGGTGGTGCGCACGCCCGCGGCGTTCGAGGCACGGATCGATGCAGGCGGTGCATCGCTCGCCGCGCACTCGCTCGACGCGGTGCGCACGGCGATGGCCCTTCACCGGCGATCGCTCGAGGTGCTGGAGGCGCTCGACGGGCCCGTGCCCGCGTCGTGGCGAGCCTCCGTCGACGACATCCGCCGCGAGCGCGAGCGCCTCGCGCACCCGCGCTTGCTCGCCGCCGCGGATGCCCGCGAGGCCGCCAACCTCGTGCGCTTCATGGCTGCGCTCGCGCTGCGCGCAGGCAAGCTCCGCACGGCCGGTCCCGAACGCGATGCCGCCTCGATGGCCATCGTCGACCGCTGGGAGCGGGAGGTTGCCTCGACGGAGGCGGCGCTCGCCGCCGAGGGCCGCGACGCGGGAGAGCTCGCGGGGTTCCGCGAGCTGCTCGAGGAGTTCCGGGTCAGCCTGTTCGCGCAGGAGCTGCGCACGCCCGTGCCCGTGAGCGACGAGCGCCTGGCGCGCGCGTGGCGCTCGCACCGGCGCGGCTGAGCGCGCCGCGCCGCACGTGACATGTCGTCAGGGCGTCCAGCAGCCCAGGAGAAGGCCCAGGTCGAAGCCGTTGACCGTGCCGTCGTCGTTCAGGTCGTAGGCCGGGTCGCTGCTGCCCCAGGCACCCAGCACCAGCCCGAGGTCGAAGCCGTCGGTCCGGCCGTCGCCGTTCACGTCGCCGCAGGCGGCAGGGGTGCCGAGCGTGCCGTCCACGTTGATTCGCTGTGCCGCGATGTTGACGTCCGCGCCCGAGGATCCCGCCTCGAAGAAGCACAGCCCCCACGTCAACGGCGCGTTGCCCATGGTGACGCACTCGATGCGCCCCCGGCTGCCGGGCGCGGTGACCTGCAGGTTCTGGTTCCACACCGGGTTGCCGTCCGGCGAGACCTGCTGCGCGAGGAGGGTGCCCTGGTTGAACGACGTCGACCGCGTCCATCCGAAGACGGGCGCTCCGCCGACCACGGCCGCGGTGGCGCCGGTGATCGAATACACGGTCTCGTCGGCCTGGATCACGGCGCCGCCCGGGCCCCACAGCATGGTGCCGCTCTCGTTGAACGCCTGGGCGTTGAATCCGTAGAGGCTCGAATTGGGCACCTGCGACGGCCAGCTCACGTAGACCCGCCGCGTCGCGGGGTCATAGGCCATCGCGGGCGACGTGGCCTGGTGGAACGTGTCGGTCGTGGTGGCCATGCCATCGGCGCCGAAGCGCAGGGCGCCAGACGGCGAGACCCACTGCACGCGGGCCATCAGCGGGCCCGTCGTGTACCACGCGAAGATCGCGCCGCCCTCGCCGTCCGGGAGGAAGCGGGGGAAGTTGCCGAACTGGAGCGATCCCGCGGTGAAGACGCGCACGTTGGCGGCCGCCCAGAGGGCGGTGCCGTTGCCGGCGTACTTCTGCGCCTGGAGCGTCTTCGCCCCGGTGAAGGTCGTGTATCGCACCGCCGAGGCGATCACGCTGTCGCCGTCACCCGGCTGCAGGTCCGCGAGGATGGTGGTGGCCGTGCCGTCGACGAGGGTCGAGGCCGAGGGCCACGAAGGCGAGCCGTTGGCATTGAGCCGCAGCACCTTGGCACGGTTCCCCTCGGTCCAGCCCGCGACCGCGGCACCATCGCCCGCGCGGCCCGCCTTCGGGCTGTTGACAGCGGTCGTCGTGGAGAGGAGCACGCCGTTGGCGCCCCACAGCACCGCTCCCGCGGGCGAGATGGCCTGCGCCACGATGCCGAGCGCGGGCGAAGAGCGCCGCGTCACCACCACCGCGTTGCCGGCGGCATCCACCGTGAGTCCGTAGTCCTCGGTGCTGCTGAAGCTGGCGTCGATCGCGCGCACGGGCCCACCCGCCCACAGCGCGTTGCCGTCGGCGTCGAAGCGCTGCACGAATGCGTCGTAGCCCGTGGAGCTGTCGTACCAGCTCATGTAGAACGTGCCGTCCGCCAGCCGGGCAAACTTGGGCTGCACCTGGTCTCCGGTGGTTCCGGCCAGCACCTTGGGCGTCGCCGGGTCGGACGGGAACTGGGCGAGCGCGCCTGCGCAGCTGAACAGTGCGACTGCAACGGCTGCGGCGCGTCCGAACGGGTGGATCATGGGCTGAAGTATGCAGCCAAGTGCAGCCGAGGTCGCAGAAACCGCGGGATTGGGAGCCGCTTCCCCGAATCTTGGCTTGTTCCGCGGACCAGCGTCATTTTGGAAGGGTCGCCGGATTCGCGCGGGATTGCGTTTGCGCGTTGCCGCTTCAGGCGGCACCATGAACGCACAGCGACGGGCCATGTGGATGCCGGCTCTCACGTGGGGTGGTGCCAGCGTCCCGGCCCGTCCTGATTTTTGGGGCGTCCCGTCGTTGATCAGAGCTGCCGGCGCCGCTCGTCGCGCTCCTCGTCCCGGACGGCCCGGGCCACGCCCCGGCGCGTGCGCCAGATGTCCCAGATGAGGCCCACCGAGAGGAACCCGGCCAGGAGGAACCCAACCAGGCCGACGGTCCCGACCATGGTGGTGGTCTCGCCGTGCGCCGCGTGCAGCAGCACCGCGCTCGCCACCAGCAGCGCGCTGATGAGGAGCGCGTACGCCACCGTGGTCGCCGTGTGCTCCACGGACATCCGGAAGCGCTCGACGCCCTCGAAGTGGAAGTTGACCTTCGCCTCGCCGAGGCGGAACTTCCGGAGGATGCCGGTGATCTGCTTCGGGAGCGCGTCGATCAGCTCCGCGTACGAGAACAGCGTGTTCGTCAGCCGCTTGGTGAGCGCCTTCGGCGAGTAGCGGTCATTGACCAGCTTGAAGATGAACGGCTTGGCGGCCTCGATGATCTCGTAGTCGGGGTCGAGGTCCCGCGCGACGCCCTCGATGGTGCCCATCGCCTTGATGAGGAGCACCATGTCCGCGGGGCAGCGGACCTTGTAGTCGCGGAGGATCTGGTAGAACTTGTCGAGCACCGCCGCAACGTCGATCTCCGCGATCGGCTTGCCGACGAACTGGTCCACCACCTCCTGGACGTCGTCGAGCAGGGCGCGCTCGTCGATCGAGTCGGGTTCCACGTTGCCCATGCGCATGGCCGCGCGCATGACCATGCGCGAGTCGCCGGTGGCAACGCCGAAGACCAGTTCCGCGATCCGCTGGCGCGCGTCGGCGCCGATGCGCCCCACCATGCCGCAGTCGATGAAGGTGACCCGGCCGTCGTCATGGACGAAGATGTTGCCCGGGTGCGGGTCCGCGTGGAAGAAGCCCAGCTCGAGCGTCTGCCTGAACACCGCGCGCGCGCCGTTTGCGATGATGGACTTGCGGATCTCCGGAGCCAGCGAGCTGTACGGCGTGCGGGCCAGGAGCTTGCCCTGCACGCGCTCGATGGTGAGCACGCCCGGCGTGGTCGCCTCCCAGTAGACACGCGGGAACCCGATGCCCGGATCCTCGGCGAACGACCTCCGCATCCGGTCGGTCGAACGCGCCTCGATGGTGAGGTTGGTCTCGCGGCGCAGTTCCGCGCGGAACTCCTCGACGATCTCGGTGGGGCTGAAGCCGCTCTTCGCAAGCCGCTCCTCGGTGAGCCGGGCGATGAAGCCGAGGGCCTCCATGTCGGCCTCGATCTGGTCGGCGGCATCGGGCCGGAGCATCTTGATCACCACCTCGCTGCCGTCCTTCCAGACGGCCGAGTGGACCTGCGCCATGCTTGCCGCCGCCAGCGGCTCGGGGTCGATCCAGCGGAACAGCTCGTCGGTGCGCCCCTTCAGCTGCTCGTCGAGCGCGGCGCGCACTCGGTCGAACGGGATCTTCGGGCAGTCGGCCTGCAGCTGCGCGAACTCGTCGGCCAGCGCGTCCGGGATCAGGTCGCGCCGCGTGGACAGGATCTGCCCGATCTTGATGAAGGTGGGCCCCAGCTCCTCCATCGCCTTTCGCAGGCGCACCTCCACGGGCGCGCTGGAGAGGTCGATGGTGCCGTCGCTGCTGTAGAGCCAGTCGGAATTGGCCTTGCGGAGGGCGGCAAACCCGCTCTTGGCCACGAAACTCGCGAACCCGTAGCGGGCAAGGACCCCGATGACCTCGCGGTAGCGCTGGGCGTTCTTGAGGCGCCGGGCGATCGGGATCTCCATCGCGTTCTGCATGGCGTGGATCCTATTCGGCCCGGGGCAGGGCGTGCTTCAGCGGTACTGGCTGATTCGCTTGATCGCCGCCAGCCCGGCCGGCGGCGCTCCGCGGCTTGCGTCCTCGAGCGAGCCCGGCTCGCGGCGCGCCTCCTGGATCAGCTTGCCGAGCTGCGCATCGAGCGCGAAGCGCCAGCGCTGGAAGAACGACTCCAGCTCGTGCCTGCTGAAGCGGCTCATCGGGTCGTTGAGCCCGCTCTGCGCGATCGCCCACTCGATGAGCTTGGCGCCGCCGTCGAAGCGGTACAGGCCGAGCGCGTTCTGCAGGCGCCTCCGCAGCGGGATGAAGGGATCGGTGGCCGCATCGGGCAGCGCCACCATCAGGTCCTCCGGCCTCCGCTTGGAGATCGAGCCCAGCCAGCCGGTGTCGGCGCGCGCGTGCTCGTCGGCGAGCGTCGGGGTGGCCGCCAGCGGCGCGGACTCCATGTGCTCCAGCTCCGCCATGCTCGCAAGCACGGTCTTCTCGCCCGCGGTCGGGAACTTGATCCAGATGCGCCGGTCCGGCCGGCCGTCGCGCGTGATCACCTCGATCTTGGAGATCGTCCCGACGCCCCATTCGGGGCGCTTGGCGTGGCGAACCTTCTCGCCGATCTTGAATGACGTGGTCTGCATGCACGTTCGCCGGATCGGGACGGAGGCAACCCTTGCCGCCGGGCGCTCCTCGACCGCGGGCGAGTGCGCCATGCGCCTCGCCGCAACCGGAGCCCGCAAGCCTCGATTCGGGAACGCGTAGAGTGTAGCGGATGAGTCGGACGGTCAACCTCGTGTTCCTCGGGGACATCAACGGCGCTCCCGGAAAGGCAGCGCTCGAGCGACACCTCCCGCAGGTCCGCGAGCGCTGGGCCCCGGACGTGATCATCGCCAACGCCGAGAACGCCCGCAACGGATCGGGCCTGACGCCCGAGCTCTACCGCACCTTCCGGTCGTGGGGCATCGACGCCATCACCCTCGGCGACCACGTGTTCCGCGACCCGAAGGTCGTCCCGTTGCTCGAGAACCCCGACGAGCCCATCGCGCGGCCGGCCAACCTGCCCTCGCGCGCCCCCGGCAAGCGCTGGCTGCGCATCCCCGCGGCCGGGCGGCGCACGCGCGACATCTACGTGTGCACGGTGCTCGGCCGGATCTTCTTCCCGCTCCCGGCGAACGATCCCTTCGAGGCCGTCGACAGCGTGCTCGGCTCCATCCCCGAGCGCCGGCCGATCCTCGTCGTCGAGGCGCACATGGAGGCCACCAGCGAGAAGGCCGCGCTCGGCGCCTGGTGCGATGGCCGCGCCGCCCTCGTGGTCGGCACACATACGCACGTCCCCACCGCCGACGCCCGCATCCTGCGCAAGGGCACGGGCTTCATCACCGACGTCGGCATGTGCGGGCCCTACGACTCGGTCATCGGCCGCGACACGGATGCAGTGGTGCGCCACATGACCACCGCGCTCCCCGTGCACTACGAGATGGGCCAGAACGACGCCCGCACCTGCGGCGTGTTCGTCGAGATCAGCGAGGACACCGGCCTCGCGAACCGCATCGAGCGGATCGAGCTCACGGGCGGCTGACGCCGGGTGCCGCGCCCCAGGCGCCGCCGCCCGGCGTCTCCACCTCCACGGCGTCGCCGGCGGCAAGTTCCGCCGAGAAGTCGCCCGGCAGCTCCTGCTGCGTGCCGTCGGCGCGGATCACGCGCTGCGTGCCGGGCGCGCCGTCTCCGCCGCCCTCGGCACCGCATGGCCCCGACGCGCGCCGCTGCGACGAGAGGTTGGCGCCGCAGGACTCGAGCGCGAGGATCCGCCGGACCATCCCGCATCCGCCGTCGGCCGCTCCGCGCCCGCCGCTCCCGGCGCGCACCGCAAGGCGCTCCACGCGAAGCGGGGCCGTGCGCTCGAGCACCTCCGGGTCCGAGAGCCGGGTGTTGGTCATGTGGCAATGCACGGCGTGCGCACCGGGGCTGCCGGGTGCGGCGCCGCTGCCGCCGCCGAGCGTCTCGTAGGTGCTGAAGCGCGCGTTTCCGAAGGTGAGGTTGTTCATCGTCCCCTGGCTGCATGCGGCCACGCCGAGGGCCGCGAGCAGGGCGTCGGTGACGCGCTGGCTGGTCTCCGTGTTGCCGCAGAACACCGCGGGTGATCGCCCGGGGTCTGCGTCGAACGGCGGATCGAGGATCCCCGGCGGAACCGTGATCCGCACCGGGTCGAGGAAGCCCTCGTTGAGCGGCGCGAAGTGGTCGTCGAGCGGCTCGTCGACGCCGGCGCGCACGCGCAGCGCATACAGCACGGCGCCGCGGACCACCGCAAGCGGCGCGTTCAGGTTGCCCGGGTGCGTCCCGCCGGAGCCAGTGAAGTCGACGTGCAGCCCGTCGCCCTCCGGGGTCATGCGCACGGCGATGGCGGTGCCGTCGTCGAGCGACTCGCGTCGCACGACCCCGGCTGCCGGCAGCGCGCGCGCGATCGCCCGCGTGCGTGCGGCGCTCCGTGCGCGCAGGAGCTCGAGCGCCTCGTGCAGGTTTCCCGCGCCGACCGCGCCGTCGAGCTCGCGCAGCGAATCCGACCCCACCCGCAGGGCAGCGATCGCCGCGCGCAGGTCCGCCACGTTGAGATCCGGGTCGCGCGACGGCCACGGGCCCGACGCGAGGATCGCACGCACCGCAGCCTCATGGAGCGCGCCGTCACGCGCCACGGTCGTCGGGGGGATGGCCACGCCCTCCTCTTCGAGCGTCCGCGCCCCCGGCACCATCGATCCCGGCCGTGCGCCGCCGATCTCGGCGTGGTGCGCTCGGGCCGCGACGAAGGCGATGCGGCGGCCGTCCTCGGCGTGCACGGCCTCGATCACGGTGAGGTCCGGCAGGTGCGATCCGCCGAAGGCCGGGTGGTTCACGAGCACCGTCTCGCCCGGCGCAACGGCGCGCACGGCAAGGACGGACCGCACGCAGGCGCCGAGGGCGCCGAGGTGGACAGGCACGTTCGGCGCGTTGGCCACGAGGTTGCCGTGCGCATCGAGCACGCCGCACGAGAAGTCCAGCCGCTCGCGCACGTTCACGCTGCGCGCGGTGCGCTGCAGCACGGCCGCCATGTGCGAGGCGATGGCCGTGCAGCGGGCTGCGATGACGTCGACGGTGAGGTCGGGTGCCTCGCGCCGCTCCACGCGACCGAGGCCGAGCGCGCCGGAGCCGTGCGGGGTGGCACGCCAGCCGGCATCGACCACGATCGTCGCGCCCGGCTCGGCGATGACGGCCGGTCCGTCCACCGCGGCGTCCGCCGCGAGCGCCTTGCATGCACCGTCGACGCCGACGAGGAGCCGCTCGGGCGCCCCTGCCGCGATCGCGCCGTGCATCCCCGCGCCGCCCGCGCCGGTGCTCGGCGCCGCAAACGTCCCCTCCGCGCTCACGAATCCCGCATGCGGCACCACCAGGACATGCGTGATGCCAAGTTCATCGGCCACCGCGCAGCAGTGCTGCCCCCCGGCGCCGCCGAACACCGCCAGCGCATGGCGCTGCGGCGCAAGCCCGACCGCCGCCGAGACGTTGCGCACCGCGGTCGCCATGTGCTCGTTCGCCAGGGCCAGGAACCCGCGCAGCATGGCACCGACCGATCGCCCCGCACGCATCGCCTCGCGCTCCGCGGCAGCCTGGGCGGCGGCCCGGTCGAGGGGAAGGCTGGTCCCGCGCTCGGGCAGCCGCCCGAGAAGCAGGTTGACGTCGGTCACCGTGAGCGGCCCACCGCGACCGTAGCAGGCGGGCCCCGGGTCGGCGCCTGCGCTCGCGGGACCGACGAAGAGGCCCTCGCGGGTGGCCCGACAGACCGAGCCCCCGCCCGCCGCAACGCTCAGGACGTCGACCGCGGGGACGGCGATGGCCACGCCTGCCACCGAACTTCGCGTGCGCATCCCGAGCCCCTCGGGCCCGATGCGCGCCACGTCGGTGCTGGTGCCGCCCATGTCAAAGGTGATGGCGCGCTCGATTCCCGCCGCCCGCACGGCGGCCAGCGCGGCCGCACACCCCATCGCGGGCCCGCTGAGCAGGCTGTCCTTCGGCCGGTAGTCGGCGAACGGCGTCACCCGGCCCGAGCTCGAGGCCGCGAGGAGCCGGGCATCGGGGGCACGCTCCGCGACCCGCGCGAGCAGCCCCCCGACGGCGGTCGCAAGCGCGGCGTCCACCGCCGCGGTCTGCGCGCGCTCGACGAGTGACTCCGATGCGCCGTCCCGGTGCGCAAGCGTCACGGTCCGGAACCCCGTCTCCGCCAGGATCGCGGCCATCCGCAGCTCATCCTCCGGCGCCATGCGGCCGTGCACGAACGCCACGCATGCCGCCCCGAACCCGTCGCTCCGCGCCGCGCGGGCCTGCGCACGTGCGTGCGACCCATCGAACGGCAGCACGCATGTCCCGTCCGCGGCGCGCCGCACGCGAACGCCGAAGGCGCGCTGCGCGGGGCAGGGCGGCTTCCGCGGGACGCGGTCGAAGAGCCCGAGGCGGGCCTGCGTGCCGATCTCGAGCAGGCCTTCCAGCCCCTCGTTCACGAAGAGCGCGACGCGGTCGAGGCGCCCCTCGAGCAGCGCGTTGGTGCCGCGCGTGGTCCCGACCCGCAGTTCCATCGCCGGGAGCGGCATCCCCGGCGGAGTCCCGGTGAGGAGCCGTGCACCGAGAACCGGCGCCTCCTCGCCGCTTGCGATGTCCGCCCACGAGCCATCGGGGGCCTGCGCCACCTGCATGCCTTGCAGCGCGGGAAGCGCCCACGGCGGGACATCGAGGAACGAAGCGCGCCCTCCTGCGGACGCAATCCGCGTCCGAAGCCTCCCGTCCGTCAGCAGCTTGATTCGGCGGCGTTCGCCGTCCGGGGCCAGCGCCACGCAGTCGGCGAACGTGCCGCCGACGTCGACGCCGATGCGCCAGCCCGCGCTCACGCCGCGCTCAGCACCTTGGCCAGCCGGTCGATGTCGTTGTCATCCACCCAGATCAGGATGCCGGACTTCCCGTCGGCGCGGTAGGCATTCACGAACTGGATGTTGATGCCGTCGCGCGCGATCATGTCGAGCGCACCCACCAGGTCGCCGCCGCGGTAGCGGCCGGTGATCTGGAAGCAGGGCTCCTCCCACATGCCAAGCCCGTTCTTCGACGCAAAGTCGCGGAACTGCTCGGGGTCCTCGGGCACGATGTGGAAGCCGTCGGCGGACTTGCCCTCGGTGGGACCGAAGCACGAGATGAACTCCACGTTCGCCGCGCGCAGCTGCGCGGCCAGGCGCGCAAGCTCGCCCGCGCGGTGCGGGAGCCGGACGATGAACTCGGTGAGCTGTTGCCAGTGGGCCATGGGGATCCTGATGATAACCCGACCCCGTTGCCCGCCTGCGCCCGGGTTTCGGCCGCTTCGCGCGCCGTATCCTTGATGCGATGCGCCGTCTCCGAGACGCTGCCTACCTTGCCGCGGTCACCGCCGCCGCGCCCGTGCTGGCGTGGCGGATGCACCGCACCGGCAAGCTGCGGACCGACTGGGGCGGCCGGTTCGGGAAGGGCGATGCGCTGCCCGCGGCGCGCGCGCCGCGGCTCCTGGTGCACGCCGTGTCCGTGGGCGAGGTGAATGCCGTCCGCCAGCTCGTGGCCCGGGTGGCGCAGGATCCGCTCGGTGCCGAGGTGGTGGTCGCCGCCACCACCGACACGGGCTTTGCCCGAGCCAGGGAGGCATACGAGCCACGCCACCGCGTGGTGCGCTACCCCTTCGACGCCAGCTGGATGGTCGAGCGGTTCCTCGACCGGGTCCGGCCGGACGTGGTGGCGCTCTGCGAGCTCGAGGTCTGGCCGAACTTCGTCGACGCCTGCGTGCGTCGCGGCATCCCCGTGGCGGTGGTGAACGGCCGCCTCTCCGAGCGCAGCTTCCGCCGCTATGCGCTGGCGCGCGCGGTGGTCGCGCCGACCTTCGCCAGGCTGCACGTTGCGCTCGTCCAGGAGCAGGAGTACGCGGCGCGCTTCGCCGCGCTCGGGGTCCCGCAGGGCAAGGTCTTCGTGACCGGCACCATGAAGTGGGACACCGCGCAGGTGGCCGACCGGGTCGACGGCGCGGACCGGCTTGCCGCGGAACTCGGCATCGACCGCACGCGGCCCGTCGTGGTGGCGGGATCGACCGCGCCCGAGGAACACGCTCTCCTCCGCGATGCCGTGCCTCCGGGCGTGCAGCTCGTGTGCGCGCCGCGCAAGCCCGAGTGGTTCGACGCGGCGGCTGCGGAGCTTGCAGGGTGCGCGCGCCGGTCGGAAGGGCGCCCGGGGAGCGCCACCGGCAGGTTCCTCCTCGACACCATCGGGGAACTCCGCAAGGCCTACGCGCTTGCCGACGTGGTCGTGGTGGGCCGCTCGTTCGGCGCGCTGCACGGCTCCGACCCGATGGAACCCGCGGCGCTCGGGAAGCCCGTCGTCTGCGGCCCGCGCATGGGCGACTTCCGCGAGTCCGCGTCGGCGCTCTTGAGTGCAGGCGCCCTCGAGCAGGTGCAGCCTGCGGCGCTCCGGGGAACGATCGCCCGGCTCCTCGGCGACGCGGCCGAGCGCGCGCGCCGCGGTGCCGCCGCGCAGGCGTGCGTGCGCAGCAGGCAGGGCGCCACCGAGCGCACGGCCGAGGCGCTGCTCTCGGTGCTTGCGGGGGTGCCGCGCCGTGCGTGAGTCGAGCGTGATCGCCGGCATCGTCGCGCGCAACGCGGAGCTCGCCGCGATGGGCGGCGTGCGCGTGCTGGTGCCGCCCGGCGACGACATGGCGCTCGTGGAACTCGCGGGCCGCCGCGTGCTGTGCGCCGCGGACCAGGTCATCGAGCATCGCCACTGGGATGCGGGCACGCCGCTCGAGCTCGTCGCCCGCAAGGCGCTCGCGCGCAACGTGAGCGACATCGCCGCCATGGCCGGCGTCCCCAGCTGCGCGCTCGCGACTGCGGCGTTCGCGGCCGACGCTCGCGAGGCGGATGCCGAGGCGATCGCGGAGGGATTCCGGCGGGCAGGGCGCGAGTTCCGCTGCCCGGTGGTGGGCGGCGACGTCGGCATGCACGCGGCGGCGGGCGCGCCGCTCGTGATCAGCGTGTCGGTGCTCGCGGAACCGGGCCCGAGCGGCAGGGTGGTCACCCGCGCCGGGGCGCATCCGGGGGACCTGCTGTGCGTCACCGGGCGCCTCGGGAACGCCTGGGGCGCTGCCGGCACCGGAAGGCACCTGTCGTTCGTCCCGCGCACCGCCGAGGCGCTCGAACTCGTGCGCATCCTCGGTGACCGCCTGCACGCGATGATCGACATCTCCGACGGCCTGGCCGTCGATGCCCGCCACCTCGCGCAGTCCTCCGGCTGCTCGGTCGAGGTCGACGCCGCGGCGCTGCCGTGCGCGCAGGGCGCGGCGTGGCAGTCGGCGCTCGGCGCGGGCGAGGACTACGAGCTGGCGTTCGCGTGCGAGGGCATGCCGCCCGCCGAGGCCTGCGGCACGCCCGTCACGGTGGTCGGTCGGTTCATCGACCGGCAGCCGCCGTGGGTGACGGCCATCGTCGATGGGACCCGGCTGGATGCCGGGAACCTCGGCTGGGAGCATGGACTCCCGGAGCGCGCGCCATGACCGTCGAGATCCGCCGTTCGTCGAGCCCCGAGGAGACCGAGCGCATCGCGTCGGCCATGGCCATGCGCATCGCGCCGGGAACGGTGATCACGCTCGATGGCGACCTCGGCGCGGGCAAGACGTGCTTCGTGCGCGGACTGGCGCGCGGGCTGGGCGCGGACCCGCACGCGGTGTCCAGCCCGACCTTCGTGATCGAGCATCGGCACGGGTGCGATGCCGGCACGCTGGTGCACATCGACGCGTACCGGATCCGCAGCGCCGAGGACCTGGCGTCGATCGGCTGGGACGAGCTGCTTGCCGAGGGCCAGGCCGTGGTGGCGGTCGAATGGCCGTCACGGATCGAGGCGGCGCTGCCGGCCGTGCGCATCGACGTCCGGATCCGCCACGTCGGCGAGGAGGTGCGCGAGATCGAGATCGAACGTGTCCAGCCGGGCGAGCGCGCCACCGCGTGCCGCATCTGCGGCGCAGTGCTCGGGGCCGAGGGCGACGGGCGATTCTGCTCGCCGCGGTGCCGGGCCGCCGACCTCGGGCGGTGGTTCCGGGGCGACTACGCCATCGGACGGCCGATCGAGGAGGACGACCTCGCCGACGACATCCGCCGCGCCGGTCCCGAGCGCCGCGACTGACCCCGAGCGCCGCGGCTGACCCCGCGCGCCGCGGCTGACCCCGAGCGCCGCGGCTGCGGCCGGCCGGCAGCCCGGGGGACCCGTAGGCAGCCCAACCTTGAACGTCTTATAATGCGTGTTCTGTTAAACGAGGTGGTTTCCGAAGCCCGCCCCCGAGGCGGGTTTGCGTTCAGGGGGCCTCCGGGCATTCGCCTGAGCAGCCGTGCATTCGGGCGGCCCGGCGCCTGGCTGCCAGATCGCTCACCGGCGCCCGCGACCGCTCGACTGCATTGCCGCCGTCACGGCCTCGCCTGCTGCCAGCCCGAACGCGTCGTGCACCGCCTGCAGCCCCCGCTCGCCATGCTGGCGGTCGACGATGGCGCTGATCTTGATCTCGCTGGTCGTGATGTTGTGGATCGGCACCCCGGCCTCCGCGAGCGCCCGGAACATCCGGCTGGCCACCCCGGCATGGCTCTTCATTCCCGTGCCCACGGCGCTGATCTTGGCCAGGCCCACCTCGACGTCGATCTCGCCGCGGCCGAGCCGCCCGAGCAGCTCCTGGCACACCGACTTCACGTCGGCGATGTCGCCGTGCTCCACGGTGAACGCGATGGTGGTGGCGTCGCCGAACTCGGTCTGCACGATGTCGTCCACCGAGATGTTCGCGGCGGCGATCGGCTCGAAGATCTGCGCCTGGATGCCGGCGCCGCGCGGCAGCCCCTTGAGGCTGACGCGACCGAGGTCCGGCTTGAGCGCGCATCCCACGACGACGATGTCTTCCATGATCTGCTCCTCGGGCACGATCAGCGTGCCCAAATCCGGCTTCTGGCTGTGGCGCACGTGGATCGGCACGCCGAACTTCTCCCCGAACAGCACCGCGCGCGGGTGCATCACCGCCGCACCCACCGACGCGAGCTCCAGCATCTCCTCGTAGCTGATGTGCCGCAGCTTCGCAGCCGACGGCACGAGCCGGGGGTCGGCCGTGTAGACGCCGTCGACGTCGGTGTAGATCTCGCATGTCCCGCCGTCGGCGGCCACGTCGAGCGCCGCCGCCAGCGCGACCGCCGTGGTGTCGCTGCCGCCGCGGCCGAGCGTCGTGATGTCGCCGTTCGGCGCGACGCCCTGGAACCCGCAGACCACCGGCACGCCGCTCGCGCCGAGGATGCGCTCGAGCCGCTCGTGGTCGATCCGCGCGATGCGCGCCTTGCGGTAGGCGGCGTCGGTGTCGATCCCCGCCTGGCCGCCCGTGAGGCTCACGGCGTCGCAGCCGAGCGAATGCAGCGCCATCGACATGAGCGCCACCGAGACCTGCTCGCCGGTCGCCATCAGCATGTCCATCTCGCGGGGGCTCGGGTTCGGCGTGACCTTGGCGGCGAGGTCGATCAGCTCGTCCGTGGTGTGGCCCATGGCGCTGACCACCACCGCAACGCGATTTCCCGCCCGGCGCGCCTCGAGCACGCGGTGGGCGCACCGCATGATCCGCTCCGGGGTCGACACGCTGGTGCCGCCGAACTTCTGGACGATGGTTGGCATCCTGCCGTCGACTCCTTCGGGCGCGTTCCCTGCGCCGGACGCCCCGAGTCTAACGAAACGCGCCGCCTTCCGGACCCTGGGTTCGGGGTCGTTCATGGCGTCGCCACGGCGGCGGCCCACCACGCAAGGAGCCGTTCGCGCCCGGGCCCCGCCGGGACGCCGTAGGCATCGCACATGGCCTCGGCGAAGCGCGTGCGGTCGCGGTCGCTCCCGGACCGCTGCCAGGCCTGGAGCGCCCGTGCGCCGCGGTCCCAGGCGCTGCGAACCCCGGGCGCCGGGAGGTTGCGAAGCTGCGAGGCCGAGATGCGCACCGCCCCCGCGGACATGGCCGCGCCGGCATGCCGCCACCACGCCTCGGCCGCGGTCGGCGGCGCCAGGATGGCCGCACCCACGCGCCACAGGTCCTTCGAGGACCTCGGAACGGCCGTGATGACCGGGGTGGAACCGATCGCGGTGCCGCCGCCGTCCACCCATGCCTCGATGGCCCGCGTCTGCGTGGCGACGAGCACCTTCGGCACGCCGCGCGCGCGCACCCAGGGCCCGAGCACCGCATGCCGCTCGAGCACCCGCCGCACCACCGTCGGCGCGCGGAAGTCGCGCGCATGGATGCGCACCTTCCGCTTCGACCACCCGAGCCGCGCCGCGTCGATCGCCCCGACGGTCACCAGCGCCGGGCGCGCCACGCTCGGTCGCGCGCCGCGTGCCTCGTGCACCAGGCCGCGAAGCCCGTAGTAGTGCTGCCTGAAGTCCGAGGTGGCGCTCATCCAGCCGTCGAGCGTGCCGTCCGTGCGTTGCGCGCCGGCGGGCGGCACCTGCCGAGCCGCGGCAAGCGCGGCACCCCAGGCGCCGCCCGCGAACAGGCTGCGTGCGGGTTCGGCGCAGTTGCCGGCGGCATCCATCGCGTGCACGGCGCCGAGCGCGCCCGCGGCAAGCGTCACCACGCAGGTCCGAACCTCGGCGCCGAAGGCGTCGTCGCGAAGGACGCGCACCGAGGCAAGCGGGAGGCGCGTCTCGCACGCCGAGCGCACCTCGGCAGAGTCGGCCGCCGACAGCACCGACAGCGGCTGCACCAGCGCCACGGTGCCGCCCGGGGCAAGCTCCGAGCCAAGGAGGAGGAACGCGCTCGCCGAGTCCGCGTACCTGCTGACCGCGCCGCCGAATCGCCGGCGCAGTGCATCGCGCTCGGCGGCGGTGCGTGCCGTGCGCGCGGAAAGCTGCGCAAGGAACGGCGGGTTGCCCACCACGGCCGCGAACACGCGGCCCTCCCACGCTCCGGCGGCCAGCGCATCGCCGCAGCGGATCGCCGTTCGCCAGTGCGCGGCCGAGCGACCGAAGCGCAGGCGCATCCGCACGCGCGCGATCGCGACGGCCATTGGGTCGAGGTCCATGCCGTGCACGCAGCCCGCGCCGACCCGCTCGGCGGCAGCCACCAGGAAGTGCCCGGTGCCGCAGGCGGGGTCAACCACGCTGCGGCCGGCGCGGGCAGGGCGCCTCCCCTGCCCCGAGCCGCGCGTCCGTGCGCCCCCCCTGCCCCCGAGCGCCGCGTCCAGGACCGCCTGCACCACGTCCGGGGGCGTGTACCAGGTGCCCGCGGCGCTGGCCCGGCCTTCCTGCTCCGCGGCGCGGCGCGCCCCCTCGTAGCCGGCTGCCACGCCCTCGATCCATGCGATGCGCCGCGGGCGCGCCACCGCCCTGGCCGATTCCTCGACCGATTCGGTCAGCAGGTCTGCGTGGGCGGGGTCCATCGCACCGGGAGGCTAGCCGCCCGTGCACGCCCCGAGGGTCAGTCGCCGGCCACCGCTGCCTCGCGGTCGCGCGCGGAGCGCTCCGAGCGGCGCCGCTCGGCCTCGCGAAGGATGCGCTTGCGCATGCGAACGGCACCCGGGGTGATCTCCACCAGCTCGTCCTCCTCGATGTACTCGAGGGCGGCCTCGAGGCTCATGAGGCGCGGCGACTTCAGGACGACGGTCGCCTCCTTGTTGTCGCGCACGTTGGAGAACGGCTTCAGGCGGACGGCGTTGACCACGAGGTCGTTGTCGCGGGCGTTCTCGCCGACGATCATCCCCTCGTAGACCGGGTCGCCCGGCTGCACGAACATCACGCCGCGCTCGCACAGCTGCAGCAGCGCGTAGGTCGTGGCGGTGCCCGGCTCGTTGCCGACCATCACGCCGTTCTGGCGCTTCTTCACGCTGCCCGAGGCGGGCCGGTACCCGATGAACGAGTGGTGCATGACCGCCTCGCCGGCGGTGACGTTGAGGAGGCGCGTGCGGAAGCCGATCAGCCCGCGCGCGGGGATGTCGGCCTCGATGTGCATGCGCGCGCCGCGCTGGTCGATCTTGAGGATCTCGCCGCCGCGGCTCCCGAGGAGCTCCAGCGCCGAGCCCATGCTGCTCGAGTCGGTGTCGATGCTGACGCGCTCGAACGGCTCGCTGCGCACGCCGTCGATCTCGCGCTCGATGACCTCGGGCTTGCCGACGGTCAGCTCGTAGCCCTCGCGGCGCATGTTCTCGAGCAGCACGCCGAGGTGCAGCAGGCCGCGGCCGGACACGCGGAACTCGTCGGCGCTGTCGCCGGGCGAGACGCGCAGCGCGACGTTCCCCCGCAGCTCGCGGTCGAGCCGCTCGGCGATCTGCCGGGTGGTGACGAACTTGCCTTCCTTGCCGACCATCGGGCCGTCGTTGATGCGGAAGACCATGTGGAGCGTCGGCTCGTCGACCTTCACGCGCGCCATCGGCGCCGGGCTGTCGAGGTCCATGATGGTGTCGCCGATCTCGATGTCGGCGATCCCCTCCATGGCGCACAGGTCGCCGGCGCGGATCTCGCCCACCTCGCGGCGGCCGAGTCCCTCGAAGCGGTTCACCTTGAGGACGCGCGCCTTCCGGACGGTCCCGTCGGCCTTGCTGACGCCCACCTGCTGGCCGGCCTTCAGCACGCCCTTGTAGACGCGGCCGATGGCGATGCGCCCGACGTACTCGCTGTAGTCGAGGTTGGTGACGAGCGCCTGCAGCGGCGCGGTCACGTCCTCCTCGGGCGCGGGCACGCGCTCGGCGATCACGCGGAAGAGGTCGTGCACGCCGTCGTCGCGCACGTCGATGCTGCGGTTCGCCCAGCCGCTCCGGCCCGAGGCGTACACCACCGGGAAGTCGAGCGCGATGTCGTCGGCGCCGAGGTCCACGAGCAGGTCGAACACCTCGTCGATCACCGCCGCCGGGCGGCCGTCCGGCCGGTCGCACTTGTTGATCACGACGATCGGCTTCAGGCCGATCTCGAGCGCCTTGCCGAGCACGAACCGCGTCTGCGGCATCGGGCCCTCGAGGGCGTCCACGAGCAGCAGGCAGCCGTCGGCCATGCGCAGCACGCGCTCCACCTCGCCGCCGAAGTCGGCGTGGCCCGGCGTGTCCAGGATGTTGACGCGGAACTCCTGCCCGGCCAGCGCGCCGGCGTCGGGGCCGAACGCGTAGTTCACGGCGCAGTTCTTCGCCAGGATGGTGATGCCGCGCTCGCGCTCGAGCGGGTTGGAGTCGAGCACGCACTCCTGCCCCGGGATGCTTGCCTTGAATGCGCCGGCCTGCTTGAGCAGCGCATCGACCAGCGTGGTCTTGCCGTGGTCGACGTGGGCGATGATGGCGACGTTGCGGAGCGGCATGGGGAGCCCCGCAGTGTAGACGCAGTCCGTTCCCGGTTCGTTTGGCACCAGTTTCCCTCTCCGGGGAAACCCGGATGCCGTGCCTGGGCGCCGGAATCAGATCCCGTACATCGGCCCGAGCTTCGCCTCGAGGTGCCGGATGAACGGGTCCGCGCTCAGCGGCTTGCCGGTCACCTGCACGCAGAGGTCCGCGCTCAGCCAGCGGCGGCCGTGGCGGTGGATGCCGCCGTTCAGCCAGCCCAGGAGCTGCCTGAACTCGCCCTTGGCGAAGCCCTCGTCGAGGCCGGGAATGGCCTCGCGCGCCGTCTCGAAGAACTGCGCCGCGTACAGGGTGCCCAGCGTGTAGGTCGGGAAGTACCCGATCATGCCGCCCGACCAGTGCACGTCCTGCAGGCAGCCGCGCCGGTCGTCTGGCACCGTGAGCCCGAGGTAGTCCTTGTAGAGCCGGTTCCACTCGCCCGGCAGGTCCTTCACGTCGAGGTCGCGCGAGATCATCGCGCGCTCCAGCTCGAAGCGCACCATCACGTGCATGTTGTAGGTGGCCTCGTCGGCATCGACGCGGATGAACCCGGGCTCGACCACGTTGGCTGCCTCGTACACCTGCTCGGCGGTGAACCGGTCGGCCGCCCCGCCGAAGTGCTCCGGCATTTGCGACCGCGCCCAGCGGCAGAACGGCAGGCTGCGGCCGACCTGGTTCTCCCAGAGGCGGCTCTGGCTCTCGTGGATCGACAGGCTGACGGCCTCGCCCATGGGCGTGCCGATCCAGGCCGGGTCGAGCCCCTGCTCGTACATGCCATGGCCGGTCTCGTGCATGGTGCTGCCCAGCCCGTCGAGCAGGCACCGCTCCGAGTAGCGGCTCGTCATGCGCACGTCGTTGCAGTGGCTTCCCCCGCAGAACGGGTGCGTGCTGCGGTCGAGGCGCCCGCGCGCGAAGTCGAAGCCGAGCGCACCGCTCACGAACCGCGCGAACCGCTCCTGGCCGTCGATGTCCATCGCGTGGTCGTTGAAGCTCCCGTCCGGCCGGCGCTTCGCGGCCGTGATCGCGTCGAGCATCGGCTGCAGCCGCGCGCGCAGCGGCACGAACACGCCCTCCACGTACCTCGCCGTGCAGCCGGGCTCGAAGCTGTCGGCCAGCGCGTCCCAGCGCTCGCCGCCCGCGCGGTCCCAGCCGAAGCAGTCGGCCTTCTCGCGGTTGAGCCGGACGATCTTCTCGAGCCACGGGCGGAACCGGGCGAAGTCGCTTGCCTTGCGCGCCTCGGCCCACTCGTGCTGCGCCACGCTCGCCGTGGAGGCAAGCTCCTCGACGAGCCGCGCCGGCAGCTTCGTCGCCTTGTCGTGGTCGCGGCGAAGTTCCCGCACGTTCACGCGGTCCGGATGCGTCTCGGGAAGGGCCTGCACCGCCTCCGCCGCCCGCGCCAGCGCATCGCCGAGCCTCGGGTCCGTCGACATGCCGTGCGCCAGGCGCGCCAGCTGCGCCAGCTGCCGCGCGCGATGCTCAAGCCCGCCGGGGGGCATCATGGTCTCCTGGTCCCAGCCGAGGATCGACGCCGTGCTGCCGAGCGTGGATGCCTCGCGCGCAAGGCCGATTGCCTCGTCGACGGCGGGATGCGAACGGGCGGGCGCTGCGGCGAGGGTCGTCATCGGCGCAATCATAGGATCGCGCAGCGCGCGCCCCGTGAAGCGCGCGACGCGCGCCCCGGGAAACGCGCAGCGCGCACGCCGTGAGACGCGCGACGCGCGCCCCGTGGGACGCGCGTCGCGGTTGGTTGCATGGCGTGCGGACCGGGCGGCTGCGCGCCCTGCGCTCACTGGCCCCCGCTCACTGGCCCCTTACTGCCCCTTCGGGGCGGCGGGGGCGTTCGTCTGCGGCGGGGCCGCGGCGGTGCTCGCCGGGACCAGCGGCTCGAGGTACTTCACCACCTCGTCGCGGCGCGCGTCCACGCGGTTGCGCGCGTGGTCGATGGCGCCCCACCCGCGCTGGTCCTTCGCGGACTTGTCGCAGCCGGCGTCGATCAGCATCTTGATCTTCTCGATGTCCGCCGAGTACGCGCAGGCCATCAGGAAGGGGGTCATGCCGAGGGTGTTCTTCCCCTCGAGGTCGGGCTTCTTCTCCAGCAGGATGCGCACCGACTCCACCTTGCCGCTGCGGATGCCGCGCATGAGCGCGCTCTCGTTGGTGAGGCGATCGACCGTCTTCGGGTCCGCGCCCTTGGCGAGCAGGATGGTCACGGTCTCGGGGCGGCCGACGCCCGCGGCCCACATGAGCGGCGTCATGCCGTTCACGTCCTGGATGTTCGGGTCGGCCTTGGAGTCGAGCAGGATCTGCACGGTCTCCGGCGTGCCCAGGCCCGATGCCCAGAGGACCGGCGAGCCCTTCACCTGGTCGCGGGCATTGGCGTCGCCGCCCGCGGCGAGCAGCGCCTTCAGCACGTCCGCCTTGCCGCGCTCGGCGGCGATGGTGACGGGCGTCTTGCCGGTGCGGTCCTGCGCGTTCGGGTTGGCCTTGCTGTCGAGGAGCATCTTCACGACGTCCATGTTCCCGGTCTCGGCCGCGAAGTGGAGCGCGGTCCGCTGCGACATGCGCTCCTGCTGCTCGGTGCCGCCGCCCGCGGAGAGCGCGGCCTTCATCGCCGCGGCATCGCCGGAGCGCGCCGCAAGCACGATGGCCGGCGCGGCCTCCGACGCCTTGGTCGGCGCGGGCGGGTTGATGCCGCCCTTGATGGCGCGCTTCACGATCATCGAGAGCTGCGGGGCCTTCGGGTTGTCGGTCATGATGGTGACCTTCACCGAGCTGCCGGTGGCTTCCCACTTCTTCCAGTCGATCTGCACGTCGTGCTCGACCTTGCTGTCGGCAGGCGTGGACACCAGCACGTCGGGCAGCGCACCCGTCACCTTGAAGGGCACGTTGTCCGCGCTCGTCAGGCGGACGGTCAGCGGCGGCGCGTCGGGCGAGGTCGGGCCGTCCACCATGTCAGTGGACATCTTGATGTACGCCTTGACGTCGCCCTTCACGGTCAGCATCTGGGGCGCGAAGCCCTCGATCTGGAACGTCACCATCTTGGTGAGCGGGATGCCGGCCTTGGCACCGGGCTTCAGCGTGATGTCGACGTTGGCCTTGCCGCCCGGCGGGATCTCGCCGGGAGGGGCGCCGGTGGTCGTGCAGCCGCAGCCGGGGACGATCTTGGTGATCTTGACGGGTGTGTCAAGGACGTTCACCACGGTGATGGTGCCGGTCTTGGCCACGTCGGCCTGCATCTCGCCGAGGTCAAGGACCGAGGGCTCGAACTTGATGGCCTGGCGGTTGTCCACGGCCACGTTCTGCGCGGGTGCCTGGATCAGGGTCGGTGCCGCGGTCGGCGCCGGCGTGTTCGGGTTGGGAATGGTGATCGGGTCCTCGTTGATCTTCTTCCGCGGGTCCTCGGCAGGCTGCTGCGCGAGCGCCGGGGCCGCAAGCGCGGAGGCGAGGAAGGCGAAGGCGATCGATCGGTTGATGCTGCGGGATGTCATGGTTCGAGGTCCAGAAACGGGCGAAACGTACGGGCGTCAAGTACGGGGCGTCACGTGCGGGCGTCGGGAGCCCGGGTACCGGCGTCGGCCGGTCGGGTGCGAGAACGCCGTCGCAATGCTACCCATGCTTGCCCACAACCGACGGGCAAAGGCATGTCCCGATCATCGGCGTGTTATCCGACAGACTCCAATGCGCATCGGCAGACCCGGTTCCCGCGGCCCGCAGGCCAATGCGGCACCGTCCGTACACTTCTCGTTCCATGTCCAGCCGCTTCGAGTCCCTGCCCGAGCACCTCCACCGTCCCCACGTCCGCCGATTCCTGCCGGGGGTGCACCCGGCCAAGGCCAAGGACGCCGCCGGCAAGGAGCACGACGTGGTCCTCCTGGTGCTCCAGGACCCGCTGCGCCTCTCCGCGCAGCCGTTCGTGCTGCCGCTGCAGGGCTCCAACCAGCAGCAGATCCAGGCGCAGGTCAACCAGTGGATGGGCCTGCTCCTCGCCTTCAACGGCGAGTCGACGCTCGACGAGGTCTTCGAGCGCATCGGCGTTCCGGCCGAGACGCAGGGCCAGCTGGTGCAGATGCTGCAGAAGCTCGACGAGATGGGATTCCTCTGGGGACCCACCAGCGAGGCGCTCGAGCGCGCCAAGATGGACGCCATCCGCGGCGCGGGTGCGTTCACGCTGCCCGACGAGGCACGAAAGCCCGAGGTCGCCGAGCAGCTGCGCGCCTTCCTGGCCGAGCAGCTCTCGAAGGCCGAGGACCCGGAGTTCGGCCAGCCGGTGGTCGGCATCGTCGCCCCGCACCTCGACTACGGGCGCGCCGCGGGCAACTACGCGGCTGCCTACAAGTGCCTCGAGACAGGCGCCAAGGACCGCCCGGACCGCGTGGTGGTGCTCGGCACCAACCACTTCGGCCTCGGCGACGGCGTGGTGATGAGCGAGTTCGGCTTCGAGAGCCCGCTCGGCACCGCCAAGCCCGATGCCAAGGTGCTCGAGCGCCTGCGCGATGCCTTCGGCGACCGCCTCTTCAAGGACCAGATCGACTTCGCGGGCGAGCACTCGGTGTCGCTGCACCTGCCGTGGATCCAGCACCTGTACGGCGACGTGCCGGTGGTGGCGGCGCTGGTGCCCGACCCGAACATGCCCATGATCAGCGACGACGGGGCCCGCGTCGGCACCAAGGAGTTCGCGGCGGCGCTGAAGTCCGTGCTCGCGCAGGCGGGCGGGCGCACGGTGTTCGTCTCGAGCGCAGACCTCAGCCACGTCGGCCCGCAGTTCGGCGACCGCAACCCCGTCGACGGAGCCCGGCGCAACGAGGTCGAGGAGCATGACCGCTCCGTCCTCGGCGAGTTCATCGAGGGCGGCGACCGCCTGCTCGCGCACATGTCCTCCAAGGGCAACGGCAACCGCTGGTGCTCCGTGGGCAACATGTTCGTGGCGGCTGCGTGCGCGCCGCACTCGGCCATCGAGATGGTGAAGTACGACCAGTCGGTGGATCCGCAGGGTGCCGGGATGGTCACCTCAGCCGCGCTCGCGATGCTGGCCTGACGCCGGCGGTACGCCGCCCCGCAGCAGGTCCCCCGCCGCAGGTCCCTGCCTCAGGTCCCTGCCTCAGGTCCCTGCCTCAGGTCCCTGCCTCAGCCGCCCTGCCCCTCGGCGCGCACGGGCGGCGTGCGACCGAGCTTCGCGAGGACGCCGCGCAAATCGCTCCACACCTCGCCCCGGACCTGCATGGTGTAGGTGTGAAGCACGTAGGCGGGGTGATAGGTCGGCATCACGGCGATCTCCGGGCACTCCGCCCCCGCGGGCGGAAGCCAGCGCTGCCAGGTGCCCCGGATCCGGGTGATGCCGGTCTCGGTCGCGCACACGAACTTCGTGGCGGGCCCGCCGAGCGTCACGATGACGCGCGGCTGCACGGCGAGGATCTGCTCGACCAGGAACGGGCCGCAGCCGGCCACCTCGTCCGGCATGGGCGAGCGGTCCTCCGGAGGGCGGCTCTTGAGGACGTTGGCGATGTACACGTCCTCGCGGCGGAGGCCCATCGCGCGGATCATCTCCTCGAGCTTCTCGCCGGCGGGCCCAACGAACGGCCGCCCGGCGCGGTCCTCGGCCTCCCCGGGCGACTCGCCAACGAACAGGATGTCGGCGTCGGGCGCACCCTCGCCGAAGACCAGCCTGGTGTGGCCGGTGGCAGTGGTGCAGTGCGGGCAGGTCTCGGCGTGTCGGGCCTCGATCTCGGCAAGCCGAGCCGCGCGCTCCCCCGGGGACCCCGGCGCTCGCAGGCTTGCTGCGGGGATGGGGCGGCCCTCCGGAACGGGACGAGCCGGCGCGGGCGCGGGTGCGTGGATCCGCTGGGGCGACGGTTCAGCGGACGAAGCGGGCGCCACCGAGGCGCGCGCCGGCGCGCCACGCACGACCGGCCCCGATGCGGCGTCGACGGCAGCCGCCGTCGCGGACGATCCACCCGTCGCGCGCACCGTTTCCTCGAGCCCGACCTCGCGATCGAACCGCGACAGTACCTCTGCAACCGTCAGCCGGTCGTTCACCGACGGCGACCGCGGTTGTCCGGAGTCTCCTTCGCCGCCGGCTCCGGCAGCTGCACCATCGACTGCGTGCGCAGGACGAGGCCCGAGCCCGCGCGCAGGTGGTAGCCCTGCACGTGCAGCTCGTTGCGGAACCGCTGCAGGTCGATGAGGGAGAGGTTGGGCTTGCCGTTGGGATCGGTCCACGCGGTCATCAGCGAGTCGCTGTCGCGCCCGTGCTGGAGCATCTCCTTGTAGGTGCCCAGGTACAGGTGGTCGCTCAGCGCCTCCGACTGGATGGTGGTCAGGTAGCCGATCGTCTCGCTGATCTTCTCCTCGTGGTCGTGCTCCCCGGCGCACGGAAGCGTGCCGGCGAGGCCGCGATCCGGGAGGTTGGTCGGGTTGTCCACCACGACTTCGCAGAAGGTGGTCTGGCCGTGCTGGAAGCGCACGCAGTGGCCGCCCTTGAAGATCCAGCCCTCGAACTCGTACTCGCCGTGCCCGAGCTTGCGACGCGCCTCGATGCCGAAGAACTCGGGGTGGACGGCGCGCCGGTACAGCAGCATGGCGTAGCTGAGCGAGGGGGCGGACTTTGCGGGGACGTTGGTTTCCAGGGGGTCGTGCATGGGGGGACCAGCCGTGTCCGGCTGAACGTGACATTGTCCGGGTTTCTGCATCCGACTCAACAGGAATCGCCTCGGAATCTCGCCAATGGGGCCATGGAGCACCGCGGTCCGCCAGATCTTGTGGTCGCCCGCCGCCGATCCGCGGAAAAAGGCGCCCGGGCCCCGCGTGCTGCGGGGCCCGGGCATTCAGGTGGGCGGCTCGGGCGGTAAGCCGGATTCTGTCGGCGGCCGAAGCCGCGTGCAGCCATTTCTCTGGGCCACCCGTTGCCGGGGGGCTCATTGCGCGCGACCCGCCCCCAAACCCGTGGACACGGGCGCCGGCCGGGGCCGGCGGGAGCTGCTTGCGCTTGCACGCGGTGGGGTTTGCCATGCCCTTCCCGTCGCCGGGAAGGCGGTGCGCTCTTACCGCACCGTTTCACCCTTGCCACGCACGCCTTGCGGCGCCGTTCGGCGGTTTGCTCTCTGTTGCACTGTCCCGCGGACGCGCCCACGCGTCCGGGTGGCCGTTAGCCACCACCGTGTCCAGTCGTGTCCGGACTTTCCTCCGCCCGGTCCGGGGACCGGTGCGGCGGCTGCATGCCCAGGACCGGATGCTAGCGGCCAGCGCCGCGGCGCCCCTGCGCAAACCGCCGCGGAATGCCCCAAAAAGCGCCGCAGCGACCCGCGTGAAGCGGATCGCTGCGTGAATGCGTGCCGTGCCGCAGGCTCAGGCGGCCTTGATGGCCGTGATCTTGACGCGCAGGTACTCCTGGCGGTGACCGGCCTGGCGGCGATAGCCCTTGCGGCGCTTGTACTTGCCCGTGCGGAGCTTCTCGCCCTTGGCCTCGCCCATCACCTCGGCGGTGACGGTCGCGCCCGAGAGGTACGGCATGCCGATCTTCGCGGCATTGCCGTCGCCCGCGCCGACTGCCAGCACCTTGTCGAAGGTCAGGGCCTTGGTGCCCTCCTCCACGACACGGCTGTCGAGATCGACGATGTCGCCGACGTTGACCTTGATCTGGGTTCCGCTGTCCTCGAAGATCGCGTACACGGTGATGCTCCTTGCTGCCCGGTCCGGGCGCTCCGGCGCCGTCAGGGGGAATCGGAGAGTGTAGCGGAAGGCCCCGCGCCGTTCCAGCCCCCGGTCCAAGCGGATTCCGGGCCCTGAAACACGCGGTCCGGGCCCGGTCCGGGCCCGGACCGCGAAGGTGCCGGTGACAGGAATCGAACCTGCACGGGTTTAGAGCCCGGCGGATTTTGAATCCGCTGCGTCTGCCAGTTCCGCCACACCGGCGTGTGGATCACTCGTCGCCGACCGCGGCCACAGTGTAGTTGGGGCTTTCCTTGGTGATCTGGATGTCGTGGGGGTGGTTCTCCACCACCGTGGCACCGCTCACCCGCACGAACCGGGCTTCCTTGCGGAACTCCTCCAGCGAGTTGCAGCCGCAGTAGCCCATGGCCGAGCGCAGGCCGCCGACCATCTGGTAGGTGAACTCGGAGAGGGTCCCGCGGTACGGCACGCGGCCCTCGACGCCCTCCGGGACGAACTTCCGCGTGTCCTTGACGGTGCCCTGGCCGTAGCGGTCGCCGGATCCCATGCTCATGGCGCCTGCGCTGCCCATGCCTCGGTAGGTCTTGAAGCGGCGCCCGCGGTGGATGACCAGCTCGCCCGGGCTCTCCTCGAGGCCGGCGAAGAGGCCGCCGAGCATCACGCAGTCGGCGCCCGCGGCCAGGGCCTTGGCGATGTCGCCCGACAGCCGGATGCCGCCGTCGGCGATCACGGGCACGCGGCCCGCGGAACCCTCGACCGCGTTCATGATGGCGGTCACCTGCGGCACGCCCACGCCCGTCACCACTCGCGTGGTGCAGATGGACCCGGGCCCGATGCCGACCTTCACGGCGTCCGCGCCCGCGTCGATGAGCGCGCGCGCGCCGTCGGCGGTGCCGATGTTGCCTGCGATCACGTCGATGGGGTAGCGCCTTTTCAGCTCGCTCACGGTGCGCATCACGTTCAGGCTGTGCCCGTGCGCCGTGTCGACCACGATCACGTCCACCTCGGCGGCCACCAGGCGCTCCGCGCGCTCGTACTGCAGCACGCCGATGGCGGCGCCCACGCGCAGCCGGCCGCGCGAGTCGCGGCACGCCTTCGCGTGGCGCGTGAAGTTGTCGATGTCGCGCATGGTGATGAGGCCGGCGAGGCGGCCCTGCGAGTCCACGAGCAGCAGCTTCTCGACGCGCCCGCGGTTGAGGATGGCCTCGGCGGCTGCGGGCGTGGTGTCTGCGGGGGCGGTCACGAGCCCGTCCTTCGTCATCACGTCCTGCACGCGCGTCTCGGTGGGACGGTCGACGAAGCGCGTGTCGCGCCGCGTGAGGATGCCCACCACGCGCGTGCGGCGCGACCCGTCCTCGGTCACCGGGAACCCGCTCACGCCGTGCTCGCCCATCAGCTGCTGCGCGCGCTGCACGGTGTCCGCCGGTGCCAGCGTCACGGGGTCGGTGATGACGCCGTTCTCGCTGCGCTTGACCTTCTGCACCTCCAGCGCCTGGCGCTCCGGCGGCATGTTCTTGTGCACGATGCCGATGCCGCCCTCCTGCGCCAGCGCGATGGCCAGCGTGGCCTCGGTCACGGTGTCCATGGGCGCGGAGACCAGCGGGACGTTGAGGGCGATCCGGCGCGTCAGCTGGGCGCGGGTGTCCGCGCTCTCCGGGGTGATCTCGCTGTAGCGCGGGACGAGCAGGACGTCGTCGAAGGTGATGCCTTCCTGGACGATCTTGTGTTCCATTTCGGGAGGATAGCGGCCACCTGCGGCGGCCCGAGGGCCGATCGCGCGCAGATCCTGCTAGGATTTCCGGTCTCCCGGACGGAGGCACTCGGTGCAACCGCCGCGGGATTCCTTGCGGAGGTCACCAGCGTGTCCGGACACGACGGCAAGCAGTTCCTCACCAGCCCGATCAACCTCACCGGACGCGGCACCGCGCCCGGCGAAGGCAAGAAGGCCTGGACCCTCTGGCTGAGCGCCATCATCAAGTTCGGCGGCAGCGACCTCATCGTCAAGAGCGACCTGAAGCCCCGCATCCGCCACCGCGGCGTGCTGAAGGACGTGGAGGTCGACGTCGTCACCCAGGACCTGATGTTTCAGGTGGCCAAGGACATCCTCGACGCGGGCCAGCTCGACATCTTCTGCAAGAAGGGGTCGATGGACTTCGCGTACGACTACGACGACAGGAACCGCTTCCGCGTCAACATCTTCATGGCCCGCGGCAAGCCGGCCGTCGCGGCGCGCCTCATCACCAGCAACATCAAGAAGTTCGAGGACCTGTACCTGCCGCAGTCGCTCGGCGACGTGGCCATGATGGCGCAGGGCCTCATCCTCTTCGCGGGCGTCACCGGCAGCGGCAAGTCCACCTCCATCGCCGCGATGCTGCAGTTCGTCAACGAGCGCAAGAAGGTGCACATCGTCACGATCGAGGACCCGATCGAGTACATCTTCAAGGACGACAAGGCCACCATCAACCAGCGCGAGATCGGCATCGACTGCGTCAGCTTCAACGACGCGCTCCGCGCCCTCGTCCGCGAGAACCCCGACATCGCGCTGGTGGGCGAGATGCGCGACTACGAGACGTTCGAGGCCGCCGTGCGCGCCGCCGAGACCGGCCACCTGGTGTTCGGCACCATCCACGCCTCCAGCGCCTGGCAGACCTTCGGCCGCATCTACGACCTGTTCCCGGTGGAAGAGCGCGAGCAGATCCGCAAGCTGCTTGCCTACAACCTGCGCGCCATCGTCTACCAGAAGCTGCTGCCCACCCTGCACCAGAACATCGCGCGCATCCCGGCGCTGGAGATCCTGATCAGCACGCCGGCCGTGCAGAAGTACATCCTCGAGGGCCGCGAGGGCGAGCTGCTCGACATCATCAAGAGCCGCGACGCCGGCATGATCGACTTCACCAGCTCGCTCGTCGACCTGGTGGAGAAGGAATACATCCACCAGGGCGTGGCCCTGCAGTCCACGCCGAAGCCCGAGGAGCTGCGCATGCGCCTCAAGGGCATCTCGCAGGGCGCATCGATGGTGGGCAAGGGCTGACCATGGAGACCATCCGCACCTTCCTGCCGGCGCTGCTGGCCGAGACGCCGGCGCCCGCGTTCCTGATGAGCGTGGCGAAGCCGCTGGTCTCGTTCGCCGCGTTCGTGCCGTACGCCGCCTTCGTCTCGGGCAAGCTCGAGAAGGACGCCGCCTACTACAACCTCAACCCGCAGAAGTGGTCGGGCATCTTCCTGGCGTTCGGCGCCGCCGCGTTGCTGGCCGTCCTGCTGGTGCCTACGTGGCTGGCGGGATTCCCGCTGATGCTCACGCTGATGGTGGTGCCGTGCGCGTGGTACATGAAGTTCCGGAACAAGGCGCTCGAGGGAACCAAGGCCAAGCCGCTCTCGGTCCTCTCCATCGACTTCGCCAAGATGGCGGCCGAGCGCCGCGCCAAGTCCGCGATGGCGGGCGCCACGCTCCGGTTCCAGAAGAAGGACCGCTCCGACCACCCCGTGCCCGACCGCAAGGACCCGGGGTTCGAGACCTACGGCGCGCTGGAGGCGCTCCTCCTCGCCGGCGCCGACGCGCGTGCCTCGCGCATCGAGGTGGCGCTCTCCAAGCAGGGAGCGCAGGTGCAGCACCTGATCGACTCGGTGCGCTTCAAGCGCGACCCGATCGCAGGCGAGCTGGCCACCCGGGTGGTGGACCTCCTCAAGAACTACGCCGGGCTCGACCCCGCGGAGCGGCGCAAGTTCCAGCGCGACGTGCTGGCCTTCGTGCGCGACGGCAACCGCCGCCTGGCCACCGTCACCAGCGTCGGGTCGATGCAGGGCGAGGCCATCCGCATCGACTTCGACCGCGAGAAGCAGCTCACCATCGCCGCCGACAAGCTCGGCGCAGGCGAGGCGCAGCTGAAGCCGCTCGTGGACGCCCTCTTCACCGATCCGCGCGGCGTGGTGCTGGTGGGTGCGCGCCCGGGCCAGGGCCTGACCACGGCCTGCTACGCCATGCTCGGGCGCCACGACTCGCTCACCTCCAACGTGAAGACGCTCGAGCGCAAGCACGAGCGCATCGTGGAGGGAGTGGAGCACGCGGACTTCAACCCATCCCAGAGCGACTACGCCACGCAGCTGCAGACCATCGTGCGCCGCGGCCCCGACGTCGTGTTCATGTCCGAGGCGGGCGAGCCGGGCGTGGGCAAGGTGGTCTGCGGCGCCAACGCGCGCGACACGCTCTTCTACGTGGCCCTGCCCACCGACAGCGTGCCGGACATGATGGCCGCGTGGGTGAAGGCCGTGGGCGACCCGAAGTCGGCGGCCGAGACGCTCCGCGCCGTGGTGGCGCAGCGGCTCGTCCGCAAGGTGTGCCTGACCTGCCGCGCCCAGTATGCCGCCGGCCCCGCCGAGCAGAAGATGCTCGCCATCCCCAGCGGCAAGCAGGTGCAGCTCTACAAGCAGAGCGGCAAGGTGCTGGTGAAGGACCAGCCCGTCGACTGCCCCACGTGCAAGGGCACGGGCTTCCTGGGCGTCACCGGCGCGCTCGAGGTCCTGGTGCTCGACGACGAGGCGCGGCGGCTCCTCGCCTCCGGCGACGCCAAGGCCGCCTACATGCAGGCGCGCCGCGCGCACAAGTCGCTCTCGCTGCAGGAGGCGGCCCTGATGAAGGTGCGCGCCGGCGAGACCAGCCTCGACGAGGTGCGCCGCGTGTTTGCCCCGCCCGCCGCCGCCGCGGCCCCCGCCGCCGGCGCAGCCCCGAAGGCCCCGGCACCCGCCGCCGCACCCAAGAAGTCCTGAGGACAGCCCCGTGATCATCTCGTTCATCGGCATCGCCATCGCCCTGCTGATCACCTACTGGTGGTCCAACGCCGGCGCCTTCAGCGCGTTCATCCACTTCCTGTGCGTCGTCACCGCGGGCGCCGTGGCGTTCGGCGTATGGGAGCCCGCGAGCTACGCCATGATGGGCGGCGACGCGGGCGGCTACGCGAAGGGCCTCGTTCTCCTCGGCACCTTCGTGGCCGTGCTGGTGGTGCTGCGCCTCTTCACCGACCGCTTCATCCCCATGAACCTCACGCTCCCGCGCGCGGCCGACCTGGTGCTCGGCGGCGCGTTCGGCGCGGGATCGGGCGTGCTGACGGTGGGCATCCTCACCATCGGCATCGGGTTCGTGCAGAGCACGGTCACCATCTTCGACTACACCGGCTGGTCGCGCCGCAGCGACGTGCCCACCGCGCCGACCATCGGTTCCGACGATGCGTACATCCTGGGCGTGGCCGAGGCCACCGCGGGCTTCTACGGGTACCTGTCCTGGGGCGCCTACACGCCGTGGCTCGGCGGGGGCACCATCAACACGCACATGCCGCAGCTGGTGCGCACCTCGGGCGCCCTGTACCGAGACAGCTTCGACGAGGGCATGGGCAAGGTCGCCATCCCGCCGTCGGCGATCAGCAAGATCGAGCTCCTCGACGTGCCGCCGGTCCCGCTGACGGGCGGCGTGGGCGCAGCGCCGAAGGCCGCGTGGGCCGTGAAGTTCGACGTCTCGCAGGAGGGCTTCGACGGCGCGGGCCAGCAGTTCGTGCTGTCGGCCAGCCAGGTGCGCGTGATCGGCGACGGCAAGTCCGGGCGCGCGATGCCCGTGCACCCGCTCGCGTGGATGCAGGAGGTGAAGGGCGTCGGGATGCGCCCGTTCTTCTTCAACTCGCCGACCAGCTACGCCACCTCGGTGGAGAGCAAGGGCGACGGGTCGTTCGTGCT
Organism: Planctomycetota bacterium; assembly: GCA_016873255.1. Classification (GTDB taxonomy): domain Bacteria; phylum Planctomycetota; class Phycisphaerae; order Phycisphaerales; family SM1A02; genus UBA966. The sequence goes on from VGXR01000016.1 coordinate 43,177, forward strand.
GCTCTTCCCCAAGGACGACCTCAAGGGCCAGGCGCCCCGCTTCTTCGAGATCAAGGGCGTCCGGTTCCGGCTGCCCACGAGCGCGAAGTCGGCGGCCGACCTGCTCGCGGGCGGCGCGGGCTCCTCGTCGGCCAAGCAGGTGGCCGACGAAGATGCCACCAACATCAACCCGCTGATCGACTTCCCCGACCCGAAGTACTCGATCGGCAGCACCGTGATCAACACCAATGCGGCGGGTTCGCTGGAGCTGGACAAGGACAACTTCATCATCGGCGGCGAGCAGAAGTTCCCGCGCAACACCACCGCCTCCGTGGGCAGCGACCTGCGCGTGCGCGGGTTCAAGGTGAGCGATGGCGAGCAGCTGCTGCGCCTCGATGCCACGGCGCAGTCCGACGGCGTCCGCATCTTCCCCGACCTGAACTCCTGGGTGCGCGACTCGGGCCCCACCGCGCAGGGCGCGCGCGTGGCGGTGATCGACGAGTCCGGCAGCAAGTACTACGCGGTCGGCCTGGTCGAGGACGACGGCGAGTGGGTGCTCGTCAAGAGCATGCGCGGCCGCCCGCTCACCCTCAAGGACATCCCCATCCAGGCCGTGGGCAGCGGCAGGAAGCTGTCGCTCCACTTCCGCGTGCCGACCAAGACCAAGATCGTCGGGCTGGTGCTCGCCACCTCCGCCGAGGACCGCATCGTCAACACCGCAACCATCACCTCGCCGGACGAGAACTGACCATGCGCCGAACGCTCCCCCTGCTCTCGCTTGCCGCCATGGCCGTCGTCCTCGCATTCGTGCCGGAGGCGGCGGCGCAGGATGCCCCGCCTCAGCCGAACCGGTCGATGACCGGCCTCAGCCCGGTGATCGGCTACGGCATCATGGCCTTGGGCGCCGCCGCCGTCATCGGCGCCAGCCTGATGCCCGCAAAGCGCGGACACCAGGATTGACTTCAGCGGGACTGACTCCCGCAGGACTGGCTTCCGCGGGACTGGCTTCCGCAGGACTGGCTTCCGCAGGACT
>VGXR01000017.1 GCA_016873255.1 Planctomycetota bacterium
GGGCGACTCGACGAGGTCCTCGGCGGCATCCTCGGGCACGTCGTCCGCGGAGGCGCGGATCTTGTTGATCTCGTCGATCTGGTCCGGCGACAGCTTCACCACGTAGTCGGGCAGCACGCCCCAGTCCGTGGCGCCGGGCTTCTTGTGGACCAGCCGGCCCTTGGCCTCGCCGGGCTTCGGCGGCAGCAGGTAGTGCTGCACCGTGTACTTGACGTTGGCGTCCGCGCTGCCGCGCTTGCCGCCGATCTCGTGGACCTCCTGCACGCTGCCCTTGCCGAAGCTGCGCTCGCCCACCACCACGGCCGCATCGTGCGCCTCGAGCGCGCCGGAGACGATCTCGCTGGCGCTCGCGCTTCCCTCGTTGATGAGCACCACCGTGGGAATGTCCGCCAGCGGCGCGCGGTTGCGCTGCGCGTTGAACGCGTACTGCTCCTGCCCGTTGCGGTCCTCCACGGCCACGATGCGGCCGCTCTTGAGGAACGCGTTCACGAACGACACCGCGCTCTGCAGCAGGCCGCCGGGGTTGCCGCGCAGGTCGAGCACCAGCCCGCGCAGGTCGCCGGACGACGCCATGTCGCGGACGGCCTTCAGGAAGTCGGCGAATGTGTCCTCGTTGAAGCCGGTGAGGCGCACGTAGCCGATGCGCGCGTCCTGGTCCACGAACCAGTCCCACATGGGCTCGAGCCGCTCGTTGTAGCCGGTCTTGCGCCAGCCCTGCACGGAGAACATCTTGATGCTCTCGCGCACCAGCGGATAGGAGAGAGGCCCCTCCTCGCCCTCGCGGACGACCGACAGCTTGACGGTGGTGCCGGCGGGACCGGTGATGGTGTCCACGGCCTTGTCGAGCGGCCAGTCGGCGGTGCTCTCGCCGTTCACGCCGACGATCTTGTCGTTCGGCTTGATGCCGGCGCGCTTGGCGGGGCTGCCGTCGAGCGGGTTGATGATGACGATCTCCCGCTTCTCGTTGTGGCGGATGAGGATGCCCACGCCCACGAACTTGCCCTTGATCATCTGGTTGAACCGGCGCAGCCGGTCGGGCCACACGATCTCGGTGTACGGATCCTCGAAGTCGTGCGTCATCGTGGCGATGGCGCCGTCGCCGAACTCGCGGACGAGCACCTCGACGGGCAGCTTGAGGGTGGCGTCGTTGGCGGCGCGCAGCGCCTGCATCACCTTGCGGAAGGTGCCCGCATCGACGTCGCCGGCCTTCATCGCCGAGACCGCCGTCATCTGGTCGGCCACGGCGGCCGCGAACGCGCCGGAGAGCTTGCCGTCGCCTGCCGTCGCGAAGTTCTCCTTGAGCGCGGCGGTGGTGCCCAGCAGCTTCACCATCGAGAGCCCGCCCTCGATCAGCGGCTTCCACCCCACGTTCTCCAGGTGCTCGCCGGCGATCCGAGAGAGCGACTCCTGCAGGATGCCCTCGTTGATCCCCTCGAGCGCCTGCTTCCAGTCGTCGGCGCCCTTCTCGTTGAACGCCGGGAACGGCTCCTTGCGGTCCTTCTCGTCCAGGCGCCCGTACTGCAGCTTGCGCAGCTCGTACCACGCCCGCGGCGCGTAGTTGAGCACCAGCATCACGCGCCGGCTGGCGTCCGTCTCCAGCGCGTCGTCGTACTTCTGGTACTCGTCGCGCAGCCCCGAGCCCTCGTACAGCGAGCGCACGCGGTTGAGCAGCTCCTCCACGTACAGCCAGTCGCCGTCGGCGCGCGCCGTGTCGATGGTCCTGTCGGCAAGCGCCACCGCGGACCGGACGCCCGGGGTGCGCAGGTCGCGCTGCCAGTCCTCGGAGAGGAACTTCAGGTACGCGGCAGCCACGAGCGCCTTCACGCCGCTGCCGGCGGCAACGGCCTCGTCGAGTTCCTTGGCCTTGGCGGCACGCTGCTCCGCGACCTTCCGCTGCGTCTCGGCCACGTGGGACTCGCGTGCGGCCACCGACTCGCGCAGGCGCCTCGAGGCATCGGCAGACACGGCATCGGGCACCTTGGCGAGCAGCGCGTCGACCTTGGCCGACTCCCCGCGCCGCGCTGCATCCCAGAGCTCCTGCCCCCAGCGCTCGGTGGGCGATGCGTCCGCGGCAGGCGCCGCAGGCGCAGGCGCCTGCGCGTGCGCGGGGCCGGACAAGGCGACGGACAACACCGCGATCGCCGCGGACGCGGCAACGCGGAACATCGGGGCAAGCTGGCTGCAGCGCATCGCAGGATCTCCAGGGACGGAACCCCTACGACTTATACTTCAGTCAGGTTCAGAGCGAGGTCGGCGGTTTCCGGCCACAACTCGGCGGAGCGTCCAGAATCGACCCAGCCCGGCCATCCCCCGACGCTTCCCGGCCCTCCGCGCGCCGGGGCTTGGCTTCGGACACCCCCTGCTCGGGCTGCGGGCACAACCTGCGCGGCATGTCGCTCAAGGACCGATGCCCCGAGTGCGGCAAGCCCGTCCTGGACACGGTGCAGGGCGTCGCGCTCGATTCGGGCGAACGCGACGCCGCGGCGGATGCGCTGCGCTCCTACGGCAAGTCGTTCCTGTACGGGCTGCCGCTCGGCTTCTACGCCGTGGGCTGCGTCGGCCCGCCCATCGCGCTGGTGTCGCTGATGGGCAGCCTGCAGCGCTTCATCGCGCTCCGCAACGCCGCCGCCGCGCTGCCGGAAGAGGTGGCAACGGGAAACCAGGCACTCGCGCGCGCCCGGTCGGTGGCCTCCGCGGAGATGGCCCTCGGCCTGCCGGCGCTCGTCCTCCTCTCCACCTCCGCGGCCGGGGTGCTCGGCGCGGATGCGGGACGCTTCGTGGCGCTTGCCGTGAGCAGCCTGTGGTTCGGCACGATGGCCCTCGGCATGATGGCGGGGTGGCTCTTCATGGACGCCACCATCGCCCGGCTGGCGCTGCCGGTCGCGCGCCGCTCGCTGGTGCCGGTCACGGTGCTGGCGACCGTGCCGGTGATGCTGGTGGCGAACGTCGTGGCCGAGGCGGACCTGTCGTGGAGCACCCCGGTGTCGGCGCCCGCCCGCATCCTGGCCGCGCTCGCCTGGGCCGCGGCCAGCGGCATGCTCGCGATCGACGGATCCTCCGCGGGCGACGAGGTGGCCGGCGGCGCACGCAGGCGGCCGCCGCTCGCCGTGCCGACGGACGAACCGACCGCGTCCCGCCCCGCCGCCCGCCGCCGGACGCAGGAGGACGATGCCCCGATTCCGCTCGAGTGAGCGGCGTCACCGCGCGAACGCGCACTCCGCGAGGTCAATCGCGCGGCCGAGCGCGGCGCCCTTCGCGAGCGTCTCCTCGAACTCCGCGGCGGGCACGCTGTCGAGAACGATGCCGGCGCCCGCCTGCAGGTCGACGCGCCACGGCACGCCCGCGCGGTGCCGGGCGGTCGGGATCACCATCGTGCGCAGGGCAAGCGCGATGTCCATGTCGCCGTCCCAGCCCACGGCACCGATGCCGCCGGAGTAGGGCCCGCGGCGCACGGGCTCCAGCTCGTCGATGATCTGGATGGCACGCACCTTCGGCGCCCCGCTCACGGTGCCCACGGGGAGCGTCGCGCGCAGCGCATCCCAGCAGTCGAGGCCCGCGCGCAGCCGGCCGGTGACGGTCGAGCTGATGTGCATCACGTGGCTGTAGCGCTCCACCTCCATGCAGCGCTCGATGCGCACGGTGCCCTGCTCGCACACTCGGCCGAGGTCGTTGCGGCCGAGGTCCACGAGCATCACGTGCTCCGCGCGCTCCTTCTCGTCGGCAAGCAGCTCGTGCTCGAGCGCCTCGTCCTCGCCCGCGTCGCGGCCGCGCCGGCGCGTGCCGGCGAGCGGGCGGTTGGTCACGGTGCCGCCGCGCACCCGGCAGAGGATCTCGGGGCTCGAGGCGACGAGGATCGAGCCCTCGGCCTGCAGGTAGATCTGGTAGGGACTGGGGTTCACCACCCGCAGCGCGCGGTAGACGTCGAACGGGTCCGCGCCCGTCGTGCGCTCCATGCGGCGGCTGAGCACCACCTGGAACGCGTCGCCGGCGCGGATGTACTCCTGCGCGCGCTGCACCGCGGCCTCGAACGCGGCGCGCGGCATCGGGCCCTCGCCGGGCGGCGTGGGCCGCTGCGAGAGGTCGAGGTCGACCGCGCCGGCCGCGAGCGCCGGCCCGGGCGCGAGCAGTCGCGCGCAGAACGCGTCGAGCATGGAGCGCCCGTGCGCGAGCGCCGCGGCATCGTCGGGGTGCTCGTCGGCCGGGACGCTCACCACCGCGTGCACCACCTTCGAGACATGGTCGAACACGGCAACCTCGCGGTACATGCCGAAGTGCATGTCCGGCAGCCCGCGGTCGTCATGCGGCGCGGCGGCGAACGGGAGCTTGCCCGGCTCGAGCCAGCGCACCGCGTCGAAGGCGCAGTAGCCGACCCATCCGCCGTGGAACGCCGCGGGGAGCGGGCCCTGCGGGGCCGGACGGTAGCGCGAGGAGATGGCGCGCACCGCGTCGAGCGGGTTGTCGGAGCGCATGCGGTCCGAGCGGCCGCGCCGACGGTCACGGACCTCGACATCGTGGCCGCGCGCCAGCACCTCGAGCACCGGCTGCGCGCCCAGCATCGACCAACGGCCCACCGAGGACCCGTTCTCCACGCTCTCGAAGAGGAAGCTCGGTGCCTCGCGGTCGTCGGGGGCCACCAGCCGCCGGTACGCCAGCACCGGCGTCAGCTGGTCGGCCAGCAGCCGGCGCGTCAGCACGTGCATCGAGACGGGGCCGTTCATCGCGCGCAAGGCTAGCCGCGTCCCTTCCCCGACCGCCCGCGCCGCGGCGCGGGCATGTCCGGGACCAGCGACCGCAGGTCGGCGTGGCGGCGCGCGGAGCAGGCTGCGATGGCAATGGCATCGGCGACGTCGGGCGGCTCGGGCACGCAACGCAGGCCGAACTGGTGCATGACGGCGCGCTGCATCTGCGCCTTGGACGCCCGGCCCCGCCCCGTCAGAGCCTTCTTCACCTCCGCCGGCGCGAACTCGTCGAGCGGCAGGTCGCGCAGCGCCGCCGACAGCAGCACGACGCCGCGCCCGTGGCCCATCACGATGGCGGTGCGCACGTGCGCCACGTGCGCGAACACCTCCTCCACTGCAAGACGGTCGGGACGCAGCTCGTCGAGCAGCGCGCCGAGCTCCTCGTGCAGCGTGCGCAGCCGGCGCACCACCGGCTCCTGCGCCTTGAGCCGGATGACCCCCGCCTCGAGGAGCGCCGGCTCCGTCGCGCCGGGGCGAAGCTCGACGCACGCATAGCCCGTGAGCCGCAGCCCGGGATCGATGCCGACCACCTTCATGCCGTGCCCCCCTTCGGCACCTTGATCACCAGCTCGACCGCGGTGCCGGACGCGGGCATCGCGTCGGTGCGCGCCTGCCACTGCGGCTCGGTGACGTCCGTGCGGTCGGGCACCACCTCGCGGAAGGCGACGACCTCGTCGCCGAAGGTGACGATGCCGACGATGCTGCCCGAGCGATCCGCCGCATAGTCATGCCCCGAGCCATTGCGACGGGCGCGCATGCGCGACCCCGCGAACACCCACGGGTGCTCCTCGAACCGGCGCCCGCGACCGGGGTCTGCGATCCAGCTTGACAGCGGCACCTCGCGCCCCCCGGCCCGCACCCAGAGCTCCACGCCCGGGCCAGCCGGAAGCACGCGTTCGATGCCGCCTGGGGTGCCGGGTGCCTCGCGCCAGCTTCCGGGAGCGCCTGGCTCGAACCCGACGAGGAGCATGGCCGCGTGGACCGACCTCGCGGGGGCATCGATCACGAGAAGCGACTCATGATCGCGCGTCCCCCGCGCGCACACCGCCTGCTCGAGCCAGCCCTGGTTGCATGCCACCTCGGCGCGGACGCGCACCTCGCCACGGGCACGGTCGGCCACCACCCCGTCGGCGACCGCCACGGGGGTCTCCGCCGCCCGGGTCGCGGCCTGGGCCTCGGCGGACGGGCGCAAGGCGGAGGGGGCGCATGCCGCGGTTGCCATCGCAAGCGCAATGATGGTGCAGGGGACACGGCACGACAATCGGGGCATGGATCGCTCTGGCTCCATACATCGGTGCGCATCGCCCTCGACCGCAATTCTTGATTCGTCGGAGGGACCCGCCTCGCGCCCCCTGCCTCACTTTCAGGGGCTTCAGGGGCGCCGTAATCTGGCCTATCCCCCCGATCGATCGCCCCGTCCTGAAAATGAAAAAGGCCCGGCGGAGACAAGCTCACGCCGAGCCCTTCCGGGGGCTCGCTGCGACCATAGTATAACAACTCCGGACGCAGTGCGGTGAAGCCTTCTCGAAAATTTTCGCAAATGTTCACTTTTCCCGCGCATGCCGCCATCGCCCTTCGGCGGACCGTCCGCATCGCTGTTGCGATGGATGCGGGGACTTGCCCCGGTTCCCCCCGAGCGCCGACCTTCCGCGCGCAGGGTTTCGCAGCGATGCCGTGGATCGCGCACCACGAGGTTCTCGCGGAGTGCCGCGGCGTTCCGGACCCGCACACGGGCTACCTGCTGGGCATCCAGGAGATCGACGCAGCCGTGCGCGCTGGCGCAGGCCCGCTGCTCGCCGATTGGATCAGCGCCCGCAGCGCGCGCCCCGACGCGGCAGCGGCCGCTCGCCTGCTTGCCGAGGCAACGCAGCGCCACCTCCCGGGCGGCATCCGGCTGCATTCACTCCTCTGGCTTCCGAGCCCATTCTCATCCATCGCCTGGAGCACCGACATGCCTGAGCACGCCATCCTCGCCGAGCGCTTCGAGTTCAGCGCATCGCACCGCCTGCACTGCCCCGACCGCTCGGACGAGGAGAACCGCAGGCTGTTCGGCAAGTGCAACCACCCCAACGGGCACGGGCACAACTACCGCATCGAGGTGGGCATCCGCGTGCCCGCCGGCGCGGGCGCGGCCGGCTTCCCGGAAGGACGTCTCGACGCCGCGGTCCGGCGCGAGGTGATCGACCGGTTCGACCACAAGCACCTGAACGTGGACTGCGCGGAATTCGCGCGCCTCAACCCGTCGGTCGAGAACATCGCCCGCGTCTGCCACGCGCTGCTCGAGCCCGCGCTCGGCGCCGACGGCGCGCAACTGCACCATGTCACCGTGTGGGAGACGGAGAAGACCTCAGCCACCTACCCGGTTCGCTGACGGCAACGGGCGCAAGCACCGCGTTCCCGCCGTCACGCGCAGGTGCAGCCCTTGAAGTCGTCGGGGCCCGACGAGGCGGACTGGCGGTCGTCGCCGTAGACGTGCAGCGTGCCGGGCTCCTCGCTCCGCGCGGCCTTGTGCGCGCCGTCGCAGAACGGGAAGTTCTTCGTGAGGCCGCAGGCGCAGATGAACGCCGGCTTGTCGGAGGGCTCGACCTTGACGGGGGCGGTGGCGACGTGACGGACCAATCTTGCCATGGGCATCTCCGGGTCAGGGGGCGAGGTCCTCCTCGGCGAGCAGGCGGAACCTCTTGCGGAGGAGGATCTGCCCGGCGAGGTGGTTGTCATCGACGCAGATCGCCACCGCGGGGTACTCGCCGCGGAGGAGAATCGGGTAGGCGAATCGGATGTTGAGCTCGGCGCCGAGGAGGTGCAGGCACGTTGCCGACAGTCCCTGGTGCTCGCCGAGCTCGACGATGATCACGTCGGTCTCCGCGAACGTGTACTGGCTGCGCCGCAGGATGTGGCGGGCGGCATCGGCGTTGGTGAAGATCATCCGCACCACCGCGTAGTCGCTCGAGTCGACGATGCTGAAGGCCGCCAGGCGCGTGGAGGGGGCCTCGTCGAAGGTGTGGAGCAGCTCCAGCAGCTTGCCCACCTTGTTGTTCAGGAACACGCTGAACTGGCGCACCGTCGGCGGGGCGTAGCCCAGTTCCGTGTCGGCGGATGGAGGAAGCGCGGCGCTCATCGCGGGTGGGCCGCGCAGGATAGCCCCGCGACCGCCTAGGCGCCCGCCGGCACGAAGTCAGGCTCCGACACCCGGGGAAGGAGCCCCGCATCCGCGGCGCGTCCCAGCAGCGTGCGCACCGCAAGCCGCCCCGTCGGGCCGCAGTCCAGGGTCCAGTGGTTGACGTACATCGCGATGAACCTGTCGGCCAGCTCGGGCGCCATGCCGTCGGCGAAGCCGAGCGCGTATCGCACGCTCTCCTCGCGGTGGTCGAGCGCGTACTGCACGCTGCGCGCGAGGAGCGCGCCGACCTCGAGGAGGGTTCCCGCCCCATGTCGATCGTCAAGCGCCCGCAGGACGCCGTTGGCGCCGAGCGGCAGCGGCAGGCCGGTCTGCGCCCGCCACCATCGCCCGAGGTCCTCCACGAGCACCAGCCCCTGCTCGGCGAAGGTGAGCTGGCCCTCGTGGATCACGATGCCCGCATCGAACTCGCCGGCGGCCACGCGCTCCGGGATCTCCTTGAACGGCACGGCGGTGGCCCGGAACGAGCCGGCCCCGAGCATGAGGTTGGTCGCGAGGAACGCGGTGGTGCCTTCGCCGGGGATGGCCAGGTGCGCGCCGCGGAGCGACTCCGGGCTGCGCGCGGTGCGGGCGACGACCTTGGGGCCGTAGCCGTCCCCGACCGAGCTGCCGCAGGCGGTGAGCGCGTAGCTCCCGGCGATGCGCGCATACGTGGCGCAGCTGAACGCGGAGATCTCCAGGAGGTCGCTTCCCGCCGCGGCTCGCTTGTTGAGCGCCTCGATGTCCGCCGCGACGGCCTCGAAGCGGAAGCGCGGCGATGCGATCCGCGGGGCCCTGCCGTCAAGCTCGAGGAGCGGCCACCACATGAACGCGTCGTCCGGGTCCGGTGAGTGGCCGAGGCGCAGGACGGGACGCGGATCCATGGATCCATCCTAGCCCGCCGGCCGCGGCGCCCGGCGCGTATGGTGGTTGCATGCTTCGCGCACTCGCCGTTGTCGCCGTCATGGGCGCCCCCGCACCGCTTGCCCACGCGCAGGCACCGACGGCCTCGCAGCGCTGGCGCGACGTCATCGACGGGCTGCAGCGGTGGCGCGACACGGAGTGGCCCGAGGAGGCGCTCGCGAGCGGACGCCCCACGCCCTGCCCTGACCGGATCACCGACCCGTCCATCCGCGGCATCGAGAAGCGGCATGCCGAGCAGGGTCACTTCCTCGCGGACCTCCTGGAGATCGACCCGAAGCAGCTCAAGGGCGACGAGCTGCTCGGCTGGCAGCTGCTGACGCGGCAGCTGCGCGAGTCGCAGGACGGGCACCGGTTCCGCTCGTTCCTCATGCCGGTGGGCGGGCGCGGCGGACCGCAGCAGGACATCCCGCAGATGGCCGACCGCGTGCCGTTCCGCACGCCCGAGGACTTCGACAACTACCTGAAGCGGCTCACGGCCGTGCCGCAGGCCGTGCGCGACGTCCGTGCGCTGATGGAGACGGGCATGTCGGAGGGACGCATGCCGTCGAAGGCCACCATGAAGGACCTTCCGGCGCAGTTCGACGCGGTGCTCAAGGGCAACCTCGAGCCGCTGCGCGCTCCGATGGCCGCGCTGCCCGACTCGATCCCCGCAGCGCGGCAGCAGGCCATGCGCGCGGAGCTGGACGACACGCTCGGGAAGGTGCTTGCCGAGCTCGGGCTGTTCCGCGACTGGGTCACCGGGACCTACCTGCCGGCCTGCCGCGACACGGTGGGCGCGCTGCACCTCCCCGACGGGCGCGCGTGGTACGACCACGCGCTCCGCGTGCACACGACCACGGACATGACGGCGAAGGAGATCCACGAGACGGGTCTCGCCGAGGTCCGGCGCATCCGCGCCGAGATGATGGAGGTGATCGGGCGCACCGACTGGATGCAGTCCGCCGCGCCGGCGGCGGCGGCCACGGACGACGAGCGGTTCGCGGCCTTCGTCCGCTACCTGCGCACCGACCCGCGCTTCTATGCAAGGAGCGACGAGGAGCTGCTCAGCAGGTACCGCGACACCTGCAAGCGGATCGACGCCAAGCTGCCTGCGCTCTTCGGCACGCTGCCGCGCAACCCCTACGGGGTGCGCGCCGTGCCGAAGTTCATGGCCCCGACGCAGACCACGGCCTACTACATGCCCGGGTCGCTGCGCGCGGGCAACCCCGGTTGGTTCTACGCAAACACCTACGCGCTGGAGCAGCGGCCGCTCTACGAGATGGTGCCGCTGTCGCTGCACGAGGCCGTGCCCGGCCACCACCTGCAGATCTCCATCGCGCAGGAGCTGCCCGACCAGCCCGAGTTCCGCCGCGACATGCACTTCACGGCGTACGTGGAGGGATGGGCGCTCTACGCCGAGCGCCTGGGAATCGAGATGGGCTTCTTCAAGGACGACCCGTACGCGGACTTCGGCCGGCTGACCTACGAGATGTGGCGCTCCACGCGCCTGGTGGTGGACACCGGCATCCACGCCATGGGCTGGGGCAAGGAGCAGGCGATGGACTTCATGAAGCGCAACACCGCGCTGAGCGAGCTGAACATCGAGCGCGAGGTCGACCGCTACATCGACTGGCCCGGGCAGGCGTGCGGCTACAAGATCGGCGAGCTGCGCATCCGCGCGATGCGCGCCAAGGCCGAGGCCGCGCTGGGGACCGGGTTCGACGTGCGTGCCTTCCACGATGCCCTGCTGGGCGCGGGAGCGCTCCCGCTCGACGTGCTCGAGGTGCGCATCGATGCGTGGATCGCCGCGCGGAAGGCTCAGGCCTCGTCGGCCCAGCCGTCGTCCTGAAGCCACGGGTTGGAACGCCGCTCGGCGCCGATGGTGGTCGACGGGCCGTGCCCCGGGTGCACGCGCATCCCGTCGGGGAGGCGCATCAGCACCTCGTGCAGCGATCGGTGCATCGCCGCGGGGTCGCTCGTCGGGAAGTCGACGCGGCCGATGGAGCCCGCGAACAGCGTGTCGCCCACGATCGCCTCGCCGGCCTCGTCGCACGCCAGCGTGACGCTGCCGGGGCTGTGGCCGGGCGTGTGCAGCACCCGCCAGCGCGACCCGCCGAGCGCGAGGGCGTCGCCGTCGGCGAGCGTGCCGTCCGCGGGCCGGGTGGTGATGGGCACGCCAACGAACGCGCTCAGGTTGAGCTGCGGGTCGTCGAGGAACGCGTGCTCGGCCCGGTGGAGCAGGACGCGCGCCTGCGGGAATGCCGCGCTGGCGGCGTCGAGCCCGGCGATGTGGTCCGCGTGGGCGTGCGTCAGGAGGATGCGCGAGGGCACCAGGCCCTGCGAGCGCACGAGGTCGATCACCGGCCGCGGCCCCTCGCCCGGATCCACGATCCAGCACTCGGCCCCCTCCGCGGAGCCGCCGGGCGCGGGCACCCAGACCACGTGGCAGTTGGTCTGGAACCCGCCGAGCGGGAACGATCGGATCACGGGGCGCGACATGCCCGGAGGGTACGCAGGTATCGTTCCCGCGTGGCCCACGGAAGGACCCGCATCCCCGCCCTGCTTGCGACCGCCGCGTGCGCGCTGGCCGGCTGCGACCAGATGTCGAGCGACTTCGGGGATGCCTCCAACGCGCTGTTCCCGCCTTCTCCGGCCGAGGCTGGCCGCTGGGCGGTGGACGACAGCGACCCGGAGAACCAGCGCCGCGGCGTGCTGCTCCTGGGCAACTCGAGCTTCGGCGGCGACACCGTCTACGTCAACCTGTACCGGCTCTACATCGAGGAGAACACGGACCCCGTGGTGAAGGCCACGGCCATCCAGGCGCTGGCGCGCCATGCCGGGGCCGACGACGCGCAGCTGATCGCCAAGCAGCTCGACAGCACGGTCGAGCAGATCCGGATCGCGGCCGCCAAGGCGCTGCAGCGCGTTCACGACCCGCGCGTCGCGGACACCATCTGGAAGAAGATGATCAACGAGGAGGAGCCCGCCGCGGTGCGGGTGGAGCTCGCGATCGCGCTCGGCCAGTACCCCTCGCGCGACGTGTTCGAGGCGCTCTGCAGCGCACTCGACGACCGCGAGCTGGCGGTCAACCTCGCGGCCGCGAACAGCCTGCGCCTCCTGACGGGCGCCGACTTCGGGCTCGAACCCGCGCTGTGGCGGAGCTGGGCCGACGCCACGGCCAGCCCCCTGCGCGCCGACGTGCCCTACTACTACCCCACCTTCGAGCGCCAGCTCGGGTTCGGCGACTACCTGATGTTCTGGGCCATCCCCACGTTCGAGGAGCCCGGCGTGCCGTCGGGCCTCCGCGAGCCCGCGGCGCCAGCCCCCGATGCCGCGCCGGCACCGGCCGCGGGCTGAGCGGACCGTCCGCGCGAGCGGGCACGCGTAGACTCGGCCCCTTGGCCAGTTCCCGCCAACCCAGCGACGGGCGCGACGAGCGCGACGAGCTCCGGCGCCTTGCCGCCGAGGGCGACGTCGACGCGTTCGGCGACCCCGCGCTGTCGGTGGCCGCCGCCGAGGCGGCCGCGGACGACGAGCGCATCATCCGCAGCGGGCGGCTTGCGGGCAAGGGGCTGTGGGAGTCCATCTGGATCCTCGCGGTGCCGGTGCTCGTGCAGCAGCTGATGGCCGCGATGGTCGGCACCACCGACACCCTGCTCGCGGGCAACCTGCCCGAGGGCACGGCGGGAGCGGCGCTCGACGGCGTCGGGTTCAGCGCGAGCTTCCTGTGGGTGGCATCGATCGTCCTCATGGGCCTCGGGATCGGCGCGCAGGCCATCATCGCCCGCGCCATGGGCAAGGGCGACCCCGACGAGGCGCGGCGCGCGGGCGGCTCGGCCATCACCGCGAGCTTCGCGGCGGGCATCGTGGGCGGCGTGGCCGTCTGGTTCACGGGGCCGCTGGCCGCGGGGTGGATGGGGCTCTCCGGCGAGGCGCTCCGGTACGCCACCGAATACGTCCGGATCGTGGCGCTGAGCCTGCCGTTCATGTCGCTGATGACCGTCGGCGGGATGGCGCTGCACGGCGCGGGCGAGACCGCCCGGCCGAGCACCATCGCGGTGGCGGTCAACGTGGTGAACGTGCTCTGCTCGTGGGCGCTGTCGGGCGTGGTGGTGCGCTTCGGCGACGCGACGGTTCCGAACCCGGTGCCGCTCGACCCGGTCGACTGGGGCGTCTGGGGCATTGCCGCAGGCACGGCCATCAGCTACGCGGTCGGCGGGGCATGGACCTTCGTGGTGCTGCTCCGGGGCGTCAAGGACTTCCGCGTGCGAGGCGAGGACCTGCGTGCGGACGGTCCCATGCTCGCGCGGATCCTGCGCCTCGGCATTCCCAACATGCTGGAGGGCGCCACCATGTGGGCCACCACCAGCATCGGCGTGACCAAGTTCATCGGCATGGTCGCGCAGGCCGAGGGCGGACCGGCAGGACCGGTGAACGGCCTCTTCGGCGCGCACATGGTGACGGTGCGGTGGGAGGCGTTCAGCTTCCTGCCCGGGTTCGCCATGGGCACGGCGGCAGGCGCGCTGGCGGGCCAGTACCTCGGCGCGGGCTCGGTGGCGCTCGCGCGGCGCGCCATCTGGGCGTGCCTCTGGGTGGCGATGGCCATGATGGGCGTGCTCGGCATCCTGTTCATGGCGGCGGGCGAGCCGCTCGCGCGCCTGATGAGCCGCGATCCCGTCATCCTGGCCGAGGTGCCGAAGACGCTCTTCATCTGCGGCATCGTGCAGGTCTTCTTCGCGATGGGGCTGGTGATCAGGCAGGGCCTGAAGGGCTGCGGCGACGCCAAGGGCACGCTGGTCATCACGCTGGTGTCCACCGTGCTGGTGCGCGTGCCGCTTGCCTACCTCTGCGGCGTGGTGCTCGGCTGGGGCCTCGCCGGCATCTGGATCGGCCTCTGCGTCGAGCTCGGGGTCCGCGGCCTCCTCTTCCTCGGGCGATTCGTCCGGGGCGGATGGGAGAAGGCACGCGTCTGAGCCGCATGCCTTCCTAGAATGGACCCTCCGTGCCCGCCCCCGCCCTGCATCCCGCGATCGACCCGCTCGCCGACGACGGCTTCATGGAGGCCGTGTCCGCGGGCGCGGCGAGGCTGACGCCCGAGCAGGGCCTGCGGGTCCTGCGCGAGATGCCGCTCGAGGACCTCGGCATGTGGGCCGACCGCCGCTGCCGCGCGGTGCACGGCGACCACCTCCGCACCTACGTCATCGACCGCAACATCAACTACACCAACGTGTGCACGGCCAAGTGCACCTTCTGCGCGTTCCGGCGGGACGCCGGCGACCACGACTCGTACACGCTCTCCTACGACGAGCTGCTCGGCAAGGTGCAGGAGCTGGTCTCCATCGGCGGTACGCAGATCCTGATGCAGGGCGGCATGAACCCCGAGCTGCCGCTCGGCTGGTACCTCGACCTGCTGCGCGAGATCAAGCGCCGCTTCCCGCAGGTCCACGTGCACGCCTTCAGCCCGCCCGAGTTCGTGGAGTTCGTGAACTTCTTCGACCCGCCGGGCGACGACTACCGCGCCAAGGTGCGCGGCGTGATGCTGCAGCTCAAGGCCGCGGGCCTCGACAGCGTGCCGGGCGGCGGCGGCGAGATCTTCGCGCCGGCCGTGCGCAGCAAGATCGGCCTCGGCAAGTGCACCGCCGAGGCGTGGCTCACCACCATGCACGTGGCGCACGAGCTGGGCATGAACACCTCGAGCACCATGATGTTCGGGCACATCGAGGGGCACGCCGACCGCATCCACCACATGGACCTCACGCGCCGCTGGCAGGACCGCGCCATCGCGGACTTCGCGGCGCAGGGCGGCGGCCGCTACAAGGCCTTCATCTCGTGGCCGTTCCAGCGCGAGAACACGCCGCTCGGGCGTGCCAAGGAATGGGGCCAGGGCCAGGGGGACGACCCCTCGCAGCCCTTCCCGGGCGACGCGGTCGCCAGGCTCGACGGCACGGGAACGAAGGACGCGCACCCCGAGTTCGGCCGCCGCGTCCGCATGGCCGGCGCCACCGAGTACCTGCGCACCCAGGCCACCAGCCGCCTCTACCTCGACAACGTCCACTCGATCGGCGCCAGCTGGGTCACCATGGGCCCGCACGTCGGCCAGGTGGGCCTGCGCTACGGCGCCAACGACATGGGCAGCGTGATGATGGAGGAGAACGTGGTCTCGAGCGCGGGCACGGTGCACTGCCTGAACGAGCCGCTCCTCTGCCGCCTGATCCGCGACGCCGGGTTCCTGCCGGCGCAGCGCGACAACTCGTACGACCTGCTGAAGGTGCACGACGGCCCGGACTCGCCGGACCTGCGCGTGACCGACTGGAGCGAGTTCCGCTCGAAGCCCATGCACCAGCAGGCACCGCGCGCGCCGAAGCCGGCGGACGCGGTGCCGCTCACGGTGACGGCGGCACTGCCTGCGAAGGCGTGACGGGCGGGCGCCAGCGCAGCGCGTCGGCGACGCCCTTGCCGCACTCCGGGCAGCCCGATCCCTCGAGCCGGTAGAGCAGGAACCCGCACGCGCACCGCGGCTCGTCCACCACCACGCGGATCGAGAGCCGGCATCCCGGGCACAGCGCGTCCGTGTTGGCCTCGATCGCCGGCATCGCGCCGCAGCGTGGGCAGCGCACCTCCACGGCCAGGTGCCGGTCGCCGAGCCGCGGGTCGCTCGACTGCGCGGTGCGCCGCGCGAGCAGAACCAGGATCGGCTGCGCGATGGTGCCCGCAAGCGAGATGACCGCCGAGGCCCCGAGCGCACGCGCGAACCAGTCCGGGCTGACCACGAGCCCGATGAACTGCTCGGCCGTGTCGGGGTCGATGCAGGCAAGGACGGCGATCGTTGCCCAGCCGCTGATGAGCGCGAACGTCCCCCACCGCACCGGCGCGATCGCGGCGCCGGTCGCGCGCGAGAACGTCAGCACCCCGCCCCATGCGGTCCACACGGCCAGGGCAAGCGATGCCAGCCCGGCCCGGAGCGTCAGCTCGCCCACGCTGCGGCCGAGCGGCGTAGAGGCAACCCAGAGGCTGGCGATGCCGGCAGCCGTGGCGAGCGCTGCAGCGACCATGCCGACGCGCATCCACGCGCGATGGCGGCCCCGGTCGGCAACCCACGCCTGAACGAAGACCAGCAGGCAACCGCCCGCGAGGATGAACGCAGAGAAGAGCCAGTACTCCTGCCGGACGATGCCGAAGATGAACGCCAGCCCGCTGAGCACCGCGGCCCCGATCGTCGCGAGGAACGCACGCAGCGCGATGGCGCTGCCGTCAAGGCGCGCGCTGCTCACGGAGCGATCCCGTCGGCAGGCAGACCGGGCATGTCGCCGGTCGGTTCCGCGTCGCCATCCGCAGGTTCGTCGGCCTCCGGATCCGCCGCTCCCGAGGGCGCGCTGAGGGCCGCGGCCGCGGCCGCGGCGTTGTTGATGGCCGGCACCACCACCAACGCGAACACGCCGCCCGCCAGGAGAATCACGGTGATGGGGGGCACCAGCGTGGCGGTGACCACCTTCGCGACGTTGTTCGGGACCGCTGCGATGAGCGCGATGGTGACGGCCACGAGCACCCAGATGACGGACACCGTGCTCACGCAGTACGGGCCCAGGCACGGGATGGCGACGAAGGCCATCGGCCCGAGCGAGTACGCGTACGCGGGCCACACCACGCGCCACGGCGCCGGCGCACGCATCGCGCGCAGCGCAACCGTGGCAAGCGCCGCGGCCAGCGCCACCGCGAGCAGCACCCCCACGATGCCGCCGAGCGTGGAGAGGACGACCGTGCCCACCGTCTCCAGCACCGACGAGCGCCACGCCGAGCCCCCGGTGCGCGCGCCCGCGGTGCCGAAGCCGTCGAACGCCGCGAAGGCGATGATCACCGCCACGCCGGTGGGCACCGCCGCCACGCTCAGCATGACGATGCAGTAGCGGAACGCGGCCCACGCATCGGCACCCGCGGCCACCGCCCTGCCGACCGACACCGGGGCCACCAGTCCCTCGCGCGCCGTGGCCCAGAAGCGGCGGAACACGCCGACGCCCGGGCGCTCCCAGGGGATCCGGGTCACCTCGGTCTGGTCGTCGGTGGCGCCCGGCGCAAGCCGCAGCACCAAGGTGTCGAGCGTGCACGCGGCGCCGCAGCGGACGCACGCGAACTCGCGCGGCACGGGAAGCCCGTCCTTGTCGGTGCCGTAGTACTGCTGCATGCATCGAGGGCAGCAGAACTCCACGGTGTTGGGCCGGAACTCGAACTCGCTCGGCGCGAAGCCACGGCCGCACTCCGGGCAGGTCCTGCCGGGGACGTTCCAGAGGGAGTAGCCGCAGCCCTTGCAGCGCATGCGCGTGTGCCTCGATCGGGGCGCCCCGCCCCGGGGTTCAGTCCTCGGGCGCGCCGGCGAGTATGCGCCGGCGGAACTCGGCCTCGAGCCGCTCGGTGAGCGGGCCCATGCGGCCGGAACCGATGGTGCGATCGCCGATGGCGCTCACCCCGATGATCTCGGCGGCGGTGCCGGTCAGGAACACCTCGTCGGCGCCGTACAGGTCGTCGAGCACCATGCGCCGCTCCTCCACCGGGATGCCGAGCGCGGGCGCGAGCGCGTCGATCACGAACTGCCGGGTGATGCCGTGCAGGATCCCCGCCGAGGTGGGCGGCGTGTGGATCCGGCCGGCCTTGATGGCGAAGATGTTGTCGCCGGTGCACTCGCTCACCTCGCCGTCCACGTTCAGCATGATCGCCTCGAGCACCTTGGCGTCGATCGCCTCGATCTTGGCGAGGATGTTGTTGAGGTAGTTGAGGCTCTTGATGGCGGGGTCGAGGCACTGCATGGGGATGCGGGGCCGCTTGGCCACGATCACCTTCATGCCGGACCCGTACAGCTCGTGCGGGTACAGCTGGATGGTGTCCACCACGATGAACACGCACGGCCTGGGGCACGTGAACGGGTTCAGGCCGAGGGTGCCCGCGCCGCGCGTGGCCACCAGCCGGATGTAGCAGTCGTCCATCGCGCACGCCGCCATGGTGTCCTTCATGGCGCGCGCGAGGTCGGCGCGCGAGTACGGAAGCCTCAGGCGGATGCGCTCGGCGCTCTCCTCCATGCGCCGAAGGTGGGAGTCCATCTTGAAGATGCGGCCCTTGTAGCCGCGCAGGCCCTCGAAGCAGCCGTCTCCGTAGAGCAGCCCGTGGTCGTAGACCGACACGCGCGCGTCGGCGGGATCGACGAGCGAGCCGTCCATCCAGATCTTCCGCGGGCGCGCGGGCGCGTGGGGAGCGTGGGCGGAGGCGGTCGCCGAGGTCATCAGGGCAGTGTAGCCCCGCCCCGGGACGGCTCAGCCGTGGCTCTTGCGGTGCCGGGCCGAGGGGATGCCCAGCTGCTCGCGGTACTTGACCACCGTGCGGCGGGCGATGGTGACGCCCCGATCCTTGAGACGCTGCGCGATGGCCTCGTCGGAGAGCGGCGCGGCGCGGTCCTCGGCCTCGACGACGTCCTTCACCATCTGCCGTACCGCCTCGAAGCTCGCCTCGCCGCCGTCGTCGGTGCGAAGCCCGCCCGAGAAGAAGCGGCGCAGCTCCACCATGCCGCGGGGCGTCTGCATCCACTTGCCGCTCACCGCGCGGCTGACGGTGCCCGTGCTCACGCCGATGGTACGGGCCACCTCGGCCATCTCGAGCGGCCGCAGCGCCTCGGGGCCCTCGTCGAACCAGGCGCGCTGGCGGGCGATGACCTCCTCCGCCACCCGCAGCAGCGTGGTGCGGCGGTGGTGGATCGCCTCGATCAGCCACTCCGCGCTGCGCACGTTGGTGCCCACGAAGTCGCGCGTGCGCTCGTCGACGGAGGCATCCTTCGACATGCGGCGGTACTCGGGGCTGACGCGCAGCACCGGCAGGCTGCCGTCGGCGAGCGCCGCCACGTAGCGGTCCCTGTCGGCGTCGTACTCCACGACCACGTCCGGCACGATCGGGCGCGCGCCCTCGTCCACGAGGTCCCGGCCGGGCGAGAGCCGCAGCCGCCGCAGCATGTCACGCGCGGCCTGGATGCGGGCCATGGGAAGGTGCGCCCGCTGCTCGATGCGCGGGAGGCGGTTCTCGAGGAAGTCCACCCAGTGCCCCTGGAGGATGGTCCGCGCGTCCCCGAGCGCGGCGCGCGCGGCCTCCGACGGCTCGGACCCGTCGCGGCCATCGAGCGCGGCATCGACCTGCAGCAGCAGGCTCTCGCGGACGTCCCGCGCCCCGATGCCGGGCGGATCGAGCTTCTGCTGCACCGCGCGCAGCGCGCGCTCGAGCAGCTCGTCGGGCCAGTCGGCTCCGGCCGCGGCGCGAACCTCCCCGAGGGTCGCGTCGAGCAGACCGTCGGCATCGAGCGACTCGATCACCGCCTCGCCGGGCGCGCGCAGCGCAGGATCGACCTCGGCGAGGCGCCAGTCGTGCAGCAGGCGCTCGGCGAGCGTCTCGCCGCGGCTCGGCGCATTCGCCATCGCGTCCATCTTCGCGTCGCGCTCGCCGTCGGCGCGGCGCGGTCGCGGGCCCTCGGCATCCATCAGCTCGCCGTAGGCACGCTCCATCTCGCCGAGGCGCTCGAAGCCCTCGGCGCTGGCGTCGGGCTCGCCGATCGGCCGCTCGTGCTCCGGGCGCACCAGGTCGAGGTCGAACGACGGCTCGCCCGCCTCCAGGGCGACGTTGCGCTCGAGCTCCTGCGCGATGCGCTCCTGCAGCTCCGCGGCCGGCATCTGCAGCACCTCCATCGACTGGATGAGGCGCGGCACCATCCGCATCTGCTGCCCGGCGACCGTCCGCTGCGAGTGCTCGAAGCGCATGTCAGAGCTCCTGCCTGCACTCGATGGCGTCGGCGAGCACGGCCTTGCTCGCGTACTCGATCTGCCCGCCGGCCGGCAGGCCGCGCGCGAGGCGCGTGACCCGCACGCCGAGCCGCGCCATCTCGGCGCCGACCTGCAGGCCGGTGCTCTCCCCCTCCATGTCGGGGTTCATGCCGAGGATCACCTCGCGGACGGCGATTCCGCGCGCGTTCGCGGCAGGGTCCGACACGCGCCGCACCAGGTCCTTCAGCGTCAGGCTGTCGGCGCCGACGCCCTCGAGCGGGTCGAGGCGGCCCATCAGCACGTGGTAGACGCCGCGATACATGCCCGTCTGCTCGAGGCTGATGAGGTCCTTGGGCTGCTCGACCACCAGCACCGTCGATGCATCGCGCCCCTCGCTGCGGCAGATGGGGCACGGGTCCGCGTCGGTGAGGTTCCAGCACGTGGAGCAGTGGCGGATCCGCCGCTTGACGTCGATCACCGCCTGCGCCAGGCGCATGGCATCGAGCTCGTTGCTCTTGAGGACGAAGAATGCCAGGCGCTCGGCGCTGCGGCGGCCGATCCCCGGCAGGCGCCCGAACTCCTCGATGAGCCGGGTCACGCACTCGGGGTAGGCGGAGCTGGGGCGTTCGGGGGGCACGGCCTAGAGGTGCTGCAGGAGCTGCGCGGGGACCGGGATGCCCATCTCGCGGGCGGCGTCGGAGACGCGCTGCGCAGCCTCGCGCCGCGCGTGCGCGGTGGCGTCGTTCACCGCCTCGACGATGGCCCGCTGCACCACGGCGCGGTCGGGCCCGCCGGGCTCGAGCGCCTTCGGGTCGATGTCGACCGTCAGGAGCTCCAGGTGCGCGTTCATCACCGCTCGCACGTGCCGGCAGCGCGAGTGGCCGGTGCACTGGATGCGCTTGAGCTCCTCCTTGACCTCGGCGATCCGCTCCTGGATGCGGGGGAGGTCCTTCAGGAGCCCGGCGACGCCGGCTGCGGCCTTGAGCTTGTCAAACATCGAGGTCTCCGGGGGTGTGCACGCCGGCCGCGGCGTCTTCCGTGTCGGCAGCGCCGAAGGCGGGCTGCGCGCCGCCCGGGGCAAGGCTACCCGCGGCCTCCACGCGCACGATGGTGGCATCGAAGAGCTCGGACACCTCGCGCACGAGCGGGTGCGAGGCCATGGCGTCGTCGCGCGGGGCCGGTCGCCGGGCGGCAGGCGCCGCCACCGCCACCTGCTCCACGCGGCGCGCCACCGGCTCGGCGTCAACGCGGACGCGCACCGGCCGGCCCGCCGCGCGCCCGGCGATGGAGGTGAGCATGTCGACGATCGCCGTGCCGCCCGCACCGCCGCCGCGCGCCCGGCGCACCACGAGCGTGCCGTCCGACCACGAGACCGGCTCGAACGCGTCCACCATGGCCTGGTCGCGGGGCGACGCCTCGGCCGCATCCGCGATGCGCTTCCAGAGCGCCCCGACGTCGACGGGGGCGGCAGGCGCCGGAGCGGGCTCCGGCGGTGCCGCCGGCGCCGTCACGCGGGGCGGAGCGCTTTTTTTGCGGGCGGCCCCCCGGGGTCCGTGCCCAGCTCGGCAGTGGGCGCGAAGCGGGCCGCAAGCGCCATCCGCACGATGGCCGCGTCGAAGAGCGTGCGCGGGGCGCCGCTCTGCTTGGACGCGCGGAGCACCGCGTCGCACACCGCGATGAGGTGCGCGAGCGTCGCGGCATCGAAGGCGCGGGCATCGCGGACCGCCTCCGCGCGCGCCTCGTCGGCCAGCTCGAGGAGCTCGCTCTCGGCGCCGCACACCGATGCCACCATCAGCGCGCGGAACCGCTCGGCGAGGAGCTCGAGCGCCTGCTCGATGGACGTGCCACCCTCGAGGAGGTCCGCCGCGTGGCGGAGCGCCGCCTGGGCGTCGCCCGCCCCCACCGCGGCGGCGAGCGCCGCGACGGCCGTGCCGTCGGGGATCCCGAGCACCTCGGAGAGGAGCTGCGCCGTGATGCGCCCGTCGCCCGCGGCCATCACCCGGTCGAGCAGGCTCAGCGCGTCGCGCATCGAACCGTTGGCCAGGCGCGCCACCTGCATGACGGCCGCGTCCTCCGCGGCGATGGACTCGCGCGCGAGCACGTCGCGGAGGTGGCCCGCGATGCGCGCCGTGGCGATGTTGCGGAAGTCGAACCGCTGGCAGCGGCTCTGGATGGTGGCCGGCACCTTGTGCGGCTCGGTGGTGCACAGGATGAACTTCACGTGCGCCGGCGGCTCCTCCATGGTCTTGAGGAGCGCGTTGAAGGCCGGCGTCGTGAGCATGTGCACTTCGTCGATGATGTAGATCTTCCACGGGCTGCGCGCGGGCGCGATGCCGGCGCCCGCGATCAGGTCGCGCGCGTCGTCGATGCCGCGGTTCGACGCGCCGTCGATCTCGACGACGTCGATGTCCTCGCCGCGCATGATCGCGTCGCCGATCGCCTCGGCCTGGCTCTGGCTGCGCGCGTTCAGGGCGCGCGCGAAGATGCGCGCCATGCTGGTCTTGCCGACGCCGCGAGTGCCGCAGAAGAGGTAGGCGTGCGCGGTGCGCCCCTGCGCGATCGCGTTCTTCAGGGTGCGCGCGATCGCCTCCTGCCCCACCACCTCGTCGAACGTGCGCGAGCGGTACCGGCGCGCCAGCACGGTGTACGGCCGCGGCGCCGGCTCGTCGGCAGCGGGGAGCAGCGACTCGGCCATGGGCTCGGCGGTCGCGGTGTCTGCGTCCTTCTTCCTGCGTGCGGTGCTCGCCACGGGCTGGTCCTGCGCGGAGCGCAAAAAGAGGACTCGGCGGCTGGGAGGACGGCCAGGCGGACCGGCGCTCGGCCGACGCCGCTTATGGCTGCTGCGGTCAAGCCCTGACCAGGTTCACGGGCCGACCGACGACGGGACCCGGCCGTCCTCCTCGCCGCCGAGGGCCCCCAATGCTAGCGGAGCGCGGGCCCCGCGGACCCCGCAGTTACACTCGGTTTCGGCATGGATCCAACGGACGCAACGCCCCCACCGGACCGCACGGGCGACCAGGCAGCCCCGGGGCGGCGCAACCGCCTCGCCGAGGCCGACGCCCGCGCGCAGCGCATCCTGATGACCGTGCTGCGCGCCATCTTCGTGGTGGTGCTCATCTCGGTGGTGGTGCTCACGGTCGCGAGCAACCGCACCGCCGCGCTCGACTTCGGCTTCAGCACCGTGGCGGGCCTGCTGGTGTCCGCCGTGGCGCTCGGGCTGCTGGTGGTCACGGTCGATGCGCTCACGCCCAACAAGCGGCTTGCCTGGGTGGTCGGCATCTTCGTCGGCACCATGCTCGGCCTCGTGGCGGCGGTGGCGCTCGGGAGCGTCATCGACCTGGTGGCCGGCGCGTGGGACCTGAAGGAATCGGCCGCCACCTACCTCGGCCTGGCGAAGGTGACGCTCGGCATCATCCTCGTGTACCTGTCCATCAGCGTGGTGCTCACCACGCGCGACGACTTCCGCCTGGTCATCCCCTACGTCGAGTTCGCGCGCCAGGTGCGCGGCACGCGCCCGCTGCTCGTGGACACCTCGGCGCTGGTCGACGGCCGGATCGAGGAGCTCGGCCGCACCGGCATCATCGATGCGCCGGTCATCGTGGCGCAGTTCGTGATCGACGAGCTGCAGGCGCTCGCCGACTCGGGAGACCCGTCCAAGCGCGCACGCGGCCGGCGTGGGCTGGAGGTGCTGCAGCGCCTCCGCACCAACCCGTGGATCGACCTCGAGGTGGAGGAGCTGCGTGCCGACGGGCGCGGCGTCGACCGCGCGCTCGTCGAGGTGGCCAAGGCCGACCGCTTCCGCATCGTGACGACCGACAGCGCCCTCGAGCGCGTGGCGGAGATCAACGGCGTGGCGTGCATGAACCTGAACGCCGTCGCCGGCGCGCTGCGCTCCGGGCAGTCGGCCGGCGAGGAATTCACGCTCGAGATCGTGCGCCCGGGAGAGAACCCGCACCAAGGCGTCGGGTTCCTCGAGGACGGCACGATGGTGGTGGTCGACCACGGCTCGTCGCTGGTCGGTTCATCCGCGCACGTGGTGGTCACCAACACGGTGCAGACCTCGGCCGGGCGGCTGGTGTTCGCGCGCGTGGCCAGGGATGCCGACGCACCCGAGCACGAAGCACAGGCAGACGCCGAGGCTCCCGACGAACCCGAGGCCGGCGATGCCGCGTCCGACCCCGACCCCGCCGCCGACGCGCGCCGCGCCGCGATGGCACGGGCCGCCACCACGCAGCCACGCACGCCGCCGCGCCCGGGTCACGATCCCGGCGGCCGCCGCGGCAGCCGCAACCCCCGGCGCTGAACGCGCCTGATGCCGCTCACGCCGCCGGCTGCAGCGATCGCGCTGGGCCGAGGCACTCGATCCGCGCGGGCTTGCACCCGTGGCGCGAGCACTCCGTCCCGATGACCTCGGCGAGCGAGCGCACCTGCGCGGCCACGCACTCGTCGTCGCATGCGATCCGGAGCTCCGCGGCCGCGCCCTGCACGCCGCACTCGATGCGCATCGACGCACCGGAGCCCCACGCGTGCAGCAGCATGACGCCGCCGCGCTGGCCGATCAGCGAGCGCATCGCGCGAAGGAGCTGCGCGCGCAGCGCACCGACGGGCGCCGGCACGGACGCGGGGACCTTGAAGCGTGGACCGATGGCTGGGAGCGCGGGGACGTCGATGTGCATGCGTTGAACCTCGGGGCGGCGCGCGGCCTGCCCTTCCGTTCATCGACCCGCAGGGCCGCGAAACCTCAATCCTTCGGCTTCTCGAGCCGCGACCGGGCAGCGTCGATCGCGGTCCGCGCGGCGTCGCGCACGGTTCGCGCGGCATCGGCCGCCGGCCCCTCGCCCTGCATGGCACGCTCGGCGGCGCGCCGGGTCACGGCCGCGAACCGGCCGATCGCCTCGAGCGCCGACGCGATCACCTCCTCCTGCGAGGACGGCGGATGCACCGGGGGTTCGTCGCGCTTGGGTTCGGTCACGGCACCCTGCTGCCGGGACGATATCCGCCGCTGCGCGCGGGGCCGAGTTCCGCGAGGAACCCGTCGACCGCGTCGGACAGTTCCTCCCGGCTGGGCGAGTCGATCCCCCCGAGCGCGGACGTGACCTGCTGGACCTGCCCGACCGGCAGCGCCTTCAGGACGGCCGCCGCCGCACATGCATCAAGCGCCACCACCAGCCGGGCCGCGCGCTCGGCGTCGCCGCCGTCCACCCACGCACCCACCACCACTGCCGCATCGGCGGGCCGGGCCATCACTGCCTCGGACGCCTCCGCCCCGGGCAGGGGCTCGAGATCGAAGTCCGGCACGCCGGCATCTTCCGCGCCGACCCCCGCCAGCGCGGCGCGCGGCCGGTGCCAGGTCCACCAGGCGAACGCCGCCAGGCCGGCGGCCGCGACCATGGCCCACGCATACGGGAACCCGGGCGCGGGTGCCGAGCCGAGCGGCAGCGACCGCTCGCGTTCCGCGGCCGACTGCTCGCGCTGCCGCGCGGGCGTGCCCGCCGAGTACGGCGCCTCGGGCGCCACCACCGCCACGAACTCGCCCGCGGGCTCGGGCGCGAGCACCACGCTCACGGCCGCCGTGCAGGCGAGGTCGCCTCCCTCGAAGGGCGCGATCCGCGACTCGACCCGCTCCCGCTCCATGCCGAGGTACGCGTCGAGGTCGCCGGACGTCTCGAGCTCCGCGCGCGAGACGGCCAGCGACCGCGGCAGTTCCACCGTGGCCACCACCGAGCCAGGGGATGCCTCGCGCACGCGCACCGAGGCGCCGGGCAGGTCGGCGAGCAGCGCGCGCAGCAGCACGGCAAAGCGGTCCTCGCGCTCGCGCGCGGTGTCGGCAAGCGCACGGGCGGACGCATCGCGCACGGCTCGCACGCGCCCCGCGCCCGCATCGATCACCGCCACCGATTCCGGGCGCATGCCGGGGCAGGCCCCGGCCACGAGCACCGCCACCGCGTCCACCAGGTCCTGCGTCATCGCACCGGCGCGCATCGACACCGTCACGCTCGCGGAGCCGCCGCCCGGCATGCCCGGCCCGGCCGTCCGCGTCGGCTCGCCCAGCACCACGCTCGCGCGCTCGACGCCGGGCTGCATGCCGATGGCTGCCTCGAGTTCGCGGATCGTCGCAGCGGTCCGGCGCGCGCGGGCGCTCTCGCCGCTCGCGAACACCGACTCGTCGGCAAGCGTGTCCGCCACCGCATTCGCGCGTGGGCGCGCAGTCGCGGCCTCGATGGCCCGCTGCGCGTCCACCTCGGACACCCACAGCGTCCCGCCGCGGAATTCATGGGAAATCCCTGCCGAGCGCAGCGCGGCGCGCGCGCCGTCGGCCGATGCCGCCGGAACCGCAAGCGCCACCGTCGGCCGCGAGCCGGCATCGCGCGCAAGCATCCACCAGCCGGCGGCGCCCGCCACCGCCAGAGCGGCAGCCGACACCGCCCACATGCGGCGCGGCGATGGCGATGCCCCGTCCGCATCGCCGGCCTCGGCAAGTTCGTGTCGGACGTCGGCGTCGTTCTGGTCCTCGAGCAGTTCCATCGATCCTCCAGCGGGTCGTCGGGGCGATTCAGGCAGTCGGTGTTCCCATGCAGGCGCGGGTCAGCGGATGTCGCCCATGCGCGCGTAGGCCTCGAGCATGGCGGTGCGCGCGGCCTCGAGCATCCGGAACGCGGCATCCGCCTTGCGGGTGGCGAGCATCACGCCCTCCACATCGCTGGTGGCACGGGCGTCGGAAGCGGCGCGCGCGGCCTCTGAGCCGAGGCAGCGCGCACGCTCGAGCTGCGCGGACGCACCCGCAAGCAGTGCATCGCATCCGGCATCCGTGCGGGCGGGCGCCAGTGATGCGGCACTCGACGCAGCGAGGGGCTGGCTCCCGGAGACGGCGATGGGCCCGATGGGTGAGGTCACGCGATCGCTCCGCGCCTTGGGGCGCACGCGCCCCGCATCCGTGCGGGGCAGCATGCACCACCTGCCGACTGGATCGGCAAGGGTTGCCCGATGGCTGCAGTTTCTGCGCGGCCGGATAACCGCTCGGCTCGGTCGTCCCGAGCGCCGCCTACAGGTGGTGCGGCACCAGCCCGATGTCCTTCCACGCCCGGATCTTCATGCCGAGCGTCCGGACGCCGATCCCGAGGGCCTTGGCGGTCCGGTCCCGGTGGCCGCCGAAGCGCTGCAACGTGGCGAGGATCGCCCGTCGCTCCAGGATCTCAAGCGTGACCGTGCCGTCGCAGGCGAGGAGCCCCGCGTCGTCCGCGCGCGCCCGCGCGACCTCGAGCTCGCGCGACAGCTCCTCGACCCGCTCGATGAGCGCCCGGTGCGTGCCCTGCACGCCCGCGGCCACCTCGTTGAATGCGGAGAGGAGCTGCGCCAACGCCGGCGCGTCGTGGTGCGCGGTGGCTCGTTCGGCAAGTGGCACGGCGCGTTCGTGCAGTCCGTGGTCCAACGCAGTTCCTCGGTGGGCGGGTCCGTCCGCCCCTCGGGTCATCGGCGTTCGGCGGAACCCGACTTGAGGCGCATGTTCCGGCGCATGGCCACGAACACAGTCGTGGCGAGCGCCAGCATCGCAAGCGACGGCAGGCAGACCCACCGAGTGGCATCGGCGGGCTGCGGCTCGAGCACGGAGGGCGCACCCGGGGCGCCGGTCACCGGGTCGAAGCGGCGGAACGCCGCCCCGCCCTCACCCGTCGGCAACACCAGCACCAGCCCATCGCCGATGGCCACGAGCCCCGATGCACGCTCGGGCGGGTCGTAGCGCGCCACCTCGAGCGACGCGCCCCGAACGAGCGCGCGCACCGAGCGCGCACCGCCGTCCACGCGAATCTCCGCCGTGGGACGCACCGCGCCGGGGACGAAGCCGAGCCGCCCGGCACCGGCCGCGCCGACGTCGAGCGCGGTCCACTGGCCATCCGGCGAGCGCATCCGGATGGCCCCCGCCTCATCGACGAGCGCGGGGCCTCCGGCGAACGGGACAAGCACGCATCCGGCGTCATCGGGCGCGCCCGCAAGCGGCTGCCACCGCCCGGCCGACAGGAGTTCGAGCCCTGCACCATCTCGGAGCGCAAGCAGCCCGTCGGCAACCGGCGCGATCCCGCGCAGCGCGCCGTCACCCGGGAGGCTCGGAAGCACCGACGGCGGTGCCGGCGCGAACCACGCGCCCGTCGCGGGGTTCCGCGCCGACGTGACCCGCAGCACGTCCCGCCGGCCCACCGAGCCCGCGGGCATCACGAGCCACACGTCCGAGCCCGTCGCGGCCATGGCCTCGGGCGCAGCGGGGAGCACCAGCGCCTCGCGGACGCAGTCGCAGCCCATGGCGGACGCATGATGGAGCAGCACGTGCTCCATGCCGGCGGCGCGCGCTCGCTCCGCGACGAACCACGCATGCCCGGCATCGGCGGCCACGGGAAGCGAACGCCCTTCCGCGCGGGCAGGCCCGTGCAGCGCCGCGGCAAGCAGCACGCCGCAGGCGGCCGAGGCCCATCCGCGCCGCGCGCTCAAGGCAGCTCCTTCACGTCCTGGGGCGCAAACCGCTCGCGGAGCGCATCGAGGTCGTAGAGCAACGGCCGGTCGGCCGCGTCCGCATCGGCACGGGCAGACTCCAGCGAGAGAAGCAGCGCGATCGATGGCGCCTGCTTCACCCCCGGGGCCTCGATGCGCACCCGGCGCGGCATCCGCGGCCACGCCCCCTGCGCCGTGCCGAGGGTCTCCACCGGCAGCATCCCGTCGAAGCTCGAGAGCACCGTTGCGCCGCCCGGGACGCTCATCCGCACCCGGAGGGGAGCGAGCGACTTCGGGTCGAAGGCCGCCTCCACGCGCGCGCGTCCCTCGGGCTCGCACTCGATCCACAGGAGCTCGCCGCGCACCTCGGGCGCCGCGCCCGCGCGCGGCACGAGCGGACGGAGTCCCAGCAGCACGGGACTCGGCGTTCCGCCGGCGAGCGATCGAAGGGACTCGTCCGCACCACCGCCGCCTTCCTCGGCAGCGGGACCTCCGGCAGCGACCGCCGCCGGCGCGAGGCTCCCCCACCGGAGGGTGGAAGGCTCCGCCTTCAGGAAGAACTGCCACCAGCGCCGGCCATCGGACCCGACCCAGGCGTACCGATCGCCGAGCTTGGAGATGCTGACGGCGAAGCCGCGGCCGGCGCACCATCGCAGGTCGGCATCGCCCTGCTCGAACCGATCGCCGGACTCGTCGCGCCAGCGGAGCTCCGTGACGCCGCGCGCCACCAGCACGCGAAGCTCTCCCGCCCGGGCACGCTCCGAGGACGCGATCGCCTCGAGAGTGGCCGCCTCGAGAGCGGCAACCCCGGGAGCGGCAACCTCGGCAGCGCGCGCCTCCGCCGCGGGGCCTGACTGCGCCACGTCGACCGCCGGACGCGGCGCGCACGCCGCGGCGGCCAGCGCACCACCCAGCGCAAGCGCACGGACACCGCGGCTCACAGTTCGCTCTGCATCACCTCGCCGAGGTGGTCGGCGAGTTCCTGCAGGTCCTCGTCCTTGATCCGCGGGTTCGGCACGCGGATGGGCGGGGTGCCCTCCTCGGTGCCGCGCTTCTGCACCAGCCACCACTCCTCGTCGCCCTCGCGCTCGATGCGCACCTGGCGCAGCAGGCGCTTGCGGAGGAGGATCAGGCAGACCAGCCACCGGTACGCGCGCCGCTGCGGGCGGTCATCGCCGTCGAGGCGGTCGAAGAGCTCCACGAGCGTGTCATCGTCCACGAGCAGACGACGGCGCTCGTCGGGAGCGGGTGCCGTGGTGCGCCAGAAGCACACCATCGCGTCGGGGCGCGCACCGGCCTCCCAGGCATCGGCCGCGAAGTCCCTGCGCACGAACTCGGGGCCCTCGGCACGGGCCTCGGCCGCGTCGCACAGCGTCGCCACGATGCGCTCGCCCGGCACGAGGGCACGCCCCGTGGACGCGCATGTTGCGGTGAATCGGCCGAGCTGGAACGAGCCTTGGGTGCGCGACATCGCGCGCATCGTAGTGCGGGGCGGTGCCGATGGCCGCGGCCTATACTCGCCGCCGATGCTGGATCGCCTGGGACAGGTCTTCCGCGGCAACGAGCCGGTCGCGATCGCGGTCGAGCTTGCGGTGATCTGGCTGGCCGTCTTCCTGGTGCTGCGCTTCCTGCGCGGGACGCGGGGCGCCGGCGTCCTGAAGGGCGTGATCGTGCTGCTTGCCGCGGTCCTGCTCGGGCTGCGACTCGGCGGCACGGCCACCGACTCGTTCGTGCGCCTCCGCTTCGTGTCCGAGGCCGTGGTGGGCACGCTCGCCATCACGCTGGTGGTGATTTTCCAGCCCGAGCTGCGCCAGGCCCTCATCCGCATCGGGCAATCGCGCTGGCTCGGGCGCCGCGACCGGCAGCTCGCGGAGGTGGTGCCCGCCATCGACGAGGCGGTGGAGTTCCTCAGCCGCAACCAGTTCGGTGCGCTCATCGTGATCGAGCGCGGGGTTCCGCTCGCGGAGGTGATCCGTACCGGCGTGCAGATCGACTCGGTGCTCTCGGCCAGGCTCCTCGAGTCGGTCTTCTGGCCCAACAGCCCGCTCCATGACCTGGCCGTCGTGGTCAGCGGCAACCGCATCGCGGCCGCAAGCGTGCAGCTGCCCATCGCCGACGCATCGATCGTGCCGGCGCGCCTCGGCTCGCGCCACCAGGCAGCCGTGGGAGCGACCGTCGACACCGACGCGATCGTGGTGGTGGTGAGCGAGCAGACCGGTGCCATCCGCATCGCGCGCGGAGGCGAGCTGAGCGAACCGATCGCCTACGACG
This sequence comes from Planctomycetota bacterium, assembly GCA_016873255.1. Lineage (GTDB taxonomy): Bacteria > Planctomycetota > Phycisphaerae > Phycisphaerales > SM1A02 > UBA966. The sequence goes on from VGXR01000017.1 coordinate 30,339, forward strand.
ACTTCGCCGCCGCCCTCCGCGACGCGCTTCGCGCCAGCGAGGACGAGGACGGCACCAAGGCGGTGCACGCATGAGCGTGCGCCACGACTGGAAGTCCACCGCGCTCAACATGCTGGCCGCGGCCATCATCGCGCTCCTGATCTGGGCATATGCCAACGACCGCACGCGTGAGTCCGCGTCGGTGTCCGGCACGGTGCGCCTCACGGCCGCCGACCCGCGCGCGGCGTTCGTCGACCCGGCCACGGCCGTGCAGCTGGCGGTCGAGGTCCGCGGATCGCGACGCGCCATCGAGCAGCTCGAGGACGCCCTGCGGAGCGGCCTGTCGCTGGCCGTCGGCGGCGAGGGACTGCCGGCGGATGCCGGCGCGCACGAGGTGCCGCTGCGCGACGTGCTGGCGGCCAACCCCACCGTCGCGGCCACCGGCGCGGAGGTTGTGCGCGTGCGCCCCGAATCGCTCCGCTACGAGAACGGCACGCTGGTCACCGAGCAGGTGCCGGTGACCATCGGGCTGCCGAACGCCTCGCTGCGCGGCACGCCGGCCGCGGACCCCGCGGTGGTGACCGTCACGATGCCCGCCTCCGCGCGCGAGGCCGGCGGTGCGCTCGCCGTCGAGGCAGCAGTCGACACGCGGGCGCTCGCGCCGGGCCGCCACCGGCTCGACGTGGACCTGCGCCTGCCAGAGCGCCTGTCGCGCTGGCGCGAGCAGTGCCGCATCGTGCCGCCGCGCACCGTGGTGACGTTCGAGCTGGCATCGGCGACGGCGGAGCTCACGCTCGACCGCGTCGCGGTGCGCCTGGCGCTCAGCCCGCGCGCGGCGGACCGCTGGGAAGTGACGCCGGAACCCGGCGCCGACGCGCTGGACGGGGTGGTGGTCTCCGGCCCCGCGGCGTCGATCGCGGAGCTGGCGTCGGGGCGCTTCGTGCCGGTCGCCGTCATCGACCTCGGCGAGGAACCCGCGCGCGTCGGCGTCGAGGGCTACGCGGTCTCCTACTGGCGCCTGCCCGACGGCGTGACGGTGGTCCGCACCCGCGGCAGCGAGCCAGGAATCGCCCCCTCGGTGAGGCTCCGCGTGCTGCCGCGCAACCCCGCGGTCCAGCCGAACTGAGTCCTCGCTGCGCGCGGCGCGGCGCGGTTCACGCCTTCGCGCGCACCGCGTGCCAGTTCTTCTTCCCGCGCCGCAGCAGCGCCACGCGCCCGTGCAGCAGGTCGTGCGGCGTGAGCCGTGCGTCCGCCGCGGCCTTCGCCCCGTTCACGAGCACCGCGCCGGCGGCCAGGAAGTCGCGCGCCTCGCGCTTGCTCGCCGCAAGCGTGGTGCGCGGCAGCAGGTCAAGGAGCGCAAGCCCGTCGCCGCCAAGCTCGCCGGGCTCCAGCTCGGTCACGGGCAGGTCCTCGGCCACCTCGTCCACGGTGCGCGCATCCAAGGCCCCCAGGTCGCCCGAGAAGAGCGCGCGGCCCGCCGCCTCGGCGTTGGCGCGCTCCGTCGGGCCGTGGAAGAGCTCGGTCATCTCGTCGGCAAGCACGCGCTGCGCCTCGCGCTCCTGCGGCCGCTCGGCCGCGGACCGCTCCAGCTCGGCCACGCGCTCCCGGGGCAGGAACGTGAACCACTTGATGAACCGCACCACGTCGGCGTCGGCGGTGTTGAGCCAGAACTGGTGGAAGCGGAACGCGCTGGTGCGGTCGGCCGTCAGCCACACCGCGCCCTTCTCGCTCTTGCCGAACTTGCCGCCGTCGGACTTGGTGACCAGGGGATTCGTGATGCCGTGCGCCTCGCCCTGCTCCATGCGCCGCACCAGGTCGATGCCGCTCACGATGTTGCCCCACTGGTCCGCGCCGCCGAGCTGGACCGTGCAGCCCATCGAGCGGAAGAGGTGCAGGAAGTCGTACGCCTGCAGGATCATGTAGCTGAACTCGGTGTAGCTGATGCCCTGCTCGCGGCCCTCGAGGCGCGAGCGCACCGAGTCGCGCATGATCATCTGGTTCACGCTGAAGTGCTTGCCCACCTCGCGCAGCACCTCGATGTAGCCCAGGCCCCGCAGCCAGTCCGCGTTGTTGACCACGGTCGCGGCGCGGTCGCCCTTCGCCGCGAAGTCGATCACGCGCGCGAAGATCTCGCGCTGCCGCGAGACGTTGTGCCGCACGACCTCCTCGGTCATGAGCTGGCGCTCGGCGCTCTTGCCGCTCGGGTCGCCGATCAGCCCGGTGCCGCCGCCCATCAGGACGATCGGCCGGTGGCCCGCGCGCTGCCAGTGCGCGAGCAGCTTCATCGGCACGTAATTGCCGACCGTGAGGCTGTCGGCGGTCGGGTCGAAGCCCGCGTAGGCCACGCGCCCGGGCGTGGCCAGGTATGCGGGCAGCGCATCCGACGTGGTCTGGTGCAGCAGCCCGCGCCAGGCGAGCTCGTCGAGGAAGCCGTGCGGGGAAGCCATCGCGGCGGAAGGCTACACGCGGAGGAGGCGCCTCAGGTGCAGGGGCCCCACTCGCCGAGAAGCAGGCCGAGGTCCGACCCGCTCACCGACCCGTTGCCGTCGAGGTCGCACCGCCCCGAGCCGCTGCCCCAGTCGCCGAGCAGGATGCCGATGTCGGCCCCGTCGACGTCGAGGTCGTCGTCGAGGTCCCCGGGGCAGTCGACGGCGGCGATGATCGCGCGGTCCAGCTGCACCATCCCCCACCCGAACTCGGCGTCGAAGCCCGCCGGCCCGAGGTCGCGCGCCGAGTCGCGGAGGACGCTCTCGATCGCCGCGGCACCGAGCTGCGGCGCGACGGAGATCACGAGCGCGGCGACGCCCGCCGCGTATGGCGACGCGAACGAGGTGCCTTGGACCCACGTGTAGTCGGTCGAGGAATACCCCCCCGAGCCCGAGACGTCCGCCGCGTACACAGAGGACCCCGGGGCGGTCACGAACACCTCGGGGCCGAAGCACGAGAAGGACGCCCGCTGTCCTCCCGGCGACAGCGCTCCGACGCCGTTCACCGTCGGGAGCGACGCGGGGTAGGAGATCGCCGTGTTGCCGCTGTTCCCCGCGGAGGCGAAGTGCACCATCCCGGCCGCGCGGGTCGCGGCATAGGAGGCCTCGATGGCGCTCGAGCTCGCGCCGTAGTAGTTGCTGTTGTTGGTGACCCGGATGCCGTTCTGCGCGGCCCAGTCGATGGCGTTCGCGGTCCAGGAGTACGTCGCGTTCCAGCTGCCAGAGCAGGACGGGGAGGTCACGAAGCACCGTGCCGAGACGGATGTGCAGCCGGGCGCCGATCCCACCGTGCCGATCCCGTTGCCGCCGGGGCTCGAGACGCAGCTGGCCACGGGGGTGCCGTGGCGATCGCACGAGTTACCCGGCCCGCCGCCCGCGATGCCCGCGGTCGCGCCGGTCGTGAAGTCGCGCCCGGGGAGCTGCCGGATGTCCGGGTGCGCCTGGTCCACGCCGACGTCGATCACGAGCACCTTGACGTCGGGCGAGCCCTGCGTCAGCGCCCAGCCGTAGGTCGAGCGCATGTCGAAGCCGGGCTGCCAGCCCGCGGACTGCCCGGCGTTGAGGTGACCCCAGCAATTGGCGAACCCCGGGTCGTTCGGCACCCAGGTCCCCGACCCGCGCCCGGTGAACGACATGTCCGGCTCCGCGAACTCCACCGCCGGGTGGGCCGCCAGCGCGGCAACGCGCGCGAGCACCGCGTCGCCGTCCCGGGCGTCGAGCGAAGCGAGGAACAGGCCTGGCACCGCGCGGAATTCGCGCATCGAGACGGCATCCGCCAGCGAGGCGAGCGCATGCTCGCGCGCGGCGCGGTCGGCATCATCCCGCACACGCACGAGCACCGCCGGCCCGGGCCAGCAAAGGCCACCCGCGCGGTCGACGTACGCGTGCGCCACGAACGACGAACGACCGATGGCGTCGTGGACCCGCGGATCGCGCGCGGCCGCGGAGCCGGCGCGGACCGCGATCCAGCCCTCCCGATCCGTCGGCACGAGTCCCGGGAGCGTGTCCGGCACCAGGCCTGCCTCGTCACGGAGGACCACGGCGCCCGCCGGGGGCAGCGGCCCGTCACGGTCGGCGAACGGCGGCGGAGTTCGGTCGGCGAACGGAACCGGCGGGACGGCGATCGATGCTCCGAGCAGCAGGAAGGTCGCGGTCGTCATGGGTCACCCAGAGGACTTGCGAGCATAGCCTGCGAAACCCGCGTCACCAAGCAATTCGGACCCACGGATGGGGCGCTCAACCGGCCGACAGCGCGCCGGACTTCGCGCGGATGTCCTTCAGCAGGTCGTGCCAGCTCTGGACGAACGCCTTCGCACCCTGCTCCTGCAGCGCGGCGGCGGTGCCGGGCAGGTCGATCCCCGCGGCCCGCGCCTCGGCAAGCGCGGCGCGCAGCGGACCGCCGTCGGGGGGGAGGACCGCGGTCACGCGGCCCGAGGCATGGAACGCCTGGAGCGTCGCCTCGGGCACGGTGTTCACGGTGAGCGGCGACGCCAGGCCCTCCACATAGAGCGACGCCGGGAGCTTGGGGTCCTTGGTGCCGGTGCTCGCGTAGAGGAGCCGCTGCGGACGCGCACCCTTGGCCTGGAGCGCGAGCCACCGCGGCGAGGAGTGGAGCTCCACGTACGCCGCGTACGCGTCGGCGCCGATCGCGAGGCCCACGCGGTTCTTCAGTTCGGCGGGCAGCTTCGCGTCGAGGGTCGCATCCCAGCGCGAGATGAAGAGGCTGGCGACGCCCAAGGTGTCCGGTGCCTTGCCCGCGGCCACGCGGCGCTCAAGCCCGCGCAGGTACGCCTCGGCCGCGGCCAGGTAGTGGGCGGTGTCGAACAGGAGCGTGACGTTCACCGGGATGCCGCGGAAGGTGAGCTCCTCGATCGCGGGGATGCCCTCCTTCGTGCCGGGGACCTTGATGTAGAGGTTGGGGCGCCCCGCGCGCGCGTGCAGCTCGACCGCCTGCTGCACGGTGCTCGCCGCGTCGTAGGCAAGGAGCGGGCTCACCTCGAGCGAGCACCAGCCGTCGACGCCGCCGGTGCGCGCGTGGACGCCGGCGAACAGGTCGCAGGCGCGCGTCAGGTCGGCAAGCGCCAGCCCGAAGAACGCCTCCTCCCCGCCCAGGCCCTTCGCGGAGAGCTCCGTGATCTGCGCGTCGTAGTCCTTGCTCCCGGCGATCGCCTTCGCGAAGATCGTCGGGTTGGAGGTCAGGCCCACGACGCTCCACTCGGCGATGTACTTCTGGAGCGCGCCGCCGAGCATGGCCCGCGTGATGTTGTCGATCCAGATGGACTGGCCCGCCATGGAGAGGACGGCGGTGGGAACGGCGTTCGGCATCGCCCTATCCTACGCGCCCCATGAACGCCTCCGCGCCGCTCGACACGCTGCCCGCACACCGCCTGCTGCAGTCGCACGCCGAGCGCCTGCGGCCCGTGCACCTTCGCGAGCTCTTCGCGAGCGACCCCGGGCGCACCGCCGCGATGGCCGCGGAGGCGCACGACGTGCACCTCGACTACAGCAAGCAGCGGATCGATGCCGCGGCCATGAAGGACCTGCTCGCCCTCCTCGGCCAGTCGGGCTTCGCCGCTCGGCGCGCCGCGATGTTCGCGGGCGAGCGCATCAACTCCACCGAGGACCGCGCCGTCCTCCACGTGGCCCTGCGCGCGCCGCGCGGCACCGTCATGCGCACCGGCGGGCGGGACGTGGTCCCCGACGTCCATGCCGTGCTCGACCGCATGGCCGCCTTCGCGGGCCTGGTGCGTTCGGGCCGCTGGAAGGGCCACACCGGAAGGCCCATCCGCACGGTCGTGAACATCGGGATCGGCGGCAGCGACCTCGGCCCCGCCATGGCCAACGACGCGCTCCGCGACTTCGCCGCGCCGGGGCTCGAGTTCCGCTTCGTGTCCAACGTGGACCCGGGCGACTTCGCGTGGAAGACGGCGGGGCTCGACCCGGCCGAGACGCTGTTCATCGTCGCCAGCAAGACCTTCACCACGCAGGAGACCATGGCCAACGCGCGCACCGCGCGTGCGTGGAGCCTGCAGGCCTTCGGCGGCGACGAGCGCAGCGTGGCGCGGCACTTCGCGGCCGTCTCCACCGCGGCCGACCTCGTCGCGCAGTTCGGCATCGACCCGGGCAACATGTTCGGCTTCTGGGACTGGGTCGGCGGCCGCTACTCGATGGACAGCGCGATCGGCCTGTCCACCATGATCGCCATCGGGCCCGACGCCTTCGGCGACATGCTCGCGGGCTTCCGCGAGGTGGACGCGCACTTCCTGGAGGCACCCGCCGAGCGCAACATCCCGGTGCTGATGGGCCTGCTGCAGGTGTGGAACACCGACTACCTCGGCTTCGGGGCGCATGCGGTGCTGCCCTACTGCCAGCACCTGCACCGCTTCACCGCGTACCTGCAGCAGCTCGAGATGGAGTCAAACGGCAAGCGCACGCAGCTCGACGGCCGCCCGGTCGCATGGACCACGTGCCCGGTGGTCTGGGGCGAACCCGGCACCAACGGCCAGCACGCCTTCTTCCAGCTGCTGCACCAGGGCAACGTCACGGTGCCGGCCGACTTCATCGCCTTCGCCGAGCCGAACGCCGACTCGCTGGGCATGCACGACATGCTCTTCGCCAACGCCGTGGCGCAGGCGCGGGTCATGGGCTTCGGGCAGACCGCGGAGGAACTGCGCGCGCTGGGCACGCCCGAGCACCTCGTCGAGCACAAGGTGATGCCGGGCAACCGGCCGACCACCTTCCTCCTCTGCCGCAAGCGCACGCCGCGCGCGCTCGGCCGGCTGGTGGCCCTCTACGAGCACGCCACCTTCACCGCCGGTGCGCTGTGGAACATCAACAGCTTCGACCAGTGGGGCGTGGAGCTCGGCAAGAAGGTGTGCAGCAGCCTGCTGCCGATGCTCGACGGGCCCCGCCGGCAGGCACCGGACGCAAGCACCGATGCGCTCATCGCGCGCTACCGCGCGTGGCGCGGGCGCGGCGCCTGAGGCCGGGGCCCGCGCCGCGAGTCACGCACCGATCGGCTTCGGGGGCGCGTCGGGGGGCGCGCCGGGGGGCGCGCCCGCGGCACGCGCAAGGACTCAGTTCTGCGGCTGCGGCGGCGCCGCGTACGGCGATCCACCGTACGCCCCGCCCGCGGTGAGCGCCTGCTCGCGCTGGTGCTGCGCCTCGAGCTCGGCCCCCTCGTTGGCATTCCACTTCGGCGCGTTGTCGAGGCTCCAGCCGCTCACCGGCGGCGAGTACGGGTCGATGCTCTGGGCCAGCGCCAGCCGCTGCGCCTCGCCGTGGCGGTAGACGGCCAGCAGCTGCTGCTGTCGCGCCTCGGCCTGCTCCTGCGTGCAGCCCTGCGACGGCGGCACGGGCCGCCACGTCGGTGGCAGCGGCGGCTGCGGCGCCGACGGCGGAGGCGGCGCCTTCGGCGGGGTGGGGATCACGTTGCGGAACTGGTTGCCCTGCCCGCCCGCGGCCTGCGCCGCGCCCGTGAGCACGGGCGCGTACGCCAGGATGGTGCCGCGCATGTCCCCTCGGGTGACGTCGAGCGGCGTCATCACGAAGGTCACCGGCTGCGCGGGATCGCCGCTTCCGGAGATGGCAAGCACCATGTCCTTCGGGAGGCTGTAGTCGCTCACGCCGCTGTACACGGTGTGCTGCTCGAGGTGCGGGAAGATGTTCACGTTGCGCGCGCTCGGCACGGCCCACTGCCACACGTTGGACGTGAGGAGCGACGCCTGCGGCACGATGTTCCACATCCACGGCGCGCTCTTCACGGGCCCGTTCTGCACGGCCTGCGGCCCGGGGGCCGACGGCGGCATGGGGGTCCAGGCGATGTACCCCTCGCCGTAGGCCCAGTTCACCCAGCCCGGGCCCCACGTCTTGTCCGGGATCCACACCCAACCGCGGCTGTCGCCCCACCACGCCCAGCGGCCGTAGTGGTAGACGGCCCAGCCGAACGGCTCGTAGCTCTGCCAGTACATGCCGAAGCCCTCGGCCACCAGCCACTGCCCCTGCGTGTACGGGCGCCACCCCGGCAGCACGCCGCGCGGCTGCCACACCCAGCCCCACTCGCGGTCGGAGATCCAGGTGCCGTAGTTGTTGAGGTCGGTCATGAACTGCTGGACCGTGATCGACGTCGCCACGCCGATCGCGCCCTGCGCGTGCACCGCGCGCCCGAGCGCGAGCGGCAGCACCACCGCCGCCAACGCCACCACCATGCGGAGCACACCGACCGATGCCAAGGCAACGCGCGTCATGCCGCGGATCGTAGCCCCGTCACGCAGACCTCCGCAGGCGCGCCACGCACGCCGGGACCTCGTCGGCGGCCACGCGCATCTCCTCGTCCGTGGTCAGCCGGCTCAGGCTGAAGCGCAGGCTGCCGTGGGCCACCCGCGGCTCCACGCCCATGGCCAGGAGCACCGGCGACGGGTCGAGCGAACCGCTCGAGCACGCCGCGCCCGCGCTCGCGGCCACGCCGCGCTCGGACAGGAGGAGGAGCAGCGCCTCCGCCTCCAGGCCCGGGAACCCGATGTTCGTGGTGTTCCAGAGCCTCGCGGCGCCGGCACCGTTCACCACCGCGTCCGGCACGGCGGCGCACACGGCCCGCTCGAACGCATCGCGCAGCGCGGCACCGCGCTCGCGCCCGGCGGCATCGGCCACCCACGCGGCTGCCGCATCGGCCGCCGCGCCCATTCCCACGATCCCCGGGACGTTCTCGGTGCCGCCGCGCTGCTCGCGCTCCTGCGGCCCGCCGACGACCTGCGCCCGCACGCGCACGCCCGCCCGAACCCACAGCGCGCCCACGCCCTTCGGGCCGTGGAACTTGTGCGACGACACCGTCGCCAGGTCGACCGGCAGGTTGGCAAGCGCCGTCGGCATCCGCCCGACCCACTGCGTCGCGTCGCAGTGGAACCGCACGCCGCGCGCACGGCACCGCTCGCCGATCGACTGCAGCGGCTGCAGGACACCGGTCTCGTTGTTGGCACCCATCACGCTGACGAGCGCCACGGCGCCGTCGTGCTCGGCAAGGGCCGCATCCAGCGCCGCCAGGTCGATCACCCCATCGGCTGCCGGCGGCACCCAGGCCACCCGCACGCGCCCGCGCGCCTCGAGCGCCTCGCACGCCTCGCGCACCGCGCTGTGCTCGGTGCGCATGGTGACGAGCACCGGCGGCAACGCAGCCGGACGCCCCGCGCCGCCCATCGCATCCAGCGTGCCGGCAATCGCAAGCCACGCGCTCTCCGTGCCGCCGCTCGTGAAGACCACCTCGCGCGGCTGCGCGCCCACGAGCCGCGCCACCGACTCGCGCGCCAGCTCCACCGCGTGCCGGGCGTCGATCCCCGCCCGGTGAACGCTCGACGGATTGCCCCACCCGCGCACCAGCGCGTCGGTCATGGCGGCAACCACCTCCGGAAGCGGCTGGGTGGTGGCGTTGCTGTCGAGGTACGCCCGCATCACCTTCACGGTAGCCGCGTGGCCCAAAAGCGGCGCGGGCCCCCGGATGCCGGGGGCCCACGCAGTGCGGATGAGAGGACTTGAACCTCCATGGGAGTTACCCCACTAGAACCTGAATCTAGCGCGTCTGCCAGTTTCGCCACATCCGCATTCAGGTGAAGGGACCAGTATATCGCAGCCCGGCCGTGCCGAGGCGGGACGATTGGCCCGCAATACCATGACCCCGTGGCCTACCGCCCGCCGTTCATCGACCCTGCGTTCCGCATGGTGGAGCCGCCGCATCCGGCCACCATCGACGAGGAGGTCCTCCTCCGCTCCTGCGAGATCCTCACCGGCCGCGTGGGCGGGCCCGGGGGGCAGCACCGCAACCGCGTGGACACGGCCGTCTGGGTGACGCACACGCCCACGGGGGTCGAGGCGCAGGCCAGCGAACGCCGCAGCCAGATCGAGAACCGCCGCATGGCCATCCGGCGCCTGCGGCGCAAGCTTGCCTCGCACGTGCGCACCCTGGCCTCGCGCGACACCCACACCTGCAGCGAGCTCTGGATGCGCCGCCGCCAGGGCAACAAGATGGCCGTGAACCCCGACCACGAGGACTACCCCGGCCTGCTCGCCGAGGCGCTCGACCTCGTCGTCGCGCGCCGCTACGACCTTGCCGGGGCGGCCGCGCTGCTCGGCATCACCATGAGCCAGCTGAGCCGCCTGATCAACCACGACAAGGGCGCCTTCGCCAAGGTCAACAAGGGCCGCGAGGCCTGCGGCCTGCCGCCCCTGCGCAAGTAGGATTCCCGCATGCCGAGCCCCGGACCAGCATCGCACCCGCTTGCCGCGGAGATCCGCGACCTGGTGCAGCGCGAGCTGACGGCGCTCGTGGCCATGCGCCGCGACCTGCACATGCACCCCGAGATCGGCTACGAGGAAGTCCGCACCAGCGGCATCGTCCGCGATGCCCTGCGCGATGCCGGCATCCGCCACGAGGGTGGCCTTGCCGGCGGCACCGGCGTGCTGGCGCACCTTCCCGGCACCGGCCCGCGCGCCGTGGCCTTGCGCGCCGACATGGACGCGCTGCCGATCGTGGAGCGCGGCGGCCCCGCCTGGAAGTCACGCACCGAGGGCCGCATGCACGCATGCGGCCACGACGGGCACACCACCATCCTCGTCGGCGCGGCGCGCGTCCTTGCGGCCCTTGCCGCGCGCCACGCGCTTCCGCGCCCGGTCACGCTGGTCTTCCAGCCGGCCGAGGAAGGCGGCGGCGGCGGGCTGCGCATGGTCGAGGAAGGCGCGCTCGACGGCTCGCGCCTCGGGCCGCCCGTGGAGGAGGCCTACGCGCTCCACGGCTGGCCGGAGCTTGCGCTCGGCACCGTCGCCACGCGCACCGGCGCCATCATGGCCGCGAGCGACCGCTTCGAGGTGCTCGTCGAGGGCCGCGGCTCGCACGCCGCGTGGCCGCATCGCTCCGCCGACCCCGTGGTGTGCGCAGCCGCGATCGTCACGGCGCTGCAGTCGATCGTCGCGCGCAACATCGACCCGCTCGACGCAGCGGTCGTCAGCGTCACCGCCATCGAGGGCGGCGCCGCGTTCAACGTCATCCCCGACCGCGTCACGCTCCGCGGAACGTACCGATCGCTGAGCGAGGCAACCCGCTCGCTCGTGGAGCGCCGCATCGCCGACGTGGCGGCGGGCATCGCCGCCGCGCACGGCTGCACCGCGCGGGCGCAGCTGCAGCGCAACTACCCCGTCACCGTCAACGACGCCGACGCGGTGCGCCGCTTCGAGTCGGTCGCTCGGGCCACGCTCGGCGACGCGCGCGTCGCGCACCTCGACGCCCCCGTGATGGGCGGCGAGGACTTCGCCTTCTACGGCCCGCACGCCCGCTGCTGCTACTGGGCGCTCGGGCTTGCCGCGCCGGGAACAAACTGCCCCCCGCTTCACGCCCCGGACTTCGACTTCAACGACGACGCCATCGCCACGGGCGTGGAGCTGATGTGCGCGCTTGCGGCGCGCGAGGCGCACCCAGAGCATGGCTGACCGCATCGCAGGTCCCGGCGGCGCGCGCCGTCGTCGCTGACCGTCACTTCGCGCATCCCCGCCGACTTCGGCCGGCGGCCACACTCCTCGCCGTGTCGCCTTCGGGCGGCGCGGCGAGGTCTCTTTCGAGGGGCACTGGCCCCGTGGATACGCTCCCGGACGCTCACGCTCCCTCCACGCGCTGACCTCGGCTCGCCCAACGCACGCTCGTCCGCGCGCCATCACCTCCACGAGCGCGTCCAGGCACTCGCGGCGTCCGGCCAGTTCGCCGAGGCGTTCGCGCTGCTCGAGGAACCGCTGCGGCAGCACCCGTGCGATGCGGGGATCCTGCGGCTGGCCGCCGAGGTGCTGTACCGCGCAGGCAACGCCGGGCAG
>VGXR01000018.1 GCA_016873255.1 Planctomycetota bacterium
CGACTACGACGACACGCAGTACGCGCTCGGGCTGATCGCCTACGAGGAGGACCGGCTGCCCGAGGCGGAGTCGCGGTTCCGCCGGGCGCTGTCCATCCTCTCGGCCGGTGACGCCGCGGTGAACGCACGGGAGCGCGCCAAGAACCAGGCTCGCCTCGGTGACGTCCTCCTGCGGCGCGACCGATTGGCCGAGGCCGAGGGCTGCTATCGCGAGGCGGTGCGGCTCTGGCCAACCCACGGCGAGGCGTGGTCGAAGCTCGCGCGCGTCCTCGACCGTCAGGGCCGCGCGGCCGAGGCGGACGCCGCGCGTGCCGAGCAGGCGCGGATCCGCGAACGCTCGCAGCCGGCCGAGGGCGCGCCGTGATCCCGGCCGCGATGCTTGCTGCGCTGCTCCTCGCGCAGGCCGGCGGCCCGATCCGCTTCGAGGACGTCACGGCCGCAAGCGGCGTCGACGCGGTGATGACCAGCGGCACCGTTCCCTCGAGGCAGATCCTCGAGGTGAAGGGCGGCGGGCTGGCGCTCATCGACTTCGACGGCGACGGCGACCGGGACCTCTTCATGCCCAACGGCGCCACGATGGCCGATCCCGAGCGCGGCCCGGGGGCGCGGCTCTTCGAGAACGTCGGCGGCCTCCGGTTCCGCGACGTCACGTCCGGGATGGGCGCGCGCCCGACGCGCTGGGGCTTCGGGTGCGCGGTGGGCGACGTCGACGGCGATGGCCGCGACGATCTCTACGTCTGCTGCTATGGCCCCGACATCCTGCTTCGAAACGCCGGCGGCGGTCGCTTCGAGGACATCACGTCGAAGGCCGGCCTGGGCGACGCGGGCTGGTCGACGAGCGCGGCGTTCGCCGACCTCGACATGGACGGCGACCTCGACCTGTTCGTGGTCAACTACCTCGACTTCGATCCCGCGCGGCCGCCGGCCCCGGCGCGCTTCAAGGGGATCGAGGTGATGGCCGGCCCGCGCGGGCTGCCCGCCCGTGCCGACCTGGTCTACGAGAACCTCGGCAACGGCACGTTCCGCGACGTGACCGCCGCATCCGGCGCATCCACGGCCATCGCCGGCTACGGACTCAACCTCGCGGTGGTGGACTTCGACCGCGACGGGCGACCGGACGTCTTCGTCGCCAATGACTCCGAGCCCAACGCGCTCCTCATGAACCGCACCGAGCCGGGCGGCGCGCTCCGCTTCGAGGAGCGCGGGATGGCAAGCGGCATCGCCACCAACATCGACGGCGCCGGCCAGGCCACCATGGGGATCGCCATCGGCGACGTCGACGGCAACGGGTTCCCCGACGTCCTGACCACCAACTTCTCGAGCGACACTAACACGCTCCACCTCAACCTCGACGGACGCTTCTTCGACGACCGCACGGCGCAGTACGGCGTGGGCGCGCCCAGCCGCACGCTCGTGGGATGGGCGGCCGCGTTCGAGGACCTCGACCACGACGGCGCCGAGGACCTGGTGGTGTTCAACGGTCACGTGTACCCGCAGGCCTCCCGCGCGGCCATGGACTCCGACTACGAGGAGCCGCCGCTCGTGATGCGCCGCGCAGGCGCGCGCTTCGAGGTCCTCGCCGACCCGGGCCCCGGCCTGCTCGGCGCGCACCGCGACCGCACCGCGGTGTTCGACGACCTCGACGGCGACGGCGACGTGGACATCGTGGTCGGCGAGCTGAACGGCCCGGTGCGCGTCCTCCGCAATGCGCATGACGCGCCCGCCGACTGGGTCAAGGTGCGCCTGCGCGGCCCGGTGCCCGGCACGGCGCGCGGCATCGGCGCGCGCATCACGCTCCTGGCCGACGGGAAGGAACGCGCGCACCGCTGGATCTGGGCCGGCGGACCGTTCCAGAGCAACGCGTCGCCGGAGGCGCACTTCGGCGTCCCCGCCGCCTGGGGCGACCGGCTGGAGGTGCGCGTCGAGTGGCCTCGGTCGTCGGGTGGCGCCGCTCCGCCCGCGACCGTCGTGGCCGTACGGCGCGGTGCCTCCGCGGAGGTCACGCGGCCCGCGCCGTCACAGGAGCGGTGAGAGCAGGTTGGCCAGGTTCTCCCGGAACCTCGCCCAGCGCCCGCGGCGCTCCCAGGCGTTCGGGTCGATGCGCACGCTGTCGGCGATGTACGAGTGCTGCAGCCGGCGCAGCTCGGCGGCGAAGGCATCGTCGTAGACCACGACGCTGGTCTCGAAGTTGATCTCGTAGCTCCGCCGGTCGAGGTTGGCCGTGGTGACGATGGCCAGCTCATCGTCCACCGAGACGGTCTTGGAGTGCAGGAATCCCTGCCGGTGCTCCCAGAGCTCGACCCCCGCATTGAGGAGCCGCGCGTAGTTGGCGCGGCTCGCCAGCGCCGCCAGCAGGCTGTCGTTGGCGCGCGGCACGATGAGCGTGACCCGCACGCCCCGGCGTGCCGCCACCTCAAGCCCCGCGATGGTGGCGCTGTCGGGGATGAAGTAGGGCGTGCTCAGGACGATCTCCCGCCGCGCGAGCTGGATGGACGCCTGGATCAGGTCGAGGACGACCGCATTCTCGAAGTTCGGGCCGCTCGGGATCACCTGCACCGGGATGCCGCCCGGCTGCAGGGCAGGGTGCCCGGGCACCTCGATCCGGTCGCGCAGCCCCGCCTCCAGGCCCCAGTCCTCGAGGAACAGGATGTGCAGGTCGCGCACCACCGGGCCGCGGATGCGGATCCAGCTGTCGATGTAGGGATCGGCCTTCCCCAGCCGTCCGCCGGACTTGAAGTCCGGGTCGGCGACGTTGCGGCTGCCGGTCTGCGCGATGCAGCCGTCCACCACGATGAGCTTGCGGTGGTTGCGGATGTCGACGCGCGCGAAGACGACGCGGAGGACCGTCGCGGGCAGTGCCTCGACCACCTGCACCCCGGCCGCACGCAGCTCGCGGCACAGCGGGCTGCGCAGGAACGCACGCGAGCCGATGCCGTCGACGAGGAGGCGCGTGCATAGGCCGCGCCGGGCGGCGCGGCACAGCGCGTCGGCCACCCGCCGTCCGGTGGCATCGCACTCGAAGATGTAGAAGAGGGCGTCGGCGGAGGACCGCGCCGCGTCGATGTCCTCGGTCATCCAGCGTGCCTGCTCCTCCGGGTCGCCCGAGAGCTGCACCAGGTTGCCGTTGAGGACCGCCGGCGCGCCGGAGTTCTCCCCGAGGTGCGCCATCTGCGTGTCCACCGTGCTCATGTTGCCCGCGAGGACCCGCGGGTCCTTCCAGCCGGCGTCAAGCCCCTCCGCGGCACGGAGGATGCGTGCATGGCGGCGGCGGCGGACCGCGCCCACGCGGTTCTCGCCGATCACCAGGTAGGTCAGGAACCCGAGCACGGGGAACGCGAACAGCGCCGCGATCCACGCCAGCGCGGCGCTGGGCCGCGTCCCCTTCTTCCAGACGATGCGGATGCAGAGGAGGAAGTTGGTCGCATAGACGGCGACGACCAGCCAGCCGATGGCGTCTGCAAGGCCGTGCATCCCCAGCCAATCCCGCAGGAACTGGTCGAAGAGGCGGTCCATGGATCAGCGGCGGGCGCGCCCGCGCAGGGTCATTCGCAGATCTCGACGATCTCGAAGCGCTTCTCGCCCCTGGGCAGGTCGGCGCGGATGGTCTCGCCGACGCGGGCCTTCATGAGGGCCACGCCGAGCGGGCTGCTCGAGGTCACCTCGATGTAGTCGCCGTCGTCGTCGGTCATGTTGCCCACCAGCTTGTACTTCTGCATCTTGCCGGTGGCGATGTCCTTCAGCCGCACGGTGGCGCCGAGGAACACCATGTCCTTCGGCACCGCCGAGTCGCCGGCCACCTGCGCGGTGCGGAGGCGCTGCTCGAGCTCGCGGATCTTGGCCTCGACCAGGCCCTGTTCCTCGCGGGCCGCGTGGTAGTCCGCGTTCTCCTTGAGGTCGCCGTTGGCGCGCGCCTCGGCGATGCGCTGCGAGATGAGCGGCCGCTCGGCGAACAGCTCCTTGAGCTGCTGCTCCATCTTCGCGCGGTCGCTGGGGGAGATGATCTCCATGGCAACTGCCCGGGGCTCGCCCGGGGCTTGCCAAATGCTATCGGAACGCATTGCCCGGGGCAACCGCGGCGGCACCGGGCCGGTCGCGGAGCGCGAGCGCCCAGCATGCGGCCGCGAGCGCCCACGGCCATGCGGCCATCGCCCACTGGACGTTCGTCGATCCGCCTGCGCCGAGCGGCGCCAGCGCGATGAGGGCCGCGAACGGGCCGAGGACCTCGGGCACGGGCGCCCCCACGCCCGCGGCATCGAGGAGTGCGCCGGCGATGGCTGCCTCGGCGACGGCAATCGCCCAGATCCACCGCGGCCGGGCACGCTGCGTCGCGAGCGCCACGCAGGCGCCCGCGCAGCAGGTCCACCCGCACAGGAGGGCGTCGATCGCGAGCGCGCGCTCGAGCGACCACGAGGTCACCAGGTGGGTCGGCCAGAAGATCGCCTGCAGCAGGACAAGCAGCGTGACGGTGTCGAGGGCCGCGCGGCGCGCGCCGAACGCGCCCTGCACGAGCGTGATCCGCCCGACGGGCCACAGCACGCAGCCGCCGAAGGCAAGGAGCGCGAGGAACGTGCGGACCTCCGGGGTATACGCCCCGCTCGTGGGCTGGATGGGCGTGCGCGCACCCACGGTCGTCGCGAAGCCCGCGACGATCCACAGGATCGCCAGCGCGGCCATTCCTCGGGGGAGCGGCATGGGATCGATGCTATCGCGCCGTCGCCCCTCAGTGGCCGACGATCACGTCGCCGCGCAGGTCGAGCGCCTCGCGCGCGCCGCCGTCGATGTGGCCGGTCCGGTCGAACGCCGCCTGCAGCGCGGCGACCTTCTGCATGGCAGGGACCTCGGCCGCCGATTCCTTGCCGGGCGCGCACCCCCACACGATGGCGCACCCGCGGTCGCTCCGCAGCCGGAGCAGGCCGTCCGACGACCACCCCGACATGTCCACCGCCGCGATCTGCCACCGCCAGGGGCGGTCGATCACCGAGGCGATCATCGCGAGCGCCGCGGAGACCTCGTCGCTCTTCCAGGTTCCGCCGAACTCGGCGGGGCGCGACGCGGCGACGCCCTTGATCCGCAGGAGCCTCGGTCCCTTGCCGGCCGGGTAGGAGCGCGGGAGCAGCCTGCCGCGCGTGTCCACGAGGTGCTCGCCGTCGCCGTCGCACACCAGCGCGAAGGGCACGGCCCAGGTTCCCTCGACGATGACCTCGTCGACGTCGGAGCGCCGCACCTGCGCCACCGACGTCATCCAGCCGCTTCGCGCCACGGCGTCGCGCGCGGCCGCGAGGCCGTCGCGGTCGAACGGGCTGGCGGCGATCGACTTCACGACGCTGCGCTCGATGGCCGAGCGCTCGTCCTTGGGGAGCCAGCGCGGCTCGTCCTTCAGCACCACGCGCACCGGGGACGGCAGCGGCGCCGCCGCGGTCCGCTCGACGAGGCGGGGAACCCACACCACGAGGCCCGCCGCGACGGTCCCGAGCGCGATGCCCCACAGTGCGCCGGGCGCCCAGCCCGGGAGGAACGAGGGGAGGGAACCGGTTCCGGTGCAGTCGGACGACTTCGTGCTCTTGGCCATGCGACCGGATTCATCGGCACGGGCGTGCGTGCCGGGCCAATAGTCCGGGTCGCCGCGTCTGCTCAGGCGGCTCGGCGCCGGGCGGCGGCGCGTGCGATGGCGCGGGCCACCAGCCGCGCGACCAGCGACTCCATGGGGAGCCCGGCATGGCGGGCTGCCTTCGGGACCAGCGAGTGGTCGGTGAAGCCCGGCATGGTGTTGATCTCGAGGAACCACGGCCCGCGCGCATCGAGCATGAAGTCGGCCCGGGCAACGTCCCGGCAGCCCAGCGCATGCCAGGCCGCCCGCGTGAACGCCTGCACCGCCTCGGCCGCGCCCTCGGGGAGCGCCGGGTCGAGCAGGTACTGCGTATCGTCGCGGTTGTACTTGGCCTCGTAGTCGTACGTGCCCTCGCGCGGGCGGATCTCGATGATCGGCAGGCACTCGCCGTCGACGATGCCGACGGTCAGCTCGCGGCCCTCGATGTACTCCTCCGCGAGGATCCGGCCGCGGCGCGGCTCAAGCTCCAGGCGCGCGCGCATGACCGCCTGCACCGATCGGCAGATGCGCAGGTCCACGCTCGAGCCGTCGTCCGCGGGCTTGAGCACCACGGGGCACTCGAGCGCGAACTCCGCGCCGACCTGCAGCTCCTGGGCGCGCGGCGTGGGCACGCCGAGCTCGGCCACGAGCGCCTTGGTGGCGACCTTGTCCATCGCGATGCGCGCCGCGCGCGGGCCGCTGCCGACATAGGGCCGCCCGTCGGCCTCGAGCAGCTCCTGCAGCGGTCCGCCCTCGCCCCACGAGCCATGGAGCACCGGGAACACCACCTGGCCGGGCATCGCGCGCAGCTCCTCGAGCCCCGGGCGGTCGATCGCCACCTCGTGCACGCCGATCCCCGCGCGCCGCAGCGCGTCGGCGACCATCGCGCCCGAGCGGAGGCTGACCTCGCGCTCGGCATCGGGTCCCCCCTTCAGGACCAGCACCTGCGTTCCCTGCGGGACCACCGGCGACCCCTGCGAAATGATGTCGGACGTCGGGCTCATGCGCACCTCCTTGCGTTCGCCGGCGGGCCGATCCGTGGCCCGCGTGCCGCGTGCGGTCACTCCCCGCCGCGGCTCCAGAAGACTACCTCGCGCTCGAGCCGGATGCCCGTGCGCCGGAACGTCTCGTCGGCGACCGTCGCCGCGAGCTCCGCGACGTCGGCGGCGCGGGCCCCCGGGTCGACGCAGATGAAGTTGCCGTGCTGCTCGCTGACGAATGCGCCGCCGACCCGCGTGCCCTTGAGTCCTGCGCGGTCGATGAGGAGGCCGGCGCTCACGCGCTGGTTCGTCGCGGGGTCGACCGGGTTGCGGTACATGCAGCCGGCGCTGTGCGCGGCCAGCGGCTGGACGCTTGCCTTGTAGGCGCTGACCTCCTTGCAGCGGGCGCGCAGCGCGACTGGATCGGCGGCGTGCAGCGCAAGCACCGCCCACGTGACGATGCCCGGCGGGAGGTCCGAGTGCCGGTACCCGAAGTTCAGGTCCGCGGCGCCGTAGGTGCGCTCCTCGCCGTCAAGTCCCACCACGCCGACCGCGCGCACCACGTCGCCGATGGCGCCGAACTTCCCGCCGGCGTTCATGCGGAGGGCGCCGCCGATGCTCGCCGGGATGCCGATCAGCGGCTCGAGCCCGCTCAGGCCCGCGCCGGTGGTCTCGCGGATGGTCTTGCCGAGGTCGCGGCCGCCGCCGACCCGGGCCGCGGTGACCGGGCCCTCCGCGTTGAGCTGCAGCGCGACGAAGCACTCCGCGTCGAGCAGGATCACCACGCCCTCGACGCCCTCGTCGGCCACCAGCAGGTTGGCGCCGGAGCCGAGCACGCGCACGCGCACGCCGTTGCGGTGGCACCGGCGGAGCAGGGTGGCGAGCGCCTCCGCCGTCCGCGGCCGGACCAGCGCGTCCGCCGGGCCGCCCACGCCGTACCAGGTCCGCTGCGCGAGCGGCGCGTCGAGCTCGACGTCCACGTCGAGGTCGGCGAAGAGCGAGGTGCTTCCGAGCGGCGAGGTCGCCATCGTCATCGCGCGGCCCCGTTGGCGCGCCCGAGGAACGAGTGGCCGATCTTCCAGACGGGGCCCGCGCCCATCACCACGACGAGGTCGCCGTCGGCCGCCATCACCTCGAGCTGCTCCACGATGGCATCGAACGGATAGAGGTGCATCGCGGCGACGCCGCGCGCGCGCAGGCGGTCCACCAGGTCCGAGGCGCTCACCTTCGTGCGCTCCTCCTCGCTGTCGCGGACGAAGTAGATGTCGGGGACGATCACCACGTCGGCCTGCGAGAAGCTCTTCGCGAAGTGCTCGAGCAGGAAGCGCGTGCGGCTGTGCTGGTGCGGCTGGAAGACGCAGATGAGGCGCTTGGGCTCGAAGCGCGTGCGCAGCGCCTTGAGCGTGGCCTCGCACTCGGTCGGGTGGTGGCCGTAGTCGTCGAACACCGTGACCGAGCCGCCGTGGCGCATGGTGCGGTCGCCGAGGCACTGCATGCGGCGGTCGACGCCCATGAAGCCGCCGAGCGCCTCGCCGATGGCGCGCCACTCGCACCCGAGCCAGTGAGCGATGATCGCGGCGGCCGCGCCGTTGAGCGCCATGTGGTCGCCGGGGATCTGGCTGCTCCAGCTGCAGACGGCGTTCCCGCCGACGAGCACCGTGCTCTGCCCGGTGCGCGGGTCGTACTGCACGTGGAAGTCGGCGCTCGGCGCCCAGCCGAAGGTGCTCACCGCGCAGCGCAGGCCGCTCGCCACGTCGCGGCGGTGCGCGCCGTCGGCGGCGATGAGCAGCCTGCCGCCGTGCTCGGCGTCGGGCAGCAGCGCGGCGAACTCGTGGAACGCCTTGACGATGTTCTCGAGGTTGCCGTAGATCTCGAGGTGGTCCTCCTCGACGTTGTTGATGAGGCCGATGACCGGGCGGTGGTGGTGGAAGCTGCGGTTGAACTCGCACGCCTCGGCCACCATGATGCCGGGCCGGCCGCGCATCGGGCCGGCCGGTATCGCGTCCGCGCCCGTGCGGCTGCCGCCGCCGATCTGCGTGCACGTCGCGCCCACGATGAGGCTCGGGTCCAGTCCGCACTGGATGAGGATGTGCGAGAGCATCGAGGTGGTCGAGCTCTTGCCGTGCGTGCCCGCGATGCTGACGCCCGTGCGGCCGCGCTGCACCAGCCCGACGCCCTTTGCGTAGCTCACCACCTCGATGCCGCGCCGGAGCGCCTCCTCGTACTCGGGGTGGTCCTTCCTGATGGCCGCGCTCGCGATGACGAGGTCGCACGGCGCGGTCACCTGCTCCGCGGCATGCCCGATGCGCACGGTGATGCCGTCGGCCTCGAGGGCCTCGGTGGCGGCGCTCGGCTCGCGGTCGCTGCCGCAGACGATGGCCCCGCGGCGCTTCAGCATGTGGGCAAGCCCGCTCATCCCGGAGCCGCCGATGCCGATCAGCCAGACGCGCCGGCCCGCGAAGTCGGGGACCTCCTGTTCGGCAAGGCTCGGTCCGGTGCTTTCGAACAGCGTGGGCATGACGGGTGCGGCGACGATGTCAGGGTCGTTCACCTCCACGATATCGGCAGGTGGCCCGGAAAACCCGCATCGTTTTGGCCCGGGAGGCGATCTTTCCGGCCAGTGCGGGGGCGCCCGTCCGCAGGGAAGTACAATCTGCCCGCCATGGCGGCGAACACGGAGATCCACGCGCAGGTCCTCATCGTGGACGACGACCGGGGCCACGCCGAGACCATGGCCGATGCCCTGCGCAAGCCGGGACACGTCTGCACGATCCGCCACAGCCGCAAGGAGGCCGAGGACGAGCTGCGCCACGGCGCCTTCGACGTGATCGTCACGGACCTCGTGATGGAGGGCCCGACCGCCGGCCTCGAGGTGCTGGAACTGGCCAAGTCCCTCCAGCCGGACGCCGAGACCATCATGGTCACCGCCCACGGGGACATCCCGACCGCCAAGAAGGCGCTGCAGGGAGGCGCCTACGACTTCATCGAGAAGCCCATCGACCTGGTGGTCTTCCGGAACCTCGTCCAGCGGGCGGCCGAGACCGTGGTGCTGCGCCACCAGAACGCCCGCCTCAGGGGCGACCTCGGCGCGGCCTTCGGGTTCGAGGGGATCATCGGGGACAGCCCGGCCATGCGCCAGGTGGTCGCCCTCATCCGCCAGGTCGCCCCGAGCAGCATCCCGGTGCTCGTCCGGGGCGAGAGCGGCACCGGCAAGGAGCTGGTGGCCGCCGCCATCCACAAGGCGAGCCGCCGCGCCGAGCGCCGGTACGTGACCTTCAACGCCGCCGGGCAGTCGGAGAGCCTGCTCGAGGACCAGCTGTTCGGCCACGTCCGCGGCGCCTTCACCGGTGCCGACCGGGACCGCGAGGGCGTCTTCGAGTTCGCCGACAAGGGGACGCTGTTCCTCGACGAGATCGGCGACATGCCCCTCACCATGCAGCCCAAGCTGCTTCGCGTCCTTGAGACGGGCGACGTCGTGCGCCTCGGCGCCAACGAGCAGCGGAAGGTGGACGTCCGCTTCGTCAGCGCCACCAACCGCGACCTCGGGCAGATGGTGAAGGACGGCCGCTTCCGCGAGGACCTCTATTACCGCATCCGCGGCGCGGAGATCGTCATCCCGCCGCTGCGCGAGCGGCGCGAGGACATCCCGCTCCTCGCAAGCCACGCGGTGGGCAAGTACGCGGCGGAGCTCGGGCGCCCGCGGCCGGAGGTGCCGCAGCCGGTGATGATGCGCCTGGTGGGCTACGACTGGCCGGGGAACGTGCGCGAGCTCTTCAACGCGGTCCACCGGATGGTGGTGACCGCGCAGGGCCCCGAGCTGGCGCTTCGCGACGTGCCGCCCGAGATCCGCGCGGCCGACGAGGGCGCCGACGGGCAGGGCGGCGTCGGCTCGCTCGCGGGCGTCGGCCTCGACAAGCTCGAGAAGGAGGCCATCCGCCAGACGCTGGCCATGACCGCCGGCAACCGCGAGCAGGCCGCGCAGATGCTCGGCATCGGCGAACGCACCCTGTACCGCAAGCTCAAGGAGTACGGGCTCCGCTGAGCGGGGCCCCGGGCCGATGGATGCCGCCACGCAGAGCGCCGAGGAGCGACGCCCGCGGCTGACGGGCACGCCGTGGACGCTCTGGACCTACGTGATCTGGGAGCTGCTTCGGGTCTTCGCCGTCACGGCGGGGGTGATCGTCACCGTGATCGCCTTCGGGGCCGCCGCCAAGCCGCTGGCCGACAATTCCATCGGCGCCGAGGTGGTGCTGAAGTACGTGACGCTGGCCATGGTGCCCATGCTGCAGTTCGCGATGCCGTTCGCGGCCGGGTTCGCGGCCACGCTCGTGATGCATCGCTTCGCGTCCGACAACGAGGTGGTGGCGATGAGCGCCTGCGGCATGAGCCACCGCCGCATCATGGCGCCCGTGGCCATCCTCGGGGGCGGGCTGTGCATCGTGATGTTCGTGCTGGTGGCCTTCGTGATCCCGAACTTCTGGACGCGCATGAAGGAGCTCGCCACGTCCGATGCCACGCAGGTGCTGGTGGCGGCGGTCGGCCGCGGCGAGGCCGTCACCGCCGACCGGCTGATGATCTACGCCGACAGCGCGCGGGAGGTCGACCCGCCGGCCGGCTCCGGCGCGCGGCGGCGGCTGCTCCTCTCCGGCGTCGCGGCCATCGAGCTGACGGCCGCGGGGTCCTCGTCGGTGGCCACGGAGTTCACCGCCGAGGACGCGGCCGTCGACATCCACGACACCCCGCGCGGCATGGTGGCGAAGGTCGCGCTCATGAACGCCACGGTGATCCGGCCTGGCGAGGGCGCGCTGGTCACGGTGCCCGTGGCGGAGCCCGAGGCGGCATCGGTGTACAGCGGGTTCGAGAAGGGCCCGAAGTTCCTCACCATCCCCGGCATCCTGGAGCTGCGGCGCGACGTCGACCGCTCGCTCAACGTGCAGCAGGCCAAGCGGCCGGTGGCCTCGGCGCTGGGCGAGCTTGACCTCTGGCGCTGCATCGAGCGGATGGCGCCCTCCGGGACGCTCGCGTTCACCGAGCCGGGGACCGCCCGCGGCGTGCGCATCGAGGGCGTGGCGGTGTCCGCAGGGCAGCTCTCGCCCGCGCCCGGGCGCGACGGCTTCAGGCTGGTCGAGACGGCCGACGGCCGGCCGGTTCGCACCGCGACCGCGCGCGCCGCCACGCTGCGTGCCGTGAGCGAGGCGGGCTTCGAGCCGAGGTTCGCGCTCGCCGCGCCGGCCGCGACCGCGGCCAAGGACCTCGCCTCCGGGCTGCCGGGGCGCTGGTCGCCGCGCCTCGACGACCTGCTGCCGGAAGGATGCGCGCCGACCGACTGGATGCGCGCGCCGAGCGCCGAGGTGCTGGAGGCATCGCGCGCGTTTCCCGAGGCCGACGGCGCGGGCCCGTTCGCGCAGGCCTCGCGCGGGCTCTCGCGTGCCCGTGCGCTGCTGGAGCTCAACCGCGCCGACGTGGTGTGGGAGAGCGACTCGCACATCGCCAACCGCTTCGCGCAGTCGGTGAGCATCGTGCTGGTGCTCCTCCTCGGCGGCTGCCTGGCCGTGGCGATGCGCCAGGCCATGCCGCTCACCGTCTACATCCTCGCGTTCCTCCCCGCGGTGGCCAACATCTTCATGGTGAGCGGCGGCCAGCTCATGATGTCCGACGGACTGACGCTGGCAGGCTCCGCCGTGATGTGGGGCGGCAACGCCGTGCTGCTCGCGGCGGTCCTCGCCACATGGGCCCGCCTCCGCCGCAACTGACCCGACCTCCCGATGCGCATCCTCGACCGCACCATCGTCGCGCGCTTCCTGTGGAACTTCACGGTGCTGTTCGTGCTGCTCTTCGTCTTCGCGGCGTCGATCGACGTGATCCTGCAGCTGGAGAAGTTCCTGCGCGTGGCCGCTGCCAACGTGGTGCTGGGGCGCTACCCGAACAAGGCCGTGGCGTTCGCCGGGATGATCGTCGAGTTCCACGGCCCCCGCGTGTTCCAGTTCTTCCAGTTCATGGTGGGGCTGCTCGCGGTCGGCGCCATGGGCTTCACGTTCTCGCAGATGCACCGCACGCGCGAGCTGGTGGCCATCATGGCCGCGGGCGTGCCGCTGCGGCGCTGCACGTGGGCGGTGCTTGTCGCGGCGCTCGCCCTGAACGCCTTGGCGGTGCTCAACCAGGAGCTCCTCCTGCCGAGGTTCGCCGACCGGCTGATGCTCGACCACCTCGACCTCGGCCGCGCGGACCGCGGCTCGTTCCCGGTGACGCTGACGCGGGACGGCTCGGGCAACCTGCTGTACGCAAGCAAGTTCGACCCGGAGTCGGGGCGCATCACGGGGTTCCTCGGCCTCGAGCGCGACGAGCGCGGGTCGCTCGTGCGCCGCGTGACCGCGCCGTCGGCCGCCTGGGACGACTCGCGCGGGCTGTGGACGCTCGAGGGCGGCACCGTGGTGGTGCGGGACCCGGCGGTGCGCGACGGCTCCGCGCCCTCGCCGCCGCCGCAGCCCGTGGCCGAGTGGGCGACGGACCTCTCGCCCAAGGCGATCGCCGCGCGGCACTACCGGCTCTTCGCGCAGATGCTCTCGAGCGCCGACCTCGGCAAGATCGCCGCCGCCGGCGCGCTCGACCGCGCGCAGGTGACGCGCATGCAGCTCGGGCGGGGCGGGGCGGTGGTGGTCAACCTGCTGGTGCTCGCCATCGCGGTGCCGTTCTTCCTGCAGCGCGGTCCCGTCAACATGCTCCGGATGAGCGTGCTCTGCGCCGCCACGTGCGTGCCCGCGGTGATCGTCTCGGCGATCGTGATGGCCGCGCCGATCGGCGGGCTGCCGCCCTCCGTGGCCGTGGCGATCCCCGTGGCGCTCCTCACCCCGGTGGCCGTTGCCCGGATCTCGTGGCTCCCGTCCTGACGCGGCTCCACGCGTCCGCGAGCGAGTCGTCGAGGATCACGGGCTCCGCGCCCCGCAGCATGTCCTGCGCAAGCGTGTCCATGCGGGCGCGTTCCTGCGCAAGGCGCACCGCGCGCTCGGCCTCGGCCCGCACGGCCTCCAGCGCCACGCCGTCGCCGGGATCCTCGCCCTCGAAGCGCACCAGCAGGTAGCCCGTGCCCACGAGCACCGGCGGCGACACCGTCCCCGGCGCCGCGAGCGCCCAGAGCGCCTCGCGCACCGAGGCCGGGACGCCCGGGTCAAGCCGGCTCATCGCGTTCACCAGCCCGCCGCGCGCCGCACTCGGGTCGGTGCTGAGTGCCGCGGCGATGTCCTCGAACCGCTCGCCCTTCGCAAGCCTGTCGGCCACGGCCTGCGCGGCGCGCAGGTCCGGCACCGCGATCACCCGCGCGCGGCGCCGCGGCCCGTGCGCCGCATCGTGCGCGGCGCGCACCTGTTCCTCCTGCACCGTCACGTCCGCCGTCACCATCGCGCGCAGGATCGCGTTGCGGCGCAGGAGCGCCCGCCAGCGGGTGGGGCCCAGGCCCTGCCGCGCGCGCACCTCCGAGAGCAGCCGGTCGGCCCTGGCCGGGTCTTGGTCGAGGTAGCCGCGGAGCGTCTCCTCCTCGCGTGCGATGGCCGCCTCGTCGGGCGCGATGCCGCGCTCGCGCGCGCGGTCCTCCAGCATGGCGTCGAGCAGCACCTCCTCCAGCGCCTGGCTTCCGGCGAGTTCCGCAAGGACGGGCCGCAGACGGTCCCACGTCACCACCTGCTGCTTCCACATCGCGGCCACGCCTGCCGCGCCGTCGGCGCTCTTGGCGCCGGCGGGGGGCATTGCCGGGGGCGTTGCTGCGGGTGCTCCCGGCGCTGCGGAGGCTCCTGAGGCCGGAGGGGGCGCGGTCTGGAGCGCGTGCGCGCCCAACGATGCGGCCAGCACCGCGGCCGCGGCGATCGTTCGCTTCATGGGTCCGAGTCTACGGCTGCACCACGGGCGCAGGCACCTCGGCGCCCGGACCGGGAAGTTCGTACACCACGCCTCCCGAGACAAGCGGCGCCACCGGCCTGCAGCGCGCGGTCACCGCGCGGACCGCCGCCGGCGCGAGGGCCGGGTCGATCCAGCCCGCCGACTTCCAGCGCGCGAGCATCGCTTCCCCCACGGCCAGGTGCGTGATGCCCTCGGCGCGCATCGCGGCGATCGCGGCCGGCGCATCGAGCGGGTGCAACCGCAGCGCGCGGGCCAGCGGGCCGCCGTCCCACACGGTTCCCCATGCAGGGGTGGTGCGGCACCAGAACACGTCTGCCTCGCCTTCGCACCCGAGCACCCCGCCGGCGGGCAATCGCCAGTTTGCAAACCAGGCCAGCGGCATCGGCGAGCCGTCTGCGGCGCATCCGTCGGCGTCCGCCTTGGTGCCGGGCCCGAGGTCCGCGACGGCGGCTCCCAGCGCCGCACGGTTGGCCACGGGCCCATTGGGATCGTTCATGCGCGGGTCCATGCGCAGCACCAGCCACGGCTGCGCGCTCCATGCAAGGAGGAGCAGGGTGCCCAGGGCGCCCGTCGCGCGTCGCGCGGCGCGCGACGGCTCCGCCGCGCGCGGTGCGAACGCAATGCCCGCGGCGGCACAGAGCGGCACGGCGCACGGGAGCAGGAACCGTGCCTTCAGGTGCGTGGCCAGCATCCAGAACGCGCACTGCGCCACGAATGCCAGTGCAATCGGGACGCCGCGCGCGGGTACGCGTGCCACGGCCACGGCAAGCGCCACGCATCCGGCGCCGAAGGCAAGCCCCCACTGCGGCAGCCACGGGTCCGCGTCCGGCGCCGCACCGAATCCCTCGCGGAAGCCCTGGTCCCAGAGCGCCGCAAGGCGCGTGCCGAGCCCGGTGCCGGCGGGAGCGGCGTGGCCCGATGCGAAGCGCGCAAGCTGCTCCGCATCCCACCAGCCGGGTGCGTTGCCGGCAAACGGGAAGAGCGGGTTGCCCACGACGATCCAGTTCCGCAGGAACCACGGGCCGAGTGCGCTCGCCGCGAATCCCGCGGCGACGCACGCGCCTGTCGCAAGCTTCCGCGCGCCGCCACGTGGGCTCGAGGCCAGGGCCCATGCAGCGAAGGGCAGCACCACGGTGCCCACGGCGGTCAGCTTGCAGCCAACGGCCGCTCCGAGCGCGATGCCCACGACGGCCCCGGCGCGTCCCGGTGCGTGCTGGCCCCATCCGTGCCACGCGAGCATGGCGGTCGCGAGCATGAGCACGGGGCCGAGGTCGTTGTAGGCCAGGCTGCCCGTCACCACCACCCAGGGGATGCCGAGGAACCCGACGGTGCCGATCGCGGCAGCCCATCGGCGCGCGCGCTCGGACGCATCGGCCGGCAGGAGCGACGCGGCGAACGCCCCGGTCACCAGTGCCGCGGCAACGGCGATGCCTGCGTGCAGCCACTGCGCGGCATCCGCCACCGCATGCACCGGGGCGAACGACGCCATCGTCCAGAGGTGCATCGTCGCCGTCTCGATGAAGCCGGGGAACGCCGAGTACACGCTGTCGCGAAGCGGCAGGGCGCGGCCGTGTTCCAGCCACTCCTTCGGAAGCTGCAGGTGATAGCTCAGCGCGTCGTAGCCGCCGAACTCGGTCGCCCAGGCGATCCCCGGCGGCAGGGTGGCGGCGGACACCAGGACGCCGAGCGAGGCGAGCGCCGGCCACGAGAGCGTCCACGCGCGCAGCCCGGACCACCAGGGTTGCTTGGGAAGGCCGACCGCAGGACCGTCACCCTGGGCACGCGGCCCGTCCGCGCCGCGGCGCGGCATTCTCCGCGACATCAGCCCCGCGCCGGCAGGCACCAGCACCAGCGCCCATGCGAGGATCCGCCATCCGAAGCCCGCGCGGAAGAGGCCCGCCGTGGCGAAGGCCGAGTCGCAGGCAAGCATGCACGCGATGCCGAGCCCCAGCGCCAGCGCATCGCGCGCGACGGGCTCGGGCGAGCGTCCGGCGGCCTGCGCCTCCTTGCGGCCCGCGTCGAGGAGCCCAAGCCGCAGGATGCGCCCCAGGCCCCATGCCGCAAGCAGCCACGCGACCGCCAGCAGCAGCCCGGCCGGGACCCATGAGAGGAAGAGGGAGGTGCCCATCGCCGCGCAGTATCGCCCGATTCAAGTCGCGGCGGGGCGGTGGCCGATAGCCCGGAAGCGAGGGGCGGAATCGGAATCCGCCCGCCTCCCGGCACCACGAGGAACGGAGTTCCGCATGAAGGTTCGCACCAGCCGCTTCGGAGAAGTCGAGATCGACCCCAGCCGCCTGCTCGTGTTCCCGCACGGGCTGCTCGGCTTCGCGCGCTTCCGCACGTTCGCGCTGCTGCAGCCGGACGACCGCGGCGTCTTCTACTGGCTGCAGTCGGTCGAGGACCCGGAGCTTGCGTTCGTGGTCACCGACCCGACGGCGTGGGTGCCCGGCTACCAGGTGCCGATCCGCCCGGGCGAGCTCGCCGAGCTCGGCCTCGAGCGCGCCGACGACGCGACGCTCTTCGCGATCGTCAACCGCCGCGACGGCTCGATCACCGCCAACCTGCAGGGACCGATCGTGCTGAACGCGGCCTCGCGCACCGGCATCCAGCTGGTGCTGAGCGACCGGACCTGGAGCACGCGCCACGAGCTGGCCCGCATGCCCGGCGCCGCCGCGGCCGCTCGCACCGCCTGACACCGCACCGTCTGACACCGCACCGTCTGACCCCGACACGGCTGCCGACGGAACGGCCGCCACGCACGCCCGCCAAGGAAGGCCACGCATGCTCGTACTCTCGCGACACAGGGAAGAGGCAATCATGGTCGGTGACGACGTCGAGATCGTCGTCGTCGACATCCGCGGCGACAAGGTGCGGCTCGGGGTGAACGCCCCGCCGCGCGTGGCCGTGCACCGCAAGGAGATCTACGAATCGATCCGACAGGAGAACGCGCAGGCCGCGTCGATGCGCGGTGCGCTGGCGGCGATCCCGGGCACGCCCTCGCTGGCGCACCAGCGCGCGGCCCGCATCCAGGACATCGCGGCGGCACGCATCAGCGCGTGACCGTCGCGGGGGCGGAGCGAAGGGAAAGGGAACGAGGCCCCGCCGTGCGGCGGGGCCTCGTGCATTGGCAGGGTGTCGTGGAAACGCGTCGCCGTGCCGTGGGGCGCGGGGCGGCTCAGGCCGCCTTCGCGTGCGCCACCGAGCAGTGCGTGCGCGCGGTGGCCACGAGCGAGTCAAAGGTGGCCGGGTCGTGGATGGCGATCTCGCTGAGCATCTTGCGGTTCAGCAGGACGCCGGCGCGCGAGAGGCCGTTGATCAGGAGGCTGTACTTGAAGCCGCGCATGCGGCACGCCGCGGTGATGCGGGTGATCCACAGCTGGCGGTAGTTGCGGCGGCGCAGGCGGCGGTGGCGCCACTTGTTGCGCAGGGCGCGCATGATCGCGACCTTGGCCTGCTGCTTGAGGCGGCTCTTGGTGCCGTAGTAGCCGCGGGCCTCGCGGAGGAGCTTGCGTCGGGCCTGGGTGCGGGCTGCGCCCTTGCGTGCACGTGGCATGGATCAGTCCTTCGTGTCGTGTCCGGCGGAGGCCGAGTGCTCGGCGCTTTGGTCCCGACGGACGATGCGTGGTGCGCGCCGCACCGTGCGGCTCGCTGCGGAACGTGGTTCAGCCGGCGGCCTTGGCGGACTCGCGGGCCTTGTCGTCGGCGATGTGCTGCTCTTGCGAGCGCAGGCCGCGGTTGAGGAGCTTCTTCAGGTAGCGCAGGTCGCCGGTGCGCGCGTAGCGCGACTTGCGGTACGACTGCACCTGGGTGCCGGTCTTGTTGCTCTTGATGTGGCGGCTGTTCGGCGCCTTGAAGCGGACCTTGCCGCTCTTGGTGAGCTTGATGCGCTTGAGGAGGCCGCGGTGGGACTTTTGCTTCGGCATGGTGATCGATCCTGCTGGCGCCGATGCGCTCGGCGCAGAATCGAAGACGATACCGCAAACCCGGGCGGACGGCAATCCCCGTGGGTCCCACGGGCGTTATCAAGTCACTGGGCCACGAAGTTGTCGGCCGGGTGGCTTGGCCACGCGCGCAGGTCCGATCGCTCCAGCCCGCGCTCGTCGCGCGGGAGCCAGATGTTGTCGATCGCCCCCGCGGGCGGCGAGGTCAGGATCGGCGAGTTCCGCCAGTCGAACGCACCGTCGCCGAAGAGGATGTTCTGCCCCGTGCCCTGGTGGTTGGCGGAGTTTGCCGTCCGCGGGGGCGGGGCCGCGCCGCGGCGCATCGATGCCACAAGCGGGTTGGCGTCGGCCGCCAGCACGGCCGAGGACGGGAGGTCGAAGGTGAAGCGGTCGCCGCGCGTGGGCACGCGGTAGGCGAAGCAGGGCGCGCCGGAGGCGGCGCAAGCCGGGCACCGGAGCGCGTCGGTGGCGCAGTAGCCCTGCGCCGCAAGCAGCGCCAGGTGCGCTCCGTGGTTGGCGGCGGACCAGTCCTGCGCGACGGTGGTGATGCGCACCACGGCACCCGGCATCTGGATGACGATGCGCGTGGCGCCGGCGGTCGGGTTCTGCATCCGCGACGGCGGCGCCACGGGGCGGGGACCCGCCTCGGGCAGGTAGCCGGTCGCGCGCGGGGCCGCGGGCGAGGGGCGGAAGAGCGAGCCGATGTCCGCGATCGATGCCGCCGCCGGCAGCGCGCCCGCGTTGCTTCCGGCGTATGCGCCCATGCCCTCGTACAGGCCGCGCAGGCTCTGCTGGCAGCCGGCGGTCATTCGGTTCTCGCGGATCCGCGCGGCGATCGGGAGCGTCACGCCCACGCCCACGAGCACCAGCGCCGCGATGCTCACGAAGTCGGAGAGCCGGAACGCGCCCGCGCGCGTGTCCACGCGCCGCGATGCCTCCGCCGCCGCCTCGTAGCGGTCGATGCGAGCGAGCGTCGCGTTCACCAGCGTGTCATCGGTGGCGTCGGCGGGGTAGGCATCGAGCACCTGCATCTGGCGGATCAGCGCCATCGCCCGCGGCCGGTCGGCCTCGGGCAGCAGGTGGACCCTCGAAGCGTCAAAGCCGTGCTCGGCCAGGAAGTCGAGCACGCGCATGTCTGCGTCGCAGAGGTTGGGGGCCGGGTGTTCGCCCGGCGGCGGGTTGGTCGGAGGGTTCATGCCATGGACTCCTTCCCGCGTCCCTTGCTGCGAGCCGGCGACGTGGCAGAGGTCTTCCAGGCCTCGGCGAAGGTCGCGACGGCCGCGTGAAGACGGCTCTTGACTGTTCCGAGCGGCACGCCGAGCACCTCGGAGATCTGCTGGTAGCTCATCTTCTGGAAGTAGTTGAGCTGCAGCACCTCGCGGTAGATGGCGGGCATCCCGTCGACCACGCCCTTGACGCGGTCACGCGTCTCGGTGGACTCCATGGCTGCGGAGGGCGCTTCGGCCTCGGCTTCCATGAGGTCGATCATCCTGGCACCGTCGGGGTCACCGCCAACGGGCGCGTCGAGGCTGGCCGCGCGCCGGCGCTTCTGCCGGCGATGCCAGTCGCGCGCCTTGTTGGCGGCGATCGTGAAGAGCCAGGGCTTGAAGACCCGCTCCCGGTCGAAGGTCGGCGCGGACAGGTGCACCTGCAGGAACGTCTCCTGGAAGACGTCGTCGGCGGCGGCGCCCGAGCCGAGGAAGCGGGCGAGGAATCCGTGGAGTTCCGAGCGGTAGCGTTCCACGAGCACGGCGAACGCTTCGCGATCGCCTTCGATGTAGGACGCAAGCAGGGACTCGTCGGATCGGTCGGTGGCCGGCATCGCGGTCGGCGCGACAGGGCGCGCGCTCGTCCGGCGGATGCTACGGGGCTGATTCAGGACGGCGGTGGCCGTGGCGCCGATCTGGCGCGCGCCGCGGGCAACCGAGCCTGCCAAGGCGTCCAGTTCCCCCCGGACCGCGTCGGCACCGAGGGTGCCGAGGCCATGCAGGGGGTTGGCGTGCTCGGCAAGGATCGTCATGACCGTGCTACGATCCTCCCCCCGGCCGGGATCGCCCGAGTTCGGATCGCCCGAGAAGATTTTCCGCCCCCTCCGCACCCCCCAGGACCCCCCGGACCACCCCATGGCAGTGCCTGTTTCCCAGATGTGGACGGTCGCGTCGTACGTTCTCGGACAGCGTCTCCGCGGGCGCAAGCACTATCCGCTTGTGCTGATGCTGGAGCCGCTCTTCCGCTGCAACCTGTCCTGCGCCGGCTGCGGGAAGATCCAGTACCCCGCCCACATCCTGAAGCAGCAGCTCACCGTGGACGAGTGCCTGAAGGCGGTCGACGAGTGCGGCGCGCCGATGGTGAGCATCCCGGGCGGCGAGCCGCTGCTGCACCCGCAGATCAAGGAGCTGGTCGAGGCCCTGGTCGCGCGGAAGAAGTACATCTACCTGTGCACCAATGCGCTCCTCCTGAAGGAGAAGCTGGAGGCCGGCTGGTTCAAGCCGAGCAAGTACCTCAGCTTCAGCGTCCACATGGACGGCCAGGAGGAGCACCACGACTTCGCCGTGTGCCGCGAGGGCACCTTCCAGAAGGCCGTCGAGGGGATCCGGCTGGCGGTGAAGATGGGCTTCCGGGTCACCACCAACACCACGCTCTTCCAGGGCGCGGACCCGGCGAGCGTGCGAGGGTTCTTCGACGAGATGATGGACCTCGGCGTCGAGGGCATGATGGTGTCCCCGGGCTACGCCTACGACAAGGCGCCCGACCAGCAGAACTTCCTCGGCCGCCGCAAGACGAACGAGCTGTTCGAGATGATCCTCTCGAACCGCAAGAAGCGCTGGAAGTTCAACATGAGCCCGCTGTTCCTCGAGTTCCTCATGGGCAAGCGCGAGTTCGAGTGCACCCCCTGGGGCAGCCCGGCCTACAACATCTTCGGCTGGCAGAAGCCGTGCTACCTGCTGCAGGAGGGGTACTTCGACACCTTCAAGGAGCTGGTGGATGCCACGGACTGGTCGAAGTACGGCGTGAAGAGCGGCAACCCCAAGTGCCAGAACTGCATGGTGCACTGCGGGTACGAGCCGAGCGCCGTGGACTACACGTTCTCCGGCGTCGGCGGCATCTGGGCCAACGTGAAGTCGATCCTCGCGCCGCTCTACCCGAACGCGCGCGCCGCCGAGCGGCTGGCCGAGGAGGCGAAGAAGCCGCATCGGCCGATCGAGCGCCTCGTGCAGCTCGGCGTGGCGAGGGACTTGGCCGAAAAGTCAGCGGCGTAAATCCGCTCCTGGTTCGTTTGGCACCAATCGCTCTCTCCAGGGAAATCCGGGAGTGTGCGGTGTTTGGTTGACGGGTCGCGGTGGTTCCGGCGGTGGCCGCGCCCCTTCGTTGCGCCGGGGATCCCGTGCTCACTGCGGGGCGCTCGCCGAATGACGGAAGGCGCCCAAATTCGGCCGCCTCCCGACGTTCGTCGCCCCGAGCCGACAGCGAACGGTGGTGGCCTCATCGAGCGAGTTGTTGCACGCCCCGGCCGCGCGTGATTCGCCGCGCTCCCCGCCCGTCGCGTGCAACTTGTCCGAGCGACTGAGGCCACCGCCGGTCGCCGAGGCGTCCAGAGCGCCGCGAACCACGCACGGCCAACTCCACCGCCGGTCGCCGAGGCGTCCAGGTGCGCCGATCAACACGCACGCGACGCACGCCACCTCCACCTGCCGAGGCGTCGGCGCCCGCACCGCGCCACGCGACCCACCCACCCGACTTTCCCAGAGAAATCAACTGGTGCGAAACGAACCAGGAACGGATTTCGCGGCGCCGTCGACGAAGACGTGAACGGCACGGCCGCGGAGCGCGCGGCCCGCGAACGGGGTGTTTCGGCTCTTGGACCGCCCCGTGGCAGGGTCGACGGTCCAGCGGGCCTCCGGGTCGATCACGGTGACGTCGCCGGGGGCGCCTACCCGCAGCGTGCCGAGGCCCATCGCGTCGAGGCCCAGCAGCCGAGCCGGCTGGATCGTCAGCAGCGCGATCAGCCGCGGCCATGCGATGGCGCCGCTGTCCACGAGCGCCTCTCGGTAGAGGGGCAGCGCGTGCTCGAGCCCGATGATGCCGAAGGGTGCGCCCGCGAAGTCGCGTGCCTTCTCGGCATCCGAGTGCGGGGCGTGGTCGGTGGCGAGCACGTCGATGGTGCCGTCGGCCACGGCCTGCCGCAGCGCCTGCACGTCGGCGGCGGTCCGAAGCGGCGGGTTCATCTTGGCCATCGTGTTGTAGTCGTCGCACGCGTCGTCGGTGAGCAGCAGGTGGTGCGGGCTGGCCTCGCCGCTGACCGGCTGGCCGGCCGCGCGCGCGCGGCGGATGATCTCCGCGCTGCCGGCGCACGAGAGGTGCTGCGCGTGGTACCGCGCGCCGACCGCGCGGTTGAGCATCACGTCGCGCTCGAGCATCAGTTCCTCGGCGATCGCCGGCCAGGCGCCGAGGCCGAGCTTCGCCTGAAGCGGGCCGGCGTTCATCGCGGCGCCCTGCGTCAGGGCGGGTTCCTGGCAGTGCTGCATGAACGGGCAGCCCACCGCCTTCGTCATCTGCAGGACACGGACCATCACCTGCGCGTTCGCGATGCCGTCGCCGTCATCGGTGAACGCCACGGCACCTGCGTGCTTCATGGCGGCCATGGGCGCAAGCTGCTCGCCCGCGCGGCCGACGGTGGCCGCCCCGGCCACGAAGACGCGTGCCAGCCCGGCCTCGCGCGCCCGCAGGCGCACGAACTCCACGAGCGGCCCGGAGTCGAGGCAGGGCGTCGTGTTCGGCATGCAGCAGACGCTCGTGAATCCGCCGGCGATCGCCGCGGCCACGCCGGTGGCGATGGTCTCCTTGTGCTCCCCGCCCGGCTCGCGCAGGTGCACGTGGGGGTCGATGAGGCCCGGGACGACCATCAGCCCGTCGCAGTCGATCACCTCGGCACCGGCGGCCGTGAGTTCCCCGCGCCTCTGGCTGATCGCGGCGATGCGCCCGTCCGCGAGCAGAACGTCGGCCGTGGCGTCGAGGCCCGAGGCGGGGCAGATCACGCGGCCGGCGCGGAGCAGGGTGGAGGTCATCGCGGCGGGAGGGTACCTGCGCAAAAGCGCGCGCGCCCGCCGGGGTGGCGGGCGCGCGGGAGTGATCTCGGGTCATCGGGCCAGTGGTCCGTCTGGACCGGCTGGCGCGTCGGCTCAGCCCTGCTTGGTGCAGGCCGACTTCTGGGCGCAGCAGCCGCCCTCCTTCTTCTCGCTGACGGCGCCCATCGAGGCGTCCTTGGTGGTGCCGGTCATCGGGCAGGTCTTGGCATCGGTCTTGGTGGCGGGGCAGGTCGCCGTGCAGCCGTCGGCCTTCGCCGAGGTCTTGGTGGTGCTGCAGCAGCCTTCCTTCTTGTCGCTCACGGCGCCGGGGGCGGCGGTCTTTGCGTCCGTCTTCTGGCAGCAGTCGGTCTTGCTGCAGGTCTTGGCGTCGCCGGTGCACTTGGCATCGCACTTCTTGGCGTCGCTGCAGCAGGCGGACTTCTCGCCCACGGCGCCCGCGGCGGTGTTCTGCTTCTCGGTCGAGTTGCAGGCGGCGAAGAGCAGGGTGGCGGCAACGCCGGCGGTGAGGAGGGCAAACTTCTTCATGGGTGTCATCTCCTAGATGAGGTCGAACGTACGAGTGGCCTGAGTGTCGGCGGGGTTTCCGCGTCCGTCGCGGACCTGCGAGTATACGGTACCCAACGCCCGGCAGCCCCTACGATTTCCCGCAATGTCCGCAGAACCTCGCCCCGAGCGCCTGCGCAGGCTGGCCGAGAAGGCCCGGGCCCTGCCCAAGGTCCCCGGCGTTTACCTGATGAAGGACGCCGACGGGAAGGTGCTTTACGTCGGGAAGGCATCCTGCCTGCCCGACCGGGTGGGGAGCTACTTCGTCCCGAGCGCCGACCTGGGGGCGCGCAAGCAGCCCATGCTCGACCTCGTCGAGGACCTCGAGGTGCTCGAGTGCGAGGCGGAGTGGGAGGCGCTGCTCCTCGAGAGCCGCCTGGTCAAGGACATCCATCCGCGCTTCAACGAGCTGCTGCGCGACGACAAGACGTTCCCGTACCTCGCGGTCACGGTGCGCGACGAGTTCCCCGGCGTGTACGTGACGCGCAACCCGCACGACGCTCGCTTCGAGGGCGCGCGCCTCTTCGGGCCGTTCACCAGCGTGCACGCGCTGCGCACCTCGGTCACGCTGCTGCAGCGGGTGTTCCAGTACCGCACCTGCGAGCTCGACATCAAGGCCGATGACCCGGCGAACCGCCGCTTCCGGCCGTGCCTCCTGCACTCGATCGGGCAGTGCACCGCGCCGTGCGCGAACCGCGTGACCCGCGAGCGCTACCGATCGGACGTCGATCGCTTCCTTCGCTTCCTCGGCTCCAAGCGCAGCGTGCTGACGCGCGAGCTGCAGGCCGAGATGGAGAAGGCCGCTGCCGAGCGCCGCTTCGAGGACGCCGCCGTTCTCCGCGACCAGGTGCACGCGCTCTCGAAGCTCGACGACCGCGAGACGCGCAGCGGCGAGGAGTACGACTGGCAGCCCGAGCTGACGGTGTTCGCGGGCGACCCGCTCGTCGGCACGCGCAGCCTGCAGCGGACGCTCGGGCTCGACCGGCCCGTGCGCTGCATGGAGGCGATCGACATCGCGCACCTCGGCGGCACCGAGACGGTCGCGAGCAAGGTGTGCTTCATCGACGGCCGGCCGTTCAAGGACGCGTACCGCCGCTACCGCATCGAGACCGCGGACAACGACGACTACCGCTCGATCCGCGAGGCCGTCAGCCGCCGCTACCGCGAGGCGGGGTCGGGTTCGGAGCTGTTCCCCGACGTCATCCTCATCGACGGCGGACTCGGCCAGCTGCACGCGGCGCTCGAGGCGTTCGCGGAGCTCTCGGTGCAGCCGCCGATGGTCATCAGCCTCGCGAAGAAGGAGGAGCTGATCTTCGTGCAGCGCGAGAGCGAGCCGATCCGCCTCGCACGCAACAACGCGGGGCTTCGCCTGTGCCAGGCGATCCGCGACGAGGCGCACCGGTTCGCGCAGCGGTACCACCACGTGCTGCGCAGGAAGCGGACGCTCGGCGAGGGCGAGTGAGCGGCCGCCGGGACGGCGCGGAGGCGAGGCCCGCCGCGATCCATCCGGCGCAGGAAACTGGTGCCAAAGTAAGCGGGAACGGACTTAGGCGGGCGAGGGCATCGCCCCGGCGGGGGCTGGGCCGTCGTCCGCGCGCTTCGCGGGCACCGCGGCGGGCGTCGATCGCGCCGCCTCGGCGCCGAGCAGGTCGGCGACCGTGGGCTTGGAGACCTGCTCGCCGCGCATGAGGCGCTCGACGTCGTCGCGCGAGAGCGTCTCGTGCTTGAGGAGCGCCTCCGCGACGGCCACCACTGCCTGCCAGTGGGTATCCACGAGCCGGTTGGCCGCGTCGTATGCGCCGTCGGCGAGTCGGCGGACCTCCTCGTCGATGAGCTGCGCGGTGTCCGGGGAGTAGTCCTTGTCCGGCACGAACATCTCGCGGCTGTCCTCGCCCTTGTAGTTGACGAAGCCGAGGCGGTCGCTCATGCCCCACTCGAGCACCATCGCGCGCGCGAGCCGGGTGACCATGCG
The DNA here is from genome assembly GCA_016873255.1 of Planctomycetota bacterium. Taxonomy (GTDB): domain Bacteria; phylum Planctomycetota; class Phycisphaerae; order Phycisphaerales; family SM1A02; genus UBA966. Next base: position 26,001 of record VGXR01000018.1, read on the forward strand.
GATGTCCATGCCCGCGCCGCTCGAGGTGTCTCCGGTCTTGCGGCTCTCGGCGATGCGTCCCGCGCAGAGCACCTTCATGGTGGCCTCGCAGTACTTGCGCCCGTAGCCGTAGCGGTCCTTCTCCGGCAGGCTGAACGTCACGCCCAGGGCCTGGCCGCGCGGGATGATGGTGACCTTGTGCAGCGGGTCCGCGTCGGGGCAGAGGACCTGCACCACGGCGTGGCCGGCCTCGTGGTAGGCGGTGGCGACGCGCTCCTGCTCCTCGATCTTGCGGCTCTTCTTGGCGCGGCCCCAGCGCACCTTGTCGCGCGCCTCCTCGAGGTCGGCCATCTCCACCAGCTCCTTGTCGGCCATGGTGGCGATGATGGCGGCCTCGTTGATCAGCGCCGCGAGGTCGGCGCCGCTGAACATCGGCGTGGCGCGCGCGAGCCGGTCGAGGTCGACGTCGGGCGCGGTCTTGATCTTCCTGATGTGGACGCCCAGGATCTGCCGGCGGCCCGCCACGTCGGGCAGGCTGACGCCGACCACGCGGTCGAAGCGCCCCGGGCGGGTGAGCGCGGGGTCGAGCACGTCGGCTCGGTTGGTGGCCGCGATCACGATGACCTGGTCGCTCGCCTCGAAGCCGTCCATCTCCACGAGGATCGCGTTGAGCGTCTGCTCGCGCTCGTCGTGGCCGCCGGTGTTGAACCCGCCGCCGCGGCGACGCCCGACGGCGTCGATCTCGTCGAGGAAGATGATGCAGGGCGAGTTCTCCTTCGCCTGCTTGAAGAGGTCGCGCACGCGGCTTGCGCCGACGCCGACGAACATCTCCACGAAGTCGGAGCCCGAGATCGAGAAGAAGGGCACGTCCGCCTCGCCGGCGATGGCCTTGGCGAGGAGCGTCTTGCCGCATCCGGGCGGGCCCTCGAGCAGCACGCCGCGCGGGATGCGCCCGCCGAGCTTCTGGAAGCGCTTGGGATTCTTGAGGAACTCGACGAGCTCCGTCACCTCTTCCTTCGCCTCGTCGATGCCGGCGACGTCGGCGAAGGTGACGTTCACGCTCTCCTTGGTCTGCACGCGGTGGCGGCTCTTGCCGAAGCTGCCGAGCATGCCGCCCGGGCCGCCGCCGGCGCCGCGCATCGAGCGGCTCAGGAAGAAGATCATGCCGCCGATCAGCAGGATCGGGCCGATCACCGTCAGGAAGAGCTGCCCCATGAACGAGCTGCCCACGTTCACCACGTGGTCGATGCCTTCCTTGCGCAGCTCGGCGTAATAGGTGTCCATCGCACGCGGGTCGATCGACACCGACACGGGGGTGGGGTTCTTGTCGTCGGTGAGGCCCGGCACGCTGCCCGGCTTGAGGCGCGCGACGGCCTGGCTGTCGGTGATCTCGACCGGGCCCTGCAGCTTGCCTTCCTTGGCGTAGGTGACGAGCTGCTGCCACGACACCTTGGCGCCGCCGGTGCTGCCGGTGGTGAGCACGACCACCATCAGCCCGAGGAGTGCCAGGAGCATGAACCACGTCAACGCGCCGCCGCGGCGCGGGGGCGGCGCCTGCGGCCCGCCACGGCCCTCGGGACGCTGGTCCCGGCCGCGCGGATCCTCGGCCGCGAATCGCGTGTCGACGGGGACCAGTGCGCCGGATGGGCTGGTGGGGTGGTTCATGGGTGACTCGGGAACCTTATGCAGCATCGGCCCGTTCGGGGTGCTTCACCAGTTTCCCTGCATGTTTGCCACGATGTCCGTGGACAGGTTCTGGACCACCGCGAGGCGACCGATCTCCGTGGGCTCGGACGACGGGCGACTGGGCACGAAGAGGGCGCTCCCCGAGAAGCCGTTGCGGGCCACGATGACCTTGCCGGTGCGCTGGTCGACCCACTCCCAGTCGATGACGACCTCGTACTGGACCTCCTCGCTCAGGCCGGTGCTGCGGCTCTTGGAGAGCTCGCGCAGCGTGCGGCTGCGGACCGTGCCCCGCAGGATGGTGTCGGCGCGCGCCTCCGAGGAGAGGTGGTACGGCGTGACCGCCTGCACCTCCTTGATGATGGCCTCGGTCAGCTCGCCCGAAAGCGGTCGGTCGTAGGTGTCGTTCTTGAACAGCGTGATGGCGATGGTGCGGTACTCGGCCGGGAACCGGTTGCGCATCTCGTAGCCGCCGCCCGCGACGGGCGCGGATTCACATCCGGCCGATGCGAGTGCCGCGGCGGCGATGGCGATGGACAGGAGGCCGTGGATGGGGACGCGCATGGGTCAGGGGGCCGGTGACGGAGCGGGGGCGGGCGACGGAGCGGGGGCGGGTGACGGAGCGGGTGCGGGCGCCGGAGCGGGTGCGGGCGCCGGCGACGGAGCGGGTGCGGGTGCCGGCGTCGGTGCGGGCGTCGGTGCGGGCGATGGCGCGGGCGCAGGCTCCGCCGACTGCGGCGGCGCAGCGGGGGGCGCGGTCGCCGCGCTCTCGGCGGTGATCCGCTCCTCGACCTTGATTGCGCCCTCGAGCATCTGCTCGGGGCCTGGCCCCTTCGTGGCGGCATCGCTCGAGCCCCGAATGAGCCCGGCGCGGATCGCGGCGTAGTCCGGGGCCTGCTTGCGCACGCTCTCCGGCAGCTGCGCGAGCACCTGGTCCACGGCGCGCAGGGCCTGCACGGTGGCGACGGACCGCGGATACTTCTTCACGAGCGCGCGGATCTCCCGTTCGGCGCTGATGGGATCGTTGGTCTGCCAGTACCAGTTGGCCGTGGTGAGGCGCTTCTCGGCCTCGCTCTCGTAGATCCGGAGCAGGATGGCGTCCGCGCCCACCTGCTTGGCAAGCTGCGGCTCGAGCGCCTGCAGCTCGCGCAGCTTGCCGGACGCCTCGAGAAGGCCCTTGGAGTCGAACTCCGGCCCCTTGTACCCCGCGCAGTGGGACGCGATCAGCCGCAGGCGTGCCTTGTCCGCCTGCAGCGAGCGCGGGTAGTTCTGCACGAACAGGTCGTAGGCGTCCGCCGCCAGCGCCATGTCGCGCCGGTCGTAGTAGAAGTCGGCGAGCGCCATGCCGGCCTTCTCTGCGAGCGCGCTTCCCGGCAGGCGTTCCTGGATGCGGATGAGGATCTCCTGCGCATCCTCGTCGGTGTTCACCCACCGGAAGGTGCCCCAGAACTTCCGCCGCAGGCCGCCCGCGTACATGCGCGCGATCTCGAACTCGCGCTCGAGCGCGGGGATGAACGCGGCGCTGTAGGGGTGCTTGCGGGCGATGTCCTCGAGGTCGAAGAGGGCGTCGAACTCCTCCTTGAGGGCGAGCTTCGCGTCGGCGCGAGTGAGGAGCGCCTCCGGGCGGAGAGGGTCCGAGGGAAAGCGCTCGAGCCACGCGTCCATGAGCGCGAGCGCCCGCTTCGGCTCGCCGCTGGCCAGCGCGAGGCGCGCCATGCGCACCACCGCCGCCGGCGACCCCGGTGCCGGCGCGTCGAGCTCCTTCCACCGATCGTTCTCGTCGAGCTTGAACTCCTGCTGCGCGCTGGCCCCGGCCGCGAGCGCGGCCACGGCCAGGAAAGCGGCGAGCAAGGAGGTTCGCATCCCTCGGATGGTAGTCGTTTCCGGACGCATCCCGGGGCCGTAGGCTTCCCGCCCCATGCGCGTGCTCGTCGTTGCAAACCAGGCGTCCGGCCGCGGCCGTGCGGTCCGTGCCGTCGCGGACTGCGAGCGCCAGCTGTGCGCAGCCGGCCTCGTGCCCGAGCGGCTGTCCCTCGATGCGTCCGCGGAGGCGTGGCGCTCGGCGTGCGCCGGCAGCCGCGGAGTCGTGGCCGTCGGCGGCGACGGGACGGTCCGGTCGGTGGCCGCTCGGCTGCGCGGGACATCGGTGCCGCTCGCCATCGTGCCGGTCGGCACGGAGAACCTGGCCGCGCGCGAGTTCGGGTTCCTCCGGCCGCGCGTGACCATCGCCGAGGCGCTCGTCCGAAACCGAGTCCGTCCGTGCGACCTCGGCGTGCTGCGCCGGGCCGGGACCGCCGATCACGTCTTCGTGGTGATGGTGTCGGCCGGCCTGGACGCGGACGTCGTGGCCGATGTGGCGGCCAACCGCCGTGGGCCGATCTCGCACGCGTCCTACCTCGGGCCGATCATCCGGACGTGCCGTCGGTGGCACCCGGCCGCCTTCGAGGCCGATGGCGCCGGCGGCGTCCGCCTCCGCGGCCGTGGGCAGCTGGTGGTGGCGAACGCGCGCCAGTACGCCATGCGCATGGACCCGGCCAGGGGCGCGGACCCGGCCGACGGCATGCTCGATGCCGTGGTGCTTGATGCCGACGGATGGCTCGGGATGGTCGGGTGGGCGGTCCGGCTGGCGGCGGCCCCGGGGGCCGTCGCGGGCGCCGCGCACGGCCGTGCTGCCGCCTGGAACGTGCGGTTCGATCGGCCGGTCGCACTGCAGGCCGACGGCGACCCCGTTCCCGGCGGCGCCGCCCGCGAGGTGGGGCTCACCGCAGAGCGTGGGGCGCTGACCCTGGTCGACGTCCGGCCGCGGTAGGCCGCCGGGGCGCAGGTCCTGCGCCAATCCTGCAGGAATTGCCGATCGGCGGCCGATGACCGAGGTGGAGCCACGGATGGCCACCGCCGGAACGCCAGGACTGCACGACCCGTTTGCAATCGACGACCGCGCTGCGCGCGTTCGGACCTGGTCGCGTCGCCGTGCCGTGCGTGCGCGCCTTGCATGCGTCGCGGTGGCGGTGGCGGCCGCGTGGTGCTCGCGCATGGCATCTGCCGGTGCGCTGCTTGCGCAGGCGTCATCCGAGGGGCAGCCCCTCGGCGCGCCGTTGCCCGCGGCATCCGGCAGCGCGACGGGCGAGGTGGTGCGGCTCGTGGGTGCGCTGGTGGTCGTCGTGGGCCTCGCCCTCGCCGCGCAGTGGTGGGTTCGGCGCAGCGGGCTTGCCCCGCGCCTGCAGGGCGGCGCCTTCGAGGTGCTCGCGCGCCACGGCGTCGGCCGCGGCCAGCATGTGCTGGTGGTTCGCTTCGGCCCGCGCGTGCTGCTGGTGCAGCAGGGGCGCGATGGCCTGCGAACGCTGTGCGAGCTCTCCGATGCGGCCGACATCGACTCGGTGCTCGGTCGCATGCGCCCCGGTGCCGCGGCCGAAGTCCCTGCGCCTGCCGAGCGGACCATCGACCTGCGGCGCGGCAAGGACGGTGCGGCATGAACGGGGGCGAAGGCATCGATCCGGTGTCGGTGGTGGCAGGTGCCGCGGATGCGCTCCCCGCGGGCGCGGGCTTCAAGGGCGCGGTCGACCTGATCGTGCTGCTCTCGGTGCTGTCGCTGGCGCCGGCCATCCTGATGCTCTGCACGTGCTTCACGCGCGTCGTGGTGGTGCTCGGGCTGCTCCGCCAGGCGATCGGCGCGCAGGCCATGCCGCCCACGCAGGTGGTGGTGGGGCTGTCGATCCTGCTCACCTTCGCGGCGATGTCGCCGACCCTCACGCGCGCGTGGGATGCGGGCATCAAGCCGTACATGGACGGCCGCATGGCGAGCACCGAGGAGGCATGGCAGGGCGCCCGGCAGCCGCTGCGGGACTTCATGTTCGCGCAGATCGATGCCTGCGGGAACTGGAACACCGTGTACATGCTGCTCGAGCGGCGCGGCGTCGACACGAGCGATCCCGCGCGCCTCACCCGCGCGGACGTCGACATGGCGACGCTCGTCCCTGCGTTCGTCCTCAGCGAGCTGAAGACCGCGTTCCTGATCGGGTTCCGCATCCTCCTGCCCTTCGTGGTGGTGGACCTCGTCGTGGCGGGGATCCTCGTCAGCCTCGGGATGTTCATGGTGCCGCCCACCATGGTCTCGATGCCGTTCAAGCTCCTTCTCTTCGTGCTTGCCGACGGATGGACCCTGGTGGCAGGGTCGCTCCTCGCCGGCGTGGCGGCGGTGGCCTGACCATGGATGCCCCCGTCGACCTGGTGCAGTCCGCCATCCTCACCGCGCTGGTGGTGGCGGCCCCCGTGCTGCTGGTGGCGGTGGTGGTCGGCCTGCTGACGGCGGTCGCGCAGGCGGCCACGCAGGTGCAGGACCAGGCCGTGTCGGCGGTGCCCAAGCTGGTGGCGTGCGGGCTGGCGGTGCTGGTGCTTGCCGGCTGGATGGTGTCGAAGCTGGTGTCCTTCGCGCAGCAGCTCTTTGCGGGGGTGCCATGATGGACGCGGGTGCCGTGCTGGCGCTCTCGCTCGCGACCTGCCGCGTGGCGGGCGTGGCGACCTTCGCGCCGGTCGTGGCCGGCGCCGCGCTGCCGGTCCGGGTGCGGCTGGCGATTGCCTTCGTGCTTGCGGCTGCGGCGATGCCGGCGATCGCGGGGTCCGGCGTCCCGGAGGCCGCGGTGGCGGAACCGTGGCGGCTGCTGCCTGCGGCAGCGCTCGAGTTCGCCCTCGGGGCCGTGATCGGGACGGTGTCGATGCTGCCCGTGGCCGCGTTCGGTGCCGCGGGCGCCATGGTCGGCATGCAGGCGGGAACGGGCTTCGGCCAGCTCTACGACGGCACGGAGGGTGACGAGGGCGATGCGTTCGCGCGCCTCCTCGGCGTGCTCGGCACCGCATGCTTCGTGTGGGCCGGCGGGCTCGACGCGGTGGCGCTGTCGGCGGCGCGGAGCTTCGACTACGTGGCCCTTGGCGCGTGGGCACCGGGCCTCGGCGTGCTGGGCGTCGTGACCGGCGCGCTGCTCGCCTCGTGCGAGCTTGCGTTCCGCGTGGCGCTTCCGGTGACCGCGGTGCTCCTCGCCGAGTCGCTGGTATCGGGGCTGGTGGCGCGCAGCGTGCCGGGAATGGCACCCCTTGCGTTCGGGTTTCCGCTTCGGTTCGCGGTGGCGCTGCTTGCCCTGCTTGCCGGGGCCGCGGCCATGCAGTCGGCCATGTCGGGCGCGGTGTCCGCCATGCTCGATGCCGCCCACGCGCTGGTGAAGGGCGGTGCGGCATGAGCGATGAGCGCACCGTCGCATCGGGCGAGCGGCGCATCGAGCGCATCCGTGCCGAGCGCGGCATGCCGGTTCGGCGCGCGCCGATCGCGGCAGGGGCGCTTGTCGGCGGTGCATTCGGCGCATGGGCGGCGGGGATGCCCGTGTGCCTGCTCGGCGTGGTGCGCGACGGGATGTCAGGCGCCGGATCCACCGCCCCGCTCGACGGCGGGGGGGAAGTGCGCTCGCTGGTGATCGGCGTGGCCGCGGCGTGCGCGCTGCCGCTTGCGGGCGGCGCCCTCGGCGCGGTGCTCGGTGCCCTCGTGCAGACGGGCGGGCGGCTCCGGTGGGTGCAGGGATGGGGCGGTGCTCGCAACCCGGCCCGCGGGGCCGGCGGCGGCGCGAGCGGTCGGCTTGCGTGGGCCGCCGCGGGCGTCGCCGCGGCGACGCTCGCGGTGGCCGCCGGATGGCCGCGGCTTGCGGCGATCCCTGCCATGCCGCTCCAGGACGCGCTCGGCGCGGCCTCGACCGTGGTGCTCGACACGGTGCTGGCGGCCGTGGCCGCGTGCGTGGCCGTGGCCTTGGCCGACGTGGCGCTCGCGCGCTGGCGCTGGGAGCGTGGCACGCGCATGTCGCCCGAGGAGGCGCGCGAGGAACTGCGACGCACGGACGGCGACCCCGCGCTGCGGTCGCGCCGCCTCCGTGCGGCTCAACGGAACGCGGGCGTCGCCCGCGGAAGGGAACTCCATGGCCGGGCCGCTTGACGCATCGCTCTCGTTCGTGGCGCGCAACCGGGGCGCGGTCCTGCCAGCGGCGATGCTGGGCATGGTGGTGGTGCTGGTGGCGCCGCTCAATGCGTTCGCCATGGATCTCCTGGTGGCGCTCAACTTCGCGCTGGCGGCGCTGGTGCTCGTGCGCGCCTCCACCATGCGCGGTCCGCTCGACTTCAGCGTGTTCCCGGCGCTCCTCCTCGGCACCACGCTGTTCCGGCTGGTGATCAACGTGGCGTCGACGCGGCTCATCCTGGGCGCCGACGCGCCGACGCCGGAGGGCGTGGAAGGCGTGGCAGGGCGCTTCATCGAGTCGTTCGGCCGCATGGTGGCGGGCGACAGCATCGTCGTCGGCGCGGTGGTGTTCGCCATCCTCGTGGTGGTGCAGTTCGTGGTGATCACCAAGGGAGCCTCGCGCATGGCCGAGGTGGCTGCGCGCTTCGCGCTCGATGCGCTGCCGGGCCGGCAGATGGCGATCGACGCGGACGTGTCCGCCGGCACGATCGACGCCGCGGAGGCGCGCCGGCGCAGGGATGACCTGGCGCGCGAGGCGGACTTCTTCGGCGCCATGGACGGTGCCAGCCGGTTCGTGCGCGGCGATGCGGTGGCAGGCCTCGTCATCACCGCCGTCAACATGGCGGGCGGCCTCGCCGTCGGCATGCTGCAGAAGGGGTGGACCTTCGCCGAGACCGCGCGTGCGATCACCGTGCTCACCATCGGCGACGGGCTTGCTGCGCAGATCCCGGCGTTCCTGATCGCGGTGGCGTCGGGGTTCGTGGTGACGCGCGCCGGGCGCGGGCGCACGCTCGGCGAGGAGGTCCCCGCGCAGCTGGTCGGTGCGCCGAGGATTCTGTGGGCGCTCGCGGGATTCATGGCGGTGCTTGCGCTGACGCCGCTCCCGGGCGCGCCGCTCCTTGCGGGCGCTGCGATCGCGGCCGCGGCGGCGATGCTGGCATCGCGTGCGGCGGGTCGCGCCGGCGCGGCAGGCGGCGGAAACCCGCGTGCGCGCGCGGATGCCGCGCCGTCGCGACGCGCTGCGCTGGTCGAGCCGGCCGTGGAGCGGCGTGCGGCGGAGATGGGTGCATTGCTCGCGGTGGAGCCGCTCGAGGTCGAGGTCGGAGCGGGCCTCGTTGACCTCGTGCGCGCCGGCGAGTCGTCGCCCGTCCTGCGGAGGATCGAGGCGGTGCGCCGGCAGGTCGCGCAGGACCTCGGGATCGTGGTGCCGCCGGTGCGGCTGCGCGACGAGCGATCGCTTGCCTGGGGCGGCTACCGGATCAAGGTGCGCGGCGCCACCGTCGGGGAGGGCGAGCTCCGGCTGGGCGAGCTGCTTGCGATGCCCGGCGACGGTCGCATGCCCTCGCTGCCGGGAACGCCGACCCGCGAGCCGGCCTTCGGGCTCGATGCGATCTGGGTCACGCCCGCGACGCGGGCGCGTGCGGAGGAGCTCGGCTGCGCCGTGGCAAGCCCCGAGGCGGTGCTCGGCGCGCACTTCGCCACGCTCGTGCGACGGCACGCCGACGAGCTCCTGACGCGCGAGCACGTCTCCGACCTCCTGCAGGAACTCTCGCGGCGCGCGCCGCGGCTCGTGCAGGACACCGTCCCTGCCTGCATCCGCCCGGGCGAGCTGCAGCGCGTCATGCAGCTCCTGCTGCGCGAGCGCGTGCCGGTGCGTGACCTCGAGGCCGTGCTCGAGTCGGTGGCCGACGCGGCGCAGCGGGTGCGCGATCCGCACGGCCTGGCCGAGGCCGCGCGCATGGCGCTCCGCAGGACCATCTGCCAGCAGCATGCCCGCGCGGACGAGCACGGCCGCTCGGTGCTCGCGTGCGTGGTGGCCGGCGGTGCGCTCGATGCGCTCGTGGCGGGTGCGGTGCGCTGCTCCGACGGCGAGCTGTCGATCGACATGCCCGCCGCCGAGGCCGGTCGCGTCGTGCGTGCGGTGGCTGCGGCCGCCCGTCCGCTGGCCGAGGCCGGGCTTCCGGTGGTGGTCGTGGCATCCCGCGGCGCGCGCGCGGCACTCGCGCGCCTGCTCGCGCCGCACATCCCGGGCTGCGCCGTGCTGGCGTTCGATGAACTTGTCCGCGGCATCGAGGTGGAGCGCGTCGCGGAGGCGACCCTCGATGCCGCACCCACGGAGGTGGCGGCATGAGCAGGGTTCGTTACGTGGCGGACACCCTCGAGGAGGCGGTCGCCGCGGCGCACCGCGGCCACGGCGCATCGGTTCGCATCGTGCGCGCGGGGCGGTGTGCGCCCGGCAGCGGCGCGCGGAGCGGGTTCGAGGCGGTGGTCGAGCCGCCCGTGCCGTGCCTTCGGGCGCGGCGTGCGGCGCGCGAGGCGCTGGCCCGTGCGGTGGTGGCAGCGCGGATCGCGGCGGACGAGGCAGGGCGGACAGCGTCGGCCGCGGGAGCCGCCGGTGCGGCCGCACCGGCCGTGCTGGCGCGGCTCGGCGCCCGGCTTCGAGCCCAGGCGCTGCCCGAGCCGCTCGTGATCCATGTGCTCGACCGCGTGGCGTCCGAGGTCCGCGGCGCGGACCTCGAGGAGATCGAGGCGGTCATGCGTGCGGCGGCGGTCGGCGCGGTCGCTTCGCTCCTGCCCACGTCCGCGGCGCACGAGCCGTTCCGGCGCGGGGCCGCCGGGCGCCCATGGGTGGTTGCGCTCGCCGGGCCGACGGGGGTCGGCAAGACGACGACCTTGGCGAAGGTCGCGGCGGGCTGGCGCATGCAGCGCGGCCTGCGGGTGGGGCTCATCGCCGCCGATGCGTTCCGCGTCGGCGCGTTCGAGCAGCTGCGCACCTACGCACGCATCATCGATGCGCCGGTCCGCGCGGCTGACGGCCGCGCGTCGGCGCTGTCGGCGCTCGAGGCGCTCGCCGAGTGCGACGTCGTGCTCGTCGACACGCCCGGGCGCGGGCACCGCGATGCCGCGCGCATCGCAGAGGTCGCCGACCTCGTGGAGGCGGTGCGTGCCGACGAGACGCACCTGGTGCTCCCGGGCACGGCGGGCGCGCAGGCGCTCGAGGAGGCATCGACGGCGTTCGCGCGGGTGCGCCCGACGCGCGTGGTGCTGTCCAAGCTCGACGAGAGCGAGGGGCTGGGGGCGCTCGTCGGCGCCGTCCGCCTCGGCGGCATTCCGGCGAGCTGGTTCACCACGGGACAGGAAGTGCCCGACGATCTCGAGCGTGCCGACGCGCGCGCCTTCGCCGAGCGCCTTGTCGGGGGCGCGGGCGCGTGATCGACGGACAGGCCGATCGCCTTCGCGCGCGGGTCGCGGCGATGTCCGCCGCGACGGGCAGCGCGGGTGCGTCGCCTGCCGTGGCATCGGCGGCGCCCGCGCGCCTTGCGCGGACGATCGCGGTCGCCAGCGGCAAGGGAGGCGTCGGCAAGAGCACGGTGGCGCTCGGCATCGCGATGGCGGCCGCGGAGCGGGGCGTGCGGACGGCGCTCGTGGATGCAGACCTCGGGCTTGCGAACCTTGACCTCCTCTGCGGCGTCCGTGCGCCGCGCACCGCAGCGGACTGGCTGGCGGGGCGCGCGCGCCTCGCGGAGTGCTTCGTGACGCTCGGGCCGCGCCTGTGGCTCCTTCCCGGCGCCTCCGGCCTTGCGCGCATGGCGGATCTCGATGCTGCCCGGCGCGAGCGGTTGCTCGAGGGGCTCGCTCGCGTGTCGGCGCACGTGCAGCTGGTGGTCGTCGATCTCGGTGCCGGCATCGGGCCGGGAACGCTCGACATCGCGGCGAGCGCCGATCGACTGCTCCTTGTGGCGACGCCCGAGCCCACCTCGCTTGCGGATGCGTACGGATTCGCGAAGGCGTGCGCACGTCATGCGCATCGAGGCGCGCATGGTTGGGCATGTGCGTCGACCATGTGCCGCGATGCGCGCGAAGGAGCCGATTCGATGCAGCGGCTCGCGTCGGCGGCACGCGCGCACGTCGGCGTCGAGGTCGAGTGCGTTGGCTCCGTGCCAAGCGACCCGTCGGTGCCCGCGAGCGTGCGTGCGCGGGTCCCGCTCCTGGTGCATGCGGGGAGCAGCCCCGCGGCCCGCGCGATCCGCGGAGTCGAGGCGCGGCTGGCCGGCTGCGACGCGGATCTTGTTCCTGTGAGCGGGGGGCTGCTGCCCGCACTGGCAGCACGGCTCGGCGTCCGCTGGGCGCAGTCGGCGGCGGCGGCGGTCGCCGGCGTGGCAGCGCTCGGGGGCGTCGTGGCCAGGTAAAAAATTTCGAATCCGGGTGACAAAGGGGCTTGCGAACAGTTGTGGGTGGCTGTTATATTGGACACGCCGCAGCGACCGTCATGGATCGATGGCGCTCGGCACCCCGCGACAAGGATGTTGCGGGTCCACAACGGGAGGCCATGGCCCTCGGGCCGCAACCTTCCTTCATCCCTGGATCGGCAGGCGGGGATCCGCCTGTCAATCCGAAGCGTGCTTTCCCGAGCACTCTCTTCACGAAGGTCAAGGAGCGACCGATGCCGAAGAGCAACGTGCGGGCGGCGTCACGGCAGACGCAGTCCCGTGCATCGAAGCGAACGTCTGTCACCGCACCAGCGTGTGCTACCTCGGCGCGTGCCACCTCGGCGCGTGCCACTTCGGCGCGTGCCACTTCGGCGCGTGCCACTGCTGCCCATGCATCGCCTGGGCGTGCATCTGCGGGGCGGGCCAAGCCATCGTCACCTGCCAAGCCGTCCTTGGTCGCCCGGGCGCTTGCCAAGGCCAAGGGCTCGGCCAAGCGCGCGGTGGCGACGCTGTCGCCTGCGCCTGCACGGGCGCAGACGAATCGCGTGCAGCCACCCCGGTTGCCCGCCTCGCCCGCGCGTTCGCCGTCGCGGGTGATCGAGGTCAACGCTCCGGTCCGCCAGCCAAGCGCACCGGACGCGCTGTGGACGGCCTTCCAGGCCGCCCGCGAGCGCAACGACACCGCCCGCGCGCAGGACATCCGCAACAAGCTGATCGAGCGCTACCACGAGGTGGTGCGCTTCACCGCCGAGCGGATGCACACGCGCCTGCCCAGCGAGGTCGACGTGAACGACCTGATCAGCGCCGGGTTCTTCGGCCTGAAGGACGCCGTGGACGCGTTCGACCCCGCGCGCGGCGTCAAGTTCGAGACCTATTGCGCGCCCCGCATCCGCGGCGCGATCTTCGACGAGCTGCGGAGCATGGACTGGGTGCCGCGCCTCGTCCGCAGCCGCACCGCCAAGGTGGAGAAGGTCCGCAAGGAGTTCGAGCTGACCCACGGCCGCAAGCCGACCGAGGACGAGGTCTCCGCCCGCATGAACGTGAGCGGTGCGGAGTACGACAAGCTCTCCAAGGACTCGCGGCCGGTCGGCGTCGTCAGCCTCGACCGCAAGGCGTTCGAGAGCGACTCGAGCCGCGAGGTCCGCGAGGTGGACGTCATCGAGGACGTGCGCCAGCCGAACCCCGCCGAGCTGGTGCAGCGCGGCGACCTGCAGACGCTGATCACCAAGGGCCTGTCGCGCGCGGAGCGGCTGATCGTGATCCTCTACTACTACGAGGAGATGACGATGAAGGAGATCGGGCTCACGCTCGACCTCTCCGAGAGCCGCGTCAGCCAGATGCACTCGAGCATCCTCGCGCGCCTCAAGGCGCAGATGCAGCATCGCCTGAAGGAGTTCTGAGCCACTGCCGGAGGGTCCATCTTCCGTGACACGACGCCCCGCGTGACCCGCGGGGCGTTGTGCATGGACATCCGTTCCGGGTTCGTTTGGCACCAATTGACTTCTCTTGAGAAATCGGGTGGGTGGGCTGATGCGCGGTGCGCGGCGTGTGTTGACGCGTCGGCGAACGGCGGTGGGGACGGTTGCGCTCGCGGTGCGCGGTGCGCCGGGCCTGGACGCCTCGGCGACCGGCGGTGGCCTCAGTCGCTCGGACACGTTGCACGCGACGGGCGCATCTGCGGCGAGGAGCCCGCGGCCGGGGCGTGCAACAACTCGCTTGATGAGGCCACCACCGTTCGCTGTCGGCTCGGGACGACGAACGGCGGGAGGGGGTCGGACACCGGCCGTCGAGTCTCAACAGGCGGTCGAATGGGGGGCGCGGCCACCGCCGGAACCATCGCGACCCGTCGATTGCCCACCCGTCTTCAACGCCCCTCCGCCGATTTCTCTGGAGAAGACAATTGGTGCCAAGCGAACCAGGAACGGATTTCAGAGGGACATCGGGGCGACGGGCCGGTCGACGAGGATCCTCGCGGCCGTCCTCGCCTTCACCTCGTCCACCGTCACGCCCGGCGCGGTCTCGATGAGGCGGAAGAGCCCCGCCTCGCGGTCGAGCTCGAACGCGGCGAGGTCGGTGATGAGCATGTGCACGCAGCGGCGGCCGGTGAGGGGCAGGGTGCATTCGGGGATGAACTTGCTCTCGCCCTTCTTGTTGCAGTGCTCCATGACCACCACCACGCGGCGCACGCCGGCGACGAGGTCCATCGCGCCGCCCATGCCCTTGACGAGCTTGCCCGGGATCATCCAGTTGGCGAGGTCGCCGTTCTGGCTCACCTCCATGGCGCCCAGGATCGCGAGGTCGATGTGCCCGCCGCGGATCATCGCGAAGCTGTCGGCGCTGGAGAAGAAGCTGGCGCCCTTGACCGCCGTGACCGTCTGCTTGCCGGCGTTGATGAGGTCGGCGTCGACGTCGGCCTCCCTGGGGAACGGCCCCATGCCGAGCAGGCCATTCTCCGACTGGAGCCACACCGTCGTGCCCGCGGGCACGTAGTTCGCCACGAGCGTGGGGATGCCGATCCCCAGGTTGACGTAGAACCCGTCGCGGAGTTCCTTCGCGGCGCGCATCGCGAGCTGGTTGCGGTCGAGCGGCATGGCAGGTCCTCGTTCGTCCTCGCGTGCGTGCAGGTCAGCCGAAGACGATGCCCTGGGCGAGCGGCAGGTCCTTCGACCAGTTGACGGTGCAGGTCTGGCGGCGCATGTACTGCTTCCAGCTGTCGCTGCCCGACTCGCGGCCGCCGCCGGTGTCCTTCTCGCCGCCGAACGCGCCGCCGATCTCGGCGCCGCTGGTGCCGATGTTGACGTTCGCGATGCCGCAGTCGCTTCCCTCGTGGCTGAGGAAGCGCTCGGCCGCGCGCACGCTGTCGGTGAAGATCGCGCTCGAGAGGCCCTGGTCGACGCCGTTGTTGACCGCCATCGCGTGGTCGAGCGAGTCGACCGGGATGGCGTAGAGGATCGGCGCGAAGGTCTCCTCGCAGCAGATCGCTGGCACCTTCCCCCTGGGGACGCGGATGAGCGTCGGCTCGACGAAGTTGCCGGCCTTGCCCCTGAAGCGGTCGATGCCCCTGCGGCCGCCGGCGAGCACCGTGCAGCCGTCTCGCTCGGCCTGCTCGATGGCCGAACGCATGCCCTCGACGGCCCGCGCGTTGATGAGCGGGCCCATCAGGGTGCCCTTGCGCATCGGGTCGCCGATCGGCACCGAGCGGTACGCCTTCACGAGGCGCTTGCAGAGGTCGTCGACCATCGACCGGTGGACGAGGAGGCGGCGCGTGCTCGTGCAGCGCTGGCCCGCGGTGCCGACCGCGCCGAAGAGCACCGCTCGGACCACGAGGTCGATGTCCGCATCCGGCATCACGATGATCGCGTTGTTGCCGCCGAGCTCGAGCAGCGTGCGCCCGAGGCGCTTGCCCACGACCTCGGCCACGCGGCGGCCCATCCGCGTGCTGCCGGTGGCGCTGATGAGCGGCAGCCTGCGGTCGGCGAGCATGGTCTCGCCGACCTCGGCATCGCTGCCGATGACCAGTCCGAAGACGTCCTCGGCCTTGCCCTTCGACGGCGCGAACACGTCCTGCGCGCGCATCACGTCCTGCGCGACCTTGTTCATCGCGATCGCGGTGAGCGGCGTGACGAGCGACGGCTTCCACACCATCGTGTCGCCGCAGACGGCGGCGATCATCGCGTTCCACGCCCACACGGCGGCCGGGAAGTTGAAGGCGGTGATGACGCCCACGGTGCCGAGCGGATGCCACTGCTCGTACATGCGGTGGCGGCCGCGCTCGGAGTGCATGGTGAGGCCGTAGAGCTGGCGCGACAGGCCGACGGCGAAGTCGGCGATGTCGATGCACTCCTGGACCTCGCCGAGGCCCTCTGGGTAGATCTTGCCCATCTCGCGCGTGACGAGTTCGCCGAGCTCGGCCTTTCGCGCGCGGAACGCCTCGCCGATCAGGCGCACGATCTCGCCGCGCTTCGGGGCGGGCAGCATGGCCCACTCGTGCTGCACCGCCTGCGCGGCCTTGACCGCCCGGTCGTAGTCCTTGGCCGACTCGAGGCGGATGGTCCCGAGGACCTTGCCCGTGGCCGGGTCGAGGCTGTCGACGGCCTTGCCCTCGGCAAGCATGGTTGCGGTTCGGGTGCTGCGGGCGAGGAGCCGCGCGTCGCGCGCGATGCCGGTCTTCTTCAGGAGGTCGGTGGGCATGCGTCTTTCCGGTTCACTTCGTGGCGGGGGCGGCGGGCGCAGCCGGCGCAGCCGGGGCAGCAGGGGCAGCGGCCTTCGCGG
>VGXR01000019.1 GCA_016873255.1 Planctomycetota bacterium
CAGCGTCGCCTTCAGCCCCGACGGCAAGACGATCGCCAGCGGGAGCTGGGGCAAGACGATCCACCTGTGGGACGCGGCGACGGGCAAGCCGCTCGGCGAACCACTCCGCGGGCATGAGGACTGGGTCCTCAGCGTCGCCTTCAGCCCAGACGGGAAGACGATCGCCAGCGCGAGCGAGGACAAGACCATCCGCCTGTGGGACGCGGCGACGGGCAAGCCGCTCGGCGAACCACTGCGCGGGCATGAGAACTTTGTCTCCAGCATCGCCTTCAGCCCCGACGGCACGACGCTCGCCAGCGGGAGCTGGGACACGACGATCCGCCTGTGGGACGCGGCGACGGGCAAGCCGCTCGGCGAACCACTCCGCGGGCATGAGAGCTTTGTCTCCAGCGTTGCCTTCAGCCCCGACGGCACGACGCTCGCCAGCGGGAGCAATGACAAGACCCTTCGCCTGTGGAGCGCCGTGCCGACACGCGAACGCATCGCGCTGTACCGCGCACGCATGGCGCAGGTTGAACGGGTTCGGGCGCAGCTCGCCGAGCGCATGGCACGAGTCGATGACTCCATCGAGGCCGTCCAGGCTCTTGATGCTGAAGTCCGCGCCGACCCCCGCTTCACAGGTGACTTGCGCACCGCTGCGCTGATCATGGTGCGCGAGGTCGACTCGGCGCGGCAGGAGGATCGCGCCAGCAAGGCCGCGGAGGAAGAGCGCAAGCGCGCGGAGGAGCAGCGCAAGCGCGCGGCTCTCCGCGAGCGGATGAAGCCCCTCGGGGATGCCCGGACGAAGAAGGACTGGGCTCTCGCGCTCCAACTCGCGGCTGCCGCCAACCCTGATGACTTGGCCACGGCGCCCGCCTCTTTCTGGAACGAACTCGCTTGGAGCGGCCTGACCGAGCTCCCGGCCGACTCTCCCGCGCGGAATCTGAAGCAGCTGCTCGCCTATGCCGAACGCGCTGTCGCGCTCACGATGCGCAAGGATGGTGCGGTCCTCGACACCCTTGCCCGCGCCCGCTGGGAGCTTGGCGACAAGGCGAAGGCCATCGAGGTGCAGCGCGAGGCGATCGCGGTGCTCACCGCACAGATCGCCGCGGCGCCCGCAGGCGCTCCCGCCGAACAGGCGCAGCAGCGCAAGACCATGCTGACCGAACTCCAGGCCACGCTCGCCATGTACGAGCGGGAGCAGCCACCCGCGCCGTCTCCGGTCCAGCCCGCGGCGCCTCCGCCCCCCGTCCCCTGATCACACCCCCGCCGCGCGCCGGCACACCTCGCACAGCTCGTCCGCCCGCGCCTCCGTCGCCGCCTCGGCGATCACGCGCATGATCGGCTCGGTGTTGCTCGCGCGCAGGTGCACCCAGCCGTCGGCGAAGTCGACGCGGACGCCGTCGACGTCGCTAACGCGCTCCTTCGCGAACGCCACCTTCACCTTGGCGAGCGCGGGCGCCACGGCCGCCATGCCGCCCACCGCCGCAAGCTCCATCTTGCGCTTGACCATCGCGTAGCGCGGCAGGGCGGCCACCAGCTGCGAGAGGGGCTTGCCCTCGTGCGCCAGGAGTTCGAGCACCAGCGCCATCGCGCTCAGCGAGTCGCGCACCCAGCACACCGGCGGGAAGATCACGCCGCCGTTGCCCTCGCCGCCGAGGATGCCGTTCGCCGGGCGCAGGCCGGCCACCACGTTCGCCTCGCCCACCGCGGTGCGGATGACGCGTGAACCCGCGAATCGCGCGGCCACGTCGTCGATCATCCGGCTCGTGGAGAGGTTCGCGGCGAGCGCGCCGCCACCCGTGCGCTGCAGCATGCGCAGCGCCGCGAGCACCAGCGTGCATTCCTCGCCGATGAAGCGGCTGGTCTCGTCGACGATCGCGAGGCGGTCGGCGTCCGGGTCCTGCGCAAAGCCGCAGGCCGCGCCCTTGGCGTTGCGTGTGGCGTTCGCGAGGTCCACCAGGTTCTCGACGAGCGGCTCGGGGGTGTGCCCGAACACGCCCGTCGGCTCGCCGAAGATGTGCTCCACGCGGCAGCTGAGCTCCTCCAGGAGCATCCGCCCGCCCACGCAGCCGCTGCCGTTCACGCTGTCGAGGACGACGGTGAATTTCTTTGCGCGGATCGCGGCCACGTCCACGTTCCCAAGCACGCGGTCCACGTGTACGCGCGCTGCGCTCCCGTCCTGCTCCACGCGGCCCGTGGCCGTCGGCGCGCACCAGTCGATGCGGCGCTCCTTGAAGCGGTCGACGATCTCCTTGGCGATCGCGGGCGGCGGCGCCAGGCCGTCGCCGTCGAGGCACTTGATGCCGTTCCACTGGATCGGGTTGTGGCTCGCCGTCACGGTGAGCCCGCCTTCGGCCTTGTGGTGGCCGATCATCACGCCGACGGTCGGCGTCATCGCCACGCCGATGTCGATCACGTCGCAGCCGGTGGCGGTGAGCCCGCCGATCGCGGCGGCGGCGAGCGGCGGGCCGCTGATCCGGCCGTCGAGGCCAACCACGACGCGCGGGCGCGCCTTCCGGGTGGTGGCCTTCAGGAACGAGCCGAACGCGCCGCCGTACGCGGCCGCCACCTCGGGCGTCATGGTCTTGCCCACGATGCCGCGGGCGCCGGAGACGGAGAGCATGAGCGGGGCGTCGGGGGTCTGCATGGAACGCGGAAGGCTATCGGAATCGACTTGCCTCTTCCTATACTTGCGGGGCTATGTACCTCCTCCGGATCGAGCGCACCTTCAGCGCGGCGCATGCCATCTCGATGGCCGGCGTCCAGGAGGAGGTCCACGGCCACGACTGGCGCGTCGAGGCCACCGTGGCGGGGGCCAGCCTCGATGCCGACGGGCTGCTCGTGGACTTCCACGCGCTCGAGCGCTCGCTCGACGGCATCGTCGGGCGGTTCCGCAACCGCAACCTGAACGCGGTGGCCCCCTTCGACCGCGTCAACCCGACCGCCGAGCTGGTGGCGCAGTTCATCGCGACGCGCCTGGCATCCGACCTCCCGCCCGGCGTCCACGTGCAATCGGTGAGCGTCGGCGAGGCGCCGGGCTGCACCGCCACCTACACCAACCCGTTCGGAGGGGGCTCGTGATGAGCGACTCGGCCATCGGAAGCCCTGGCGCCGCCGGCGCACCCGCGGGCGCGTCGGTCCGTTCGCCGCTGAACGTGGAGGCGAACGACCCGGCCCGCTTCCTGAACCGCGACATCGAGTGGCTCGAGTTCAACGCCCGCGTGCTCGACGTGGCCGCCGACCCGCGCACCCCGCTCCTGGAGCGGCTGCGCTTCCTGGCCATCTACTCGGCGAACCTCGACGAGTTCTTCATGAAGCGCGTCGGCGTGATCCGCCGGCAGCTCGAGGCCGGCGTCTCGGGCCCGGTGCCCGACGCGCTCACGCCGCAGCAGCAGCTCGACGGCATCCGCGCGCGCGTGGCCACGCTCGGGCACCGCCAGTCCATCGTCTTCCGCGACCGGGTGATGCCCGCGCTTGCGCCCCACGGCGTGCGGCTCCTTCGCTGGGAGCAGCTCGGCGAGGCGCAGCGCGCCGAGGCCGAGCGCTGGTTCCGGCGCAACCTGTTCCCGATCCTCACGCCGCTTGCCGTCGACCCGGGCCACCGCTTCCCGTTCATCAGCAACATGAGCGTGTCGCTCGGCGTGATGCTGCGCCGCCCCGGCGAGAGCGAGCAGCTCTTTGCGCGCGTCAAGGTGCCCGACATCCCGTCGCGGCTCTACCGCTTCGAGGGGACGTCCGACTTCACCCCGGTGCAGGAGATCGTGGAGCACAACCTCGATGACCTCTTCCCCGGCATGGAGATCCTGAAGGTCCTCCCGTTCCGCGTCACCCGCAACGCCGAGATCGAGCGCGACAACGAGGACACCGAGGACCTGCTCGAGGCCACGCAGCACCTCCTCAAGGAGCGCCGCTTCGCGCGCGTGGTGCGCCTGGAGATCGGTTCCGGCGCCAACCCGCGCATCCTCAAGTTCCTGATGGAGGAACTGCAGATCGACGAGGACGACATCTACGAGACCGAGGGGCTCGTGGACTACGGCTCGCTGAACGAGGTGGCCGACCTCGACCTCCCCGAGCTGCACTGGCCGCGGATGGCGGCGCTGGCGCCCCCGGGCCTCGAGGAGGGCGATGCCGACATCTTCGCGGCGATCCGTGCGGGCGACATCCTGGTGCACCACCCCTACGAGAGCTTCGAGCGCTCCGTTGAGAAGTTCATCGAGGACGCCGCCGCCGACCCGAAGGTGGTCTGCATCAAGCAGAGCCTGTACCGCACCTCCGGCGACAGCCCGTTCATCTCCAGCCTCATCCGCGCCGCCGAGAGCGGCAAGCAGGTCGCGGTGCTGGTCGAGCTGCGCGCGCGCTTCGACGAGGCGCGCAACATCCTGTGGGCGCGCAAGCTGGAGGACGCGGGCGTGCACGTGGCCTACGGCGTGGTCGGCTACAAGACGCACACCAAGACGGCGCTCGTGGTGCGCCAGGAGCAGGGCGGCCTGCGTTCCTACGCGCACGTGGGCACGGGCAACTACAACAGCCGCACCGCGCGCGTCTACGAGGACATCGGCCTGCTGACGGCCGATCCCGAGATCACCGACGACCTGGTCAACCTGTTCAACTACATGACCGGCCGCTCGCGGCAGCGCGAGTACCGGCAGCTGCTCGTGGCACCCGTCGCCATGAAGCGGCGCTTCCTGGAGCTGATCGACCGCGAGGCGCAGGTCGCCGCGGCCGGCGGGCGCGGGCGCATCGTGGCCAAGATGAACCAGCTCGAGGACCGCGGCGTGATGGACGCGCTCTACCGCGCCAGCGAGGCGGGCGTGCAGGTCGACCTGGTGGTGCGCGGCTTCTGCTGCCTGCGCCCCGCGATGCCGGGCCTGAGCTCGAACATCCGGATCCGGTCGGTCGTGGGCCGATTCCTCGAGCACAGCCGCATCTTCTGGTTCGGCGCCGGCAAGGAGGACCCGCTCGACGGCGAGTTCTTCATCGGCAGCGCCGACTGGATGTACCGCAACCTGCAGACGCGCGTGGAGGCCGCCACGCCCGTGCGCAGCCGCGAGGCGCGGCGCAACCTCTGGGACGTCCTGCAGATCTGCCTCGAGGACCGGCGCTCGTCGTGGCAGATGCAGTCCGACGGCACGTACCGCCAGCTCGACTGCTCGGACCTGGCGCCCGACGACCCGCGCGCGCTCGGTGTCCACGCGCGCCTCGCCGCCTACTACGCCGAGCGCGCCGCCGCCCGCGCCATCGCCGCCCGGGCGTCATGACGGGCATGCGCGCCGCGGGCGCGCTCACCCGCCCGCGGGAACCGCGTTCGCCGGCGCCTTGCCCGTTGGGGACCCGCCAGGACCGGCGCCCGCCGCGACGCCCGTGCCGGAGGTGCCGAAGCCGGTGCTGAGCCTGTTGACGCCGAGCTGGTACAGCAGCTTGTCGAGGGAACCCGTCGCTCGGTAGCCGAGGCTGCCGCCGATCCGCCACGAGGCATCCGCCGGGTCGCCGAGACCTGCCGGCACCAGCGCCGGCAGCTCGGTGCGCATCGTGGCCTTCGGCGGCAGCGTCAGCGCCGTGATCCACTGCCCGGAGTACGCGGTCCGGTCGTTGACCGACACCGAGTAGTCCCAGGACGTGAGTTCCACCGGCGCCTCGTTCGGGTTGTGCAGCTCGAGGACGACATGGATGGCCGTGCCGTCGGCGGACTGGCCGACGCGGCGCGCGGAGACCGCCTCGACCGACGGTCCGGCCGCACAGCCGGCGGCGAGCGCCGCGAGCACGAACGGGAGTTTGCGGATGCCCGGGGCGCGCATCGAGGGGAGAATGTATCACCCGAAGCCATCGATGCGCCGATGACCCGCCTCCCACGCCCCATCCCCGTGATCGCCGCGCTGCTGGCCGCGCTTGCGTCCGCGCCGGCACTCGCGCAGGAACTGGCGGTGGCCGCGGTGGACGATTCCCCGAGCGCGCAGCTTGCCCTGGAGCAGGCCATGGACCAGGCGCGTGCCAACCCCCGCGAGGCGGTGCGCCTCCTCGCGGCCGCGCTCGATGCCGGGCCGTTGCGCCTGGTGCGCGCGGGTGCGGACCCCGACCTCTTCGTCACCGTCTCCCGGCGGGTCCACGGCGTGCTTGCCGCGGATGCGGCACTGCGCACGGCCTTCCGGCGCGAGCTTGACCCCGACGCGGACGAGCGGCTTGCGCGCGGCGAGCTGGAGTTCCTGGTGGAGCGCCGGCTCGACACGCGTGCCGGCGTGCGCGCGTGCATCGCGCTGGCGGAGCGCGCGCTGGTGCGCGGGCGTTTCTCGGCGGCGCGCGGGCTGCTTGACCGCATCGCCGGGCACGACCTCGTGGACGGCGACCTCGCCGCGCATGTGGCCCGCCTGGCCGGCGAGTGCGCACGCGGCCCGGCCTCGCCCGCGGGGCCCGTGCCGCAGTCGTTCGATCCCTCGTTTGCCTCGGCGCGCTGGGGCGAGACCTGGCGCATCGCCTTCGACGGCGGCGCCGTGCCCGCGGTCGCCGACGAGCGCGCCCGCCCCGGCGATGCGCCGCTCCCGCGCAGCATGCCGGTGACGGATGGCGACCGGGTGTTCGTCTCCGACGGCGGCGCGATCCGCGCGTTCGACCGCCTCGGGGGACGCGCGCTCTGGAGCGTGCCGCTCGACGGCAACGAGGGCCTCGGGTCGCTTCGGATGCTGGGCGCAGGGCCCTGCGGCGTGGTCGGCTTCGCCGTGAACGCCGGCCCGGCGCGCACCGCGCAGCCGCGCGTCGTCTGCATCGACCCGGCAACCGGTGCGGTGCGCGTTGATGCGCGGCTCGACCGCGCCGGCGCCCCCGCCGACCTCGACGGCATCGTGCCGGAGGGAACGCCACTCGAGGTGGATGGGCGCATCATCACCGCCGCGAGGCGGACGTCGCCCCGGCTGGAGACGGTGAGCTGGCTGCTGTCGGTGGACGCCTCGGGCAGCGCATCCGTCCCCTGGGCCCGTGCGCTTGCCACCACGGGCAGCGTCCGCGTGGGCACCTCGCGCATCTCGGAGAGCCCCGTCCTTGCCGGCGGCGTCCTGTACGTGGCCACCGCGACGGGTGCCGTGGCCGCGGTCGACCCGTGGGACGGCTTCATCCGCTGGCTGCGGCGGTTCCCCGTGCCCGTCCGCGATGCGGGCGTGCGCAGCGACTCGCTCGATGTCATCATGCCCGCGGTCGCGGGTGACCGGGTGATTGCACTCACCCCCGACCGCGCGCGCCTGGTGACGCTCTCCGCCGTCGACGGGACGGCGATCTCGGAAGTCCCCACCGCCGCGGATGCCGGGCTGTCGCTGCCGACGTCGCTCGTCGGCGACCCCGCCAGCGGGCTGGTGGCCCTGGTCGGCGAACGGCTGGCGTGCGTGCGGGCGGAGGACCCGGGCGTCGCGCTGTGGACGCTGCCCGAGGACGTGCGCGTGCGCGGCCGGATCCGCTTCGCCTCGACCGGTGACCCGGCTTCACCGGTGCTGGTGGTGCCATTGGCGCAGGACCTGCTGTTCATCGACGCCCGGACCGGCGCGGAGCGCCTGCGCCTGCGCCTTGCCGGCGCCGGCGGCGCGAACGTCGCATGCGCGGGCAACCAGCTGGTCGCCGCGGGCACCTCGACGCTGTCCGGGTGGATGCCCGTGAGCGAAGCCGAGCGCATCGTCCGTGCCCGCATGGCCGGATCGACCGCCGCGGGCGATGCGCTTGCGCTCGCGGCGCTGGCGCGGCAGGTGCGATCCGGGCCGATGGCCGCCGAGGCCGCGCGCGAGGCCGTGCGCCGGTCGCGCGGCGAGTCGGACGCGGTGCGCGCGGAGGTGTTCGAGGCGCTTCTCTCGCTCGATGCGCTGGAGCTGGCCGAGGGCGCTGACCGGTCGGCGCTCGATGCCGCGGTGGACGCGGCGGCCGTGGCCGCGGGCGAGGAGGTGCGCGGCGGCTTCGTCCGTGCCCAGCGTGCGCTGCGCCGCGGCGATGTGCGTGCCGCCGTTCAGATCGCCGTGCAGACGACCGTCTCGGCCCCGGAGGGCACGCTGGTCCCGCACGTCGACGGTCTCGCATCTCCCGAGGCCGAGTGCCGGCGCATCACCCGCGATGCTCGTGCGGCGGATGCCGGTGCCGCAGCCGTCCTCGACTCCGCGGTCTCCGCGGCCGTCGCATCGGCGCCGGCGCCCGCACGCGAGCGCATGATCCGCATGGCCGCCCGCATCGGTGCCGGCACCGCAGCCGGCGACCGCGCCCTGGCGGCGCTGGTGGCCGCGTCGACGGAGCCGGATGCACGGCGCGCAGCCGCGCGCCTGGCTCGCGAGTGCGCGGTGCTCGGGGCGCGTGCCGATGAATCCGTTGCGCGAGCGCTGGCGCTGCCGGTCTCGGCGCTGCAGCCGCCCGCCGCGCCCGCGGTGCTTTCGGGCGAGCCCATGCGCGCCATCGAGTGCTCGGGCCGGCTGCCGCGCATGGGTGCCGGTGCGGCGCCGATCGGCGGCGGGTTCCTGTCGCTCGACGGCGACCGCCTCGTCATGCGCACGGCGCCTGCCTACTCGCCGCGTTGGCAGGCACCTGCCGGCGGTTCCGACGCGACCGTGCTCGCGACTTCACCCGACATCATCGTGTGCGACGATGCCCTCGGCGGCAGCGGTCGGCTCACCTGCATCTCGCCCGACGGCGTGCTTCGCTGGTCCGCGGAGCCCGAGCGGTCCACCGAGGCCGCGCCCGCCGTCAACGACCCGCCTCTCGGCGAGGAGCCGGGTCTCGAGCCGGTGCGTCGCCTGCGCGGCGTGGGAGCCGCCGGCTTCGTCGGCACCGCCACCGTGGCCGTGCTCTCCGGTGACGGTGCGATCACGGCGTTCGGCCGGGAACGCGGGGACCGGCGCTGGCATCGACCGCCGGTGGGGCTGATCGCGGCCTGGGCGCACGAGGCGTTCGCGATTGCGCTTGCCGAGGAAGTCGATGCGGAGATCCGGATCACGGTGATCGACCCCGACGATGGGCGCCAGATCCTGTCGTGGACGTGTGCGCTCGCCAGCGAGGTCCGCTGGATGCGCTTCGCCGCCGGCGGGCTGCTGGTGGTCGGCACCGACGACGGCATCGAGGCACGCCGCATCGCCGGGGGCGACGAGGGCTCGCCCTACTGGACCCTCGACTCCGTGGATGCCCGGGAGTCGGCGCGGGGCTGGACGCCGCTCGGCATGGTCGCGGTGCTGGACCGCTTCGATGGCCTGCGCGCGGCCGATGCCTGGTCGGGCCGGTTCCGCGGGGCCGACCTTGCGTCCGCTGCACGGTCGCCGGTGCGCGACGTGGTGGCCGGTGCCGGTTGGATCGCGGGGATCCGCGACGACGGCGTGGACTTCCTCGACGGGACGGGTCGTCCGATCGGCCGCGATGCGCCCGGCGCGGAGCGTTCGCTCGTGGCGGCCGCGGCCTCTGCGGACCGACTCTTCGTGCTCGATGCCGGCGTCGAGGGTTCCGACCCGGTGCCGATGCGCTTCGGCGCGCTGCTGCACTCCCTCGCGGCCGGGGATGGCGGTCGGGAGCCGGAGCCGCCGCTCCTCGTCCGGATGCTCGGGCAGCGGCCGGGTTCGCTCCGCGTGATCGACGGCGGGGTGGCCGTCTCCAACGGCACCTCCATCCAGGTCTTCGAATTTTCTCGCCCTTCCGCCGTCCCGGGCCGATGATGGCGGGAACCGTTCCCGGCCCCACCTCCGGGGCCGGGGCTACACTCCCGCCCGACTTGCTGCGTTGAGCCTTCGCCTTCACCCCGCGCCGTCCGCGGCACCCCATCACGAGGCAGACCATGAATCCGTCGATCACCCTCCCCGAGCCCGAGCAACCCTGCGCAGAGGACGAGCTGGTCCTGTTCGGCCGTGGCCCATCCACCGCCGTGCTCGCCGCCGACGAGGACGAGGACGACGACTTTGTCTTCGATGACGACGATGAGGACGAGGATGACGACGAAGACGAGGATGGGGACGACGAAGAGAATGAGGACGACGAGGAAGAGGACGAGGACGACGGCGAATACGAAGACGACGAGGAAGAGGACGAGGAAGAGGACGAGGAAGAAGACGAGGACGAAGAAGAAGACGAGGAAGAAGACGAAGAGGACGAGGAAGACGACGACGACGACGACGAAGAGGACGACGAAGAAGAAGAGGAAGAGGAAGACGAGGACTGACCTCGCCTTGCCACCCCCGGAGCCCCCTGCGCCGGCCGCCTTGCGGCCGGCGTTTCACTTCCGGCGGCCCCCGTCTCACTGGGTTATCGAGAGCCGCAGCTCTGCAAACTCCGCGGTCCGGCTGCGGACCCGGAACGCCACGAGGGGCCGGCCGGGCGCCGGGGGCGGGCATGCAAACCATGATTCGGTCGACAGCGTCTCGTCCGTGCTTGTGGATCCAAGCCGGTGCCGCAGCAGGGCGTCGGCGGTGGTGACCAGCACGTTCCCCTCGTCCACGCGCAGCGCGGCCATCGAACCGCGTGGAAGCAATTCCGTTTCGGCGCCCGGCGCCCACAGTGCGGCGCGCCCGGCATCCGGCAGCCAGAGCGACATTCGGTCCGAGCCCGGCGGAGCGGCGTTCAGGCCTCCCACCGGCGACAGCGCGCGCACGGCCCACGAAAGCCCTCCGCGCACCGTGAGCGGCACGGACGTGCCCGCCGCCCCGCCGCCGTCCTCCGCGGGCAGGCCGTCGTCGCCGAACGGCATCCACGCGAGCGACACCGCGTTGCCGTCAAGGCGCAGCGCGAAGAGGCCGTTGCCGTCGCCGGCGAAGACCGGGAGCACCCAGCCCGACCCCTCGGGCGCACGGACCACCGCCTGCCGCCCGGCCACGCGGACCACCAGCTCCCAGTCGCCGCCCTCGGGCTGACGCCGGCTCCATGCGAGCGCACCGTCGGGCCGCACCGTGGCGTGCGCGTTGCACCATTCGTCGTCCGCAATCGCCTCGAGGCCGCCGCTCCAGCCTGCCATGGCGATCCAGCGGCGCCCGTCCGGACGCGGCCGCTCCACGAGGAAGCCGCGGTCCGTGGCGGCCCGGCCGAGGAGCCACGGGCCCTCCAACCGCGAGAGCGGCGCCCCGGGCGTCGCACGGTCGAGCGACACGGCCTCGATCTGCGTGTCGAAGCCGGCGGGAGCCAGCGGATCACCCACTCGCTCGGGCCATGTCGCGGTGCTGCGCGCCTCCGTGGCGGCCTTGGTGCCATCGGGAGACACCACCGGGAGCGCGCCGCCGCCCCAGGGGATGCGCGTGAGCGGCTCGAGCGCCACGGTGACCACCGGGACCTGCCGCCCTCGTTCGTCGTCGACCACGGTCCGCGTGGCATTGGGGCCAGGCTGCGATGCCAGGGTCAGCCGCTCCGAGCTGGCCAGTCGCTCGCGGGTGCAGCCCGGGTTCGCCGCCAACAGCACCGCGAGGGCGGCCCATCGGGCCGCCCTCGCGGGTTGAGAACGCTTCTCCTCGGGCAGTTGCCCCATGCTCACTGCGGCTTCTGCTGCTGCGGGGCCGGAGGTGCGGCGGGAGCCGGAGCCGCGGGCGCCGGCGCCTGCTTCTGGTCATCGGGGATGTCGATGGGCTGCAGCGGTTCCTTCGGTCCGGCGTCCACCGTCCCGTCCTCGCTCAGGAGGTCATGCTTGCGGATCAGGTCCTTCGACATCTCGGCGACCGGCTTCGCCAGCTCGCGCAGGCGCTTGCGCTCCTCGGCGTTGAAGTTGCTGTCGTTGGCGTCGGGGTTGTCCACCACCAGCGGCGTGACGAACACCAGCAGCTCGGTCACGGCCTTGGTCTCGCTGGTGTTGGCGAACACCCAGTCGAGCACAGGGACGTCGCCGAGGAGCGGCACCTTGTTCTTGATCTTGTTCTCCGTCTCCTTGCGGATGCCCGAGAGCACGATCGTCTGACCGTTCTTCACGGTCGCCGTGGTGTTGGTCTGGCGGCGGTCGATGATGGGGTTGCCGCCCACGCCCTCGGGGCTGGTGACGTTCACGTTCGACAGCAGCACCTCGATCTGCATGTTGACGTTGCGGTCCTTGGTGATGCGCGGGCGCACGTTGAGGCCGATGCCGACCGGGATCTGGTCGAAGTTGGCCTGCACGCCGCCGCCGGTGTTCAGGTTGCTGAGGCTGGAGGCCTGGAAGGGCACGTCCTGGCCCTGGAAGAACTTCGCCTCCTTGTTGTCGCTGGTGAAGACGCGCGGCTGCTGCAGGATGCGCACCGTGGTCTCCTGGGCGAGGGCCTGCAGCACCACGTTGGCGCTCACGTCGAAGGAGAGGGTGCTCGTGCCGAGGTCGGGCGGGAAGATGTCCGTCTTCTCGCCGGTGAAGATCGGGTCACCGGAGATGATGATGGCGTTGTTCGGGTTGGTCGGAGCGACGTTGTTTCCCCACTTCACGCCGAGCTGGAAGTCGTCGCCGAGCTGCACCTCGGCAAGCACCACGCTGATCATGACCTGCCGCCCGGGGCGGTCGAGGTCCTCGATGATCTTGGCGAGGCTCTGCTGGATCTCCGGCGGCGCCAGGATGAGGAGCGAGTTCTGGCCGGCGTTGGGAACGACGCGGCTCTTGCCGACGAGCGCGCTCACCTCCGCCTGGTCCTCGCCCGCGCCGCGTGCCGTGGCCCACGGGAACTGGATGCCCTGTCCTGCGCCCGCGCCGCCCTGCTGCGCGCCGCTGGTGAAGGCGTTGGTGTTCGAGGTCCCGTTATCTCCTCCGCTGGCGACGTTGAAGTCGATGCCGCTGAGGCCCTCCTCGGGCGCGCGGATGGTGGCGGAAGCGCCGCTCTGCGCCAGCAGGGCGTTGAGGATCTCGGCCAGCTCGATGGCGCTGGCATGCTTGAGCGGGATGTTCGTGGGAAGCCCGGCATCGAGCGGCCGGTCGATCTCGCCGATCAGCTCGTCGAGCCACTTGAAGTTGTCGGGCGTCTTGCTCACCACGATGAGGCGGTTGGAGTCCGGGTACGCCTCGATGCGGAAGATGTTGGCGATCGCCACGTCGGCGCCGGACTCGCCGCCGCCGCCCCCGCCGATGCCCTGCACGCGCTGGACGCCGGTCTGGCCCCGCGCCCCCGCGCCGCCCGTGCGCCGCGCGCCGCCGCCGCCGCCCTCGAGGAGCGACTGCAGGACCGTCTGCACCTTCAGCGGGTCGGTGAACTTCAGGTCGTAGAGGCGGAAGATCTCGCCCTTGCCGCCCGAGCTCGGCGCATCGAGCACGGAGATCAGCGCCTCGATCTCCTTCATGATGTTGGGCTCGGCGCGGATGGTCATGCTGTTCGTGGCCGGGAGGGTGGTCACGATCAGCTGCTCGCTGGTGCCCACCAGCTCGCCCTGCTGCTGCTGGCCCGGCACGCGGCCGCGGTTCTGGCCGGGCTGCTGCGGCTGGCCGGCGCGCGCGCTGGTGCTGCCGCCCGACGGCGGGCGCGCCGAGAACAGGTCGGTGATGATCGTCGAGATGGTCTGCGCGTCCTGGTAGGCCAGCTTGATGGTCTTGGTGCGCACGTCAACGTAGGCGGTCACGTCGAGCAGGTCGATGAGCCGCTGCACGCGCTTGGCCAGCGCGATGTCGCCCTCGAGGATGATCTGGTTCGAGTTGTTGTCGACCTGGAGCGTGGAGTAGCTCGGCAGCGTGCCGTCGAGGCGGTCGTAGACCTGCTGCGCCTTGGTGTTCTTGATGCGGAACACCTTGACCACGATGTTGCCGTTCTCGGGAAGGTCGGTGATGTCGACGTCGGGCCCGAGCACCCGGGCCGGCTGCAGCGTGTTCAGCTCGGTCAGGTTGTCGATCAGGATCATGTCGTCCGTCTCGACGACGCCGAGGCCGTTGAGGCGGAACGCCTGGAAGATCAGGTTCAGCGCGTCGCTCTTGGGCATCTTGCGGTCGCTGACGATGGTGATCTTCACCGGTGTCAGCGCCGTCTGCTTCGGGATCACCACCTTGCCGGTCCACAGCGAGATGGTGTCGATGAGCGTCTTGATCTCCTGGTCTCGGAACTGCAGGCCGACCAGTTCCTCGCCCGAGTCGGGCTTGCGGCCGGAGGCGGGGCCGGGGACGGTGTCCTGTGCGGCGGCGGGTTCCGGCGCCGGGGGCGGCAGTTCCATCGGCTGGTTCATCCCGCCGTCGCCCTGCGCCGGTGCGGCGGCGGGGTCCTGGAAGGCGGCGACTGCTGCCGTGCCGACGGGCGCCGCAAGCATCGCGACGAGAAGGGCGATGGAGGAGGGTTGGCAGGTCTTCACAAGGTGTCTCCGGTCGGGTCGCCGGTCCGCGGCGAAGGCCTTTCGGCCACGTGGTCTTATCGGCTCCCGAGGGCCGGCGTTCGCAATCTCCGGCAGGGGTCAGACGCGGGCGGCGGTGCAGCCATTGCCGCAAGCCGTCGGGATGGGAAGGGTTTCGCCCCGGAGCGGTCCCGGGATGCCGCTTCAGCGGTTCAGGGCCTCCAGGTGCTTCACCAGCCACTCCTCCTCGGTCTGGAGGCGCTGCATGGTGGCCGCGTCGAGGTCCGCCCGCTCACGGGCGGCGCTGACGGCCGCCAGCGCGGTCCGCGCGGCGCCGGCGTCCATCCGTCCGACGGCATCCTGGCTCACCGGGCTGGGCGCGGGGGCGCCGGTGCCGGCGGGCACGGCCGGGGAGGCGGTCAGGGTCGGCGTGCCGCCGCCTGCGGGCGTGGCCGGGGCTGGCGTGCCGCTGCCGGCGCCGGGGGCGGGTGCCACGGTCACGCCCGAGGGGGGCGTGGCTGTGGTGATCGGCCGGAAGATCGTGTCCACGGGCTTCTGGCCCAGCGCGACGTCGTAGTCCTTGCCCTTGTGACGGATCTTGAGCGCCCACGGCGACACGATCTCCGTGACGGTGGCGCCCTCGAGTTCCTTGCCCACTTCGGTGGATCGCCCGCCCTCGAAGTAGATGACGGAGCCGAGCATGCCGATCGGCTTGGGCCCCGTGTACTCCGTCGGCGGCGGCGGCGGAGGCGGAGGCGGCGGTGGCGGCGGCGGCGGTGGCGGCGGCGGGACCTTCCGCTTCCAGTCCGGCGGCGCGAAGAAGAGCGATCGGCCCTCGAAGCGGCGCACGTAGAGCCCGTGCGTCTCGTCGTGCTGCGCGAGGAGCGGAGTGGTGACGTCCACGGCCTCCACGTTGCCCGATGGCCGGAACAGGTCGATGAGGAGCGGCACGCCATGCGAGACGATGACCACGGCACCCGCGCCGACGGCGATGACCGCCGCCACCAGCGTGCCCGACCAGCGTGCGCCCAAGGGCAGCCCGAACGGGAGGTTCATCGGCCCCCCCTTCCGCCCGCGGACTGCACCCAGGCCTCGATGGTGGCCTGCACGGTGATCTTCCGCGTCTGCTCGTTCTTGTCGATCCGCAGCGAGGTGATGCCGTCGATGACCGGGTTCGACTCGAGGTCGGCGATGACCTTCGGCAGGTCCTCGGCCTTGGCCTCGAACTTCACCTCGGCCTGGAGGCGATCGACGGCGCCGCCGAGGATGCCCGCATCGGCATCCTTCACGCGCTGCCCGGTGCGGGCCTCGTAGCTGTACCCGCCCACCTTGTGCTTCCGCAGGACATCGTCGATGGCGCGCGCCAGCTCCTCGCGGCCGTTCGCCGCCGGGCCCGGGGGCGCCACCGGGCCGAAGGTCGCCACCGAGCGCCGCAGGTCCGTGGTCACCGTGGACTCGCGGCGCGCGCCGCGGTCGAGCGCCAGCTCGATGCGCTCGCTCTCGGCGGCCCACGCGCGCGCGGGTGCCCAGAGGAGCTCGTCGGCCACCAGCCAGCCGAGCACCGCGAGCGTGCCCGCCACCAGCCAGCGCTGGCGCGTGGGCAGGGCGTCGAACCTGCCGCGCAGGTCCGCGGCCTGCTCGCGCAGGCCCTTGCGCGCGACCTTGCGCGGGGCCTGTGCGGCGGACCCGGCGGCATCGGCGCCGGAGGCGGCGGCCGCATCGCCGGAGGCGACGCTCAGATGTGTCGTTGCGTCGTTCATTCCTTCCGGCACCTCTCGAGCAGCAGGTCGAACTCGTTCTTGAGCCTCACCTTGGTGGCGTCGTCGATGTCCGCGCGGTTGCGCGCGCGCGACACGGTGACCAGCGCCTGGCGCGCCTCCTCGCGGCTCATCTTGTTGATCTCGTTCTCGGTGATCGGCGCCGGGAGCGGCTCGGGCTCGTTGGTCGCGCCGGGGTTGCTGCGCGTGGCCAGGCCGCTGCGCGAGGAACCCGAGCCGCGCGCGGCGCGCGCCGATGCCTTCGCGTCTCCGGCGGCTTCGCCCTCCGACGGCTTGGCGGCTTCGCCTGTCGCCGCGGCGGCGTTGTCGGTGGCGGACTTCGCGGCGGGTGTCGCGGAATTCGCGGCATCGGCCTTGGCGGCGGAGACGACGCTCGCGGCGCCCATCTGCAGGCCGCTGTCGGCGCCGGTGCGCTGGGGCGCGAGCGCGCCGGTCGGCGCCGGCGCGTCGGATGCGCCGGTGCCCGAGGCCGTGGTCGTGGCCGTGGTCGTGGTCGTGGTACCGCTCTCGCGCACGGGCGGCGTGGCCGGGCGGTCGGTTGCTGGCTTGGCGGACGCGTCGGGCGTCGCGAGGCCGCTTGCGGCGTGGTCGACGTCATCCGGCGGAGGGCCGTACCGGCGCTCGCGCATCGAGGTCTTCGCGAAGTCCTGCGCCTCGGGGAAGGACGCCATCATCGTCGGCCGCACCGCCGTCGCGTTCAGCGAGAAGGCCTGGTAGCCGCGGCTGTCGGGCGCTTCGGAGCTGCGCTGGATGGACTCGAACGCGCCGCACTCGCGCATCTGGCGCTCGAAGTCGAGCATCACCTCGGTCGGCTGCTGCGACCCTGCGGAGCGCGCCTTGCCGCGCACGGTCACCGCCTGGCCCTTCGCCGACTGCGACACGTTGATGAACTCGATCTCGATGCCGTCCGGCGCCGTGCACGCGAGGTCGGAGAGCGTCTTCGTCATCGATGCTCCCTGCCTCGAGAGGACGCGGTACATCGCCTGCCGGCGCCGATCCTCGTCCTCGGCCTTGATGTAGGCGGCGAGGTCAGGCATCTTCCATCGGAGCACCAGGAGCCGCAAGCCCTCGATGGCAAGCGGCCCGAGCAGGACCGCCGCAAGCCCGGCCACCAGGAGCCTTCGCGCGGTGCGCGGCTCGCTCATCCGGTTGATGAACGCGCCCGCACGGTCGGGCTTGGCGCCGATGTCGCGCGACTGGAGCCGCGTCAGCGCGGCGAGCGGCCCGAGCGCGGCCAGCGCAAGGCCGATGTCGATCCCGTGCTCGTGCCACCATGCCGCGCTGCGATCGCCGCCCTCGCGCAGCGTCTCGAGCCGCGGAAGGTCGTCGGCGCAGAACCCGAGCCCGCCGCCGAGGACGGCCGCCGCGGCCTCCGACGTGCGTGCGATCGCCGCGGGGATCTCGGCGGACGGGACGCCTGCATGCACGCACGCCTCGCCGACCGCCTGCGCGATCGCGGATGCCGGCACCGCGCCTGCGACGGCGCCGGCCCGGGTCGCGCGCACGAGGAGGCCCCGCGAGGTCGGGACGCACACCCCGATCACGCCTTCCCCGGCATCGACGA
This sequence comes from Planctomycetota bacterium, assembly GCA_016873255.1. Taxonomy (GTDB): domain Bacteria; phylum Planctomycetota; class Phycisphaerae; order Phycisphaerales; family SM1A02; genus UBA966. The sequence continues at coordinate 17,503 of VGXR01000019.1, forward strand.
AGACGAGCGGGTGGTCGGTGGCCGCCGCCAGCGCGGCGATGCCTGCGGTGGCAGCCGCGAAGGTGACTCCCGTGCCCTCGGCCACGCCGGGCGGCAGGGCGCCGGTGCCGGCCTCCTCGGGCCATTCGGCCACGAGGCCCGTCCGAACGGCCTCGCCGCGTTCCCGCGGCAGCAAGGCGCTCGCGACGCGCCACGACGGCGTGCGCCCGAGCACGAACGTGCTGGCATTCAGCTGGAGCGCGCCCTCGAGCCTGCGCTCGTCGGCGGAGGGAAGCTGCACCGCGCGCACGATCACGTCGGCGCTCGGGAGCACCACCACCGTCCGCGCCGCGCGATGCGAGTCGATCCACGGGCCGATCGGGGCGCCGGAGGCACCGCAGGCGGTGGACGCGAGGACCTCCACCGAGCCGCTGCGCACCCGGAACGCCGACACGGCGAATCCGCCCGCCGACGGGCGCGCGATGGCCACCACGCCGGGGTCTGCGGCGGTTGCTTCGCTGGCCTGCTTGCGGCGGGACTGCTTCATGGGCGCTTACTGCTCTCGGTAGGTCGTGATGCGGACGGGGAACTCGGACTTGTCGAGCACCGCCTCCACCTCCACCTCGGTGCCGGTGCTGGCGGCGCGTCCGCGGCTGGTCACGGTATACACGCTGCTCGTCACGTCGAATTGCGTGGCAACCTGGCTGAGCACCTGGGGGTTCATGCCCGACATCGATGCGAGGTCGGCGAGGCTCGCGATGCCCTCGGGCCGCGACTTGCGGCGCGCGATGATGGCATCGGCCATCCGCGGGTCCATGTCGAGCACTTCCTTCAGGACCGCCTCGGGCACCGTGTTGATGTTCATCCGGCCCGGGACCGGCTTGGTGAAGTCATCGACGGTCAGTTCGCGGACCACCGCCCGGACCTGCTCGGGAGTGAGGTCGGGCACTCCAGATCCGCCGGTCGCGCCCGCGGCTCGCCCTGCGCTCGACCGTCCGCTGGTGGCCGACTGGCCGGACCCGGTCGACGACTTGCCCCCGGATCCGCCCGCGACCGATGCGCTCCCGCCGGACCCACCGCGCGTCGAACCCGTGGACGCGCCGCTCGAACCGCTCCCGGTCCTGCCGCCGCCCATCGATCCGCCGCCGGTGCCGTCGGCCCATCCCGTCCGGCCGCTCGCCGCGCCGCCGCCGGCGGCGAGCTGGCTGAGCGGCGTCGAAAGGAACGCCTCGGGCCGCGCGTTCGCCTGGTTCCCGTACGTGACGATCGCCTGCGCCTGCTCGGCCGAGACGCCGAGGCGCTTGGTGAGGCTCTCCGCGTCCGCACCCTTGAGGGGCAGCTTGGTCTCGCCTGACGAGGACGTCTGGCTCTGCTTCGAGCGCGCGGTCAGGAACGACGACCAGCCGGCGTCGAGCTTCCCGTCGGGCTTGTCCTTCGGGAAGGAGCGGGTGGAGTCGTCCTCGTTGGGGTCGAGCCGGCTGTTGAGGTTCCAGTCCTCGCCGCGGACATTCTCCGGCCAGGCACCCGCCACCAGCTCAAGCTCCGCGATGCTTCGGAACGAGCCGTTGCGCGGCCGGTAGCCCAGCGAGCGGTTGGAGTAGTAGTCGCGCTCGGCACCGAGCCCCTCCACCTCGTCGTTGTCGTCGCGCCAGTCGACGATGGCATCGACGACGTCGGGCGTCATGCCGGGAAGGTTGAGCAGCTGCACGCGCGTGGCGGTGTTGATGTTGAGCTTGGCGCCCTCGTCGAGCGGGCCTGCCCACTCGATGCCGTCCAGGAAGTGGCGGATGTCCCACGAGCCGGTGGCAACCTCGCCGACGGCGTGCTCCTCCATGTCGCGCACCACGGCCATCGGATCGTCCGGGTCCGCGTTCTGCAGGTGGAACTCCATGATCGCGACCATCTGCTCGACGCCCGCGCGCGCGGCCCAGCGCGCCTGCACGCGGGCGAGCGTCTCGCGACCGATCACCGCCTGCCGGAACGTCACGACCTGCGTCGCCGCCACCAGCACCGCGGCGATGGCCACGCTCCAGACCACCACGACCACCACGCTCGCGCGGCGCGTCCTCATCGGGCGCCTCCGCGGCCACCGCCATTGCCGCCGCGGCCGCCATTGCTGCCGCGGCCCCCGCCGAACCCGCGCCCACCGGCGTTCGGCGGAGCGTTGCCGCGACTGCCGCCGGCGCCGCCGCCTCGGCCGGGCGCTCCGCCTTGGCCGGGCGCTCCGCCTTGGCCGGGCGCGCCGCCGTTGACGACCGCGTCTGCGGGAATCGCCGGCGCTGCAAGCCCGCCTGTGCCGACGGGTGCGGCTCCCGCCGTCGCCGCCTCATCCGCAGGCATGCTGCCCGGGTCCTGTCCCTCTCCCTCGGCCGGCTCCTCCGGCTTCGGCGGAGGCACTCGGTCGATGGCCACCACCGTCCGCAGCGTGACCTCGGGGGTGAGCGCGGTGGGCTCGGTGCCGATCTCGGCGCCGGTGGCCGTCACGGAGATGCGAACCAGCTTGGGAACGCCGTCGATGTCCGAATCCCACTCGTCGCGCCAGCCGCCCTCGCCGTCGCTGGCCTCGACAAGCAGCCCCACCACGCCGTCCGCCACCGGCGACGCGAGGCCGCCGCCATCGGGCACCTCGTCGGGGACGTTGTCTCGTCGGTGCCAGAGCGCCGAGCCGAGCTCGTCGTCCTCGATGCGGAAGTGCGCCTCGTACTCCTGGCCCTCGCCTTGGTACTCGATGGGCCGTATGGCCCGCAGCGACGTGCAGAAGAGGAGGAGGTCGCTCCGGTCGTAGCCGTCGTCGGCATCGGCCGTCAGCAGGAACCGCGTCTCGAAGAGGTCGTCCGTGCGCAGCGTCGCGGCCACGTCGCGGCGGACCGCTTCCAGGCCGGTGGCGGCGCGCTGGAACGCCTCGGCGCGGTCGCGCGCGATGTTCCGTGCCCGTCCGAGCTGCGAGAGCGAGAACGTCACCGCACCGAGCACCATCGCTGCGATGGTGCCGGCCACGATCAGCTCCACCAGCGTGAAGCCGCGGCGACGGTCACTGCGCTTCGTCATAGCGTGCCTGCCGGTCGATCGGCGTCTCGGGGGTGCGTGCGGGTTCGGGCGGGCCGTCCTCGGGCTTGGGCGCCATCAGCGTCTCGACGCGGTATTCGCCGCCGACCTCGTCGCGCGCGATGGCCAGGACGCGGTAGGGGTCGCCCAGTCCCTGCTTGTCGATGTCCAGCTCCCATGTCCACGACTGGAATGGCGCGTCGAACGTGCCGTCCGCGGCCCGCGTCAGCTGCCAGTCGGCGACGCCGGTCGCCAGCACCTCCGACAGCAGCCCGTCGAGGAGCTGCGCCGCCACCAGCTCGCGCTCGGCGCGCTGCTGCATGGCGAGCGACCGCTCGGCGATCGAGATCACCGCCGCCAGCCCGATGCCGAGGATCACGCCGCCGACGATGACGTCGACGAGCGCCCAGCCGCGCCTCGTGCCGCGCCTCACCATGGTTCGCGCGACCTTCCTGCCTGGTCGAGGTCGATCTCGGCGCGCGCGAACGGCTCGGGCTTGTCGGCGTCCACGCGCACCACGCTCGGCGACCCCGGCGGGAGCACCACCGTCGCATCGACTCCGTGGCCGGCCAGGCGGATCTCGACCTTCGGCCGCTCGCCGCCCGGGACGCTGGCGATGGTCCATTCCGAGGGATCCACGCGCTGGTCGTCCTTGCGGATCTCGAGGAGCTCGAGCCCCTCCGGAAGCGCCACCGGTGCTGCGAAGCGGTCGGCCCTCCACTCGGGAGCCGAGGTGGGATCCGCCGGATCGACGTCCTTCACGATCAGGTGGATGCGGCCGTCGGCGCCGTCGCGCCAGAGCGCCACCTGCTGCGACCCCAGCGCCTGCCGGTACGCGAACAGTCGCATCAGCTCCGCCACCCGGTCGACCGCGTTGCTCGACTCCTGCCGCAGCGTGCCCGTGAACTTGGGCACCACCGCCACGGCGGTGATCGCAAGGATCACCACCACGACGATCAGCTCGATGAGCGTGAACGCCCGGGCGCGTGAAGGGTGCTGGGTTCGTGCTCGGGACATGCGCGGATGCCCCGCGCGCCGGGAGGGTCAGGTGGGGCGCTTGTCCCCGGCCACGATGTCGGCGTTGTCGCCCTCACCGCCGGCCTGCCCATCGGCGCCGAAGCTGTAGATGTCGAAGTCGAGGTTCACCTCGCCCGGGACGCGGATCTGGTACGGGTTTCCCCAGGGGTCGCTGAGCTGGTTCCTGTTGAGCAGCGCACCCTCGCCCTCGGAGAGCTCCACCAGCTCGAAGTCCGACGGCAGCACGCTCAGGCCCTTGGCAGTCATGTACATGCGGACCTGGTTGGAGATGGTCTCGGCGTCGGCGCGGGCCGACTTGCTCTTCGTGAAGCCGACCCACTGGGTGACGCGCGGCACCACCAGCGCGGCCAGGATCGCCATGATGGTGACGGCGACGATGAGCTCGATGAGCGAGAAGGCGCGGCGGTCGATTCGGTGGCGGCGGGGGCTTCGCATGGGACGCGAGTCTCTTGGGCTGAACGGGGCGGTTGGATGCGTATTCGTAGACCGAACGCACCAGTCCGTGCGATCTGACATCGGCATTTGCAGGTCGCGGCCAGAGTGGCCAATAACCATTAGCCGCCGAGCGACTTCTGCATCTCGAGAAGGGGCAGCAGGATCCCGGCGAGCACGAACGCGGCGATGAGCGCCATGATCACCAGCAGCACGGGCGGCAGCAGCTTGGTCAAGATCTTGAGCGACGTGTTCACCTGCCGGTCGAAGGCGCCCGCGGCGTGGATCAGCATCTCCTCGAGGCGCCCGGATTTCTCGCCGATGTTCACGATCTGGACCAGGAGCGGCGGGAAGAACCCGCACTTCTCGAGCGGCTCCGCGAGCGACTGGCCCGTGGTCACCTTCTCCTGCACGCCGTCGACGGCCTCCATGAGCACGGTGTTGCCGAGCGTGTCGCGCACGATCCGCAGCGCGCTGAGGATGGGGAGGCCCGCCGACACCAGCGTGCCGAGCGTGCGCGTGAAGCGCGCCACGGCCACGTCGCGGAGGAGCGTTCCCAGGATCGGCGTGCGCAGCAGCACCAGGTCCACGATGCGTCGGTTGGCCGGCACCGACACCCAGCGACGGAAGCCGACGTACGCCGCGAGCGCGCCGATGACCACCAGCCACCACCACGCCGCCATGAAGCCCGCGAATCCGAGCAGCACCGCGGTGGGGAAGGGGATGGTCACGCCCGGCTGCCCGATGATGGGGGCCATCAGCCTCGGCAGCAGGAACGTCACGGCCACGATGATGCTGATGCCGATGAGCCCGGCCACGATCAGCGGGTAGATGGTGGCGCCGATCATCTCGCGGCGCAGCTCGACCGAGCGGTCGAGCAGGTCGGCGAGCTGGTGCATCACCTCCGCGGTGCGGCCCGAGGCGTCCGCGGCGCGCACCATGCCGACGATCATCTCGTCGAACGGCTGCCCGTACTCCTCCATGGCCTCGTGGAGCGGGCGGCCCGCCTCCACGCGCTCGATCAGGAAGTCGAGGATCACCGGCTGCCCCTTGCCCGAGGCGGAGCGGCGCACGGTCTTGAGCGAGTTGAGGAGGGGCAGGCCGGCCTCGATCGCGGTCGCGAGCTCGCGCACGATGTTGGCAAGCTCGGTGCGCTTGAGGGACGGGCGGCCCGCGCGGCGTCCGAGGAGCGAGCTGCCGAGGGACGCAAGGCCGGGCGCGGCCCCGCCCGCGGCATCCGCCTGCTGCCCGGGCCGGCGCTGGGCCGGCTGCGGTGCCGCTTCCCCCGCGTCGGCCTCGAGCGAGAGCGGCGCGAGGCCCTTCGACTGCAGCTGGCGCATCGCCGCGGCTCGGTCGCCGGCCACGATCACGCCGCCCGCGATGGCCCCGCCTCGGTCGATGCTCTGGTGGCGGTAGCTCGGCATGGGGCGTCCGCGGCTCAGGCGTCGTCGATGTCCTGCGTGGCGCGCAGGACCTCGTCGATGGTGGTCATGCCGGCGGCGGCCTTCAGCATGCCGTCGTCGCGCATGCTCTGGAAGTCCTGGTCCACCAGCGTACGGAGGTCAAGGGCGGGCCGGTTCTTGCTGATCCCCTCGCGCAGGCGCGCGTTGATGCGTGCCAGCTCGTAGAAGCCCATGCGCCCGCGGAAGCCCGAGCCGTTGCACTTGTCGCAGCCCTTGCCCTTGGGGACGCCGTCGCGGAAGAGCGCGCGCTCCTCGGGGGTGATGCGCGAGGCCGTCTCCTCGGTCATCGGCACGCGCGTCACGCACTCGCGGCAGAGGCGGCGGCCCAGGCGCTGCGCGAGCAGGCCCTCGAGGACGCTCGCGATGAGGAACGGCTCGGCGCCCATGTCCACGAGGCGGCCGACCGACGAGATCGAGTCGTTGGTGTGCAGGGTGCTGAAGAGCAGGTGGCCCGTGAGCGCGGAGCGGATCGCGATGTCCACGGTCTCGTTGTCGCGCACCTCGCCGACGAAGATGACGTCGGGGTCCTGGCGGAGGATGGCGCGCAGGCCGGTGGCGAACGTGAGGCCGCGCTTCGGGTTCACGGGGATCTGGTTGATGCCGCTGAGCTCGTACTCGACCGGGTCCTCGATGGTGATGATCTTCTTGCGCGGGTCGTACAGCTTGTTGAGGCACGCGTAGAGCGTGGTGGTCTTGCCGCTTCCCGTGGGGCCCGTGACCAGCACCATGCCGTGCGGCTTCTGGATGAGGCGGTCCATCATCCCGCGCATCCCCTCGCGCATGCCCAGGCTCACCAGGTCGAGCGGCAGCGAGCTCTTGTCGAGGATTCGCATCACGATGCTCTCGCCGTAGACGGTCGGCACCGTGCTGACGCGGATGTCGACCTTGCGCCCCTCGAACCGCAGCGTGATGTGCCCGTCCTGCGGCACGTAGCGCTCGGCGATGTTCATGTGCGCCATGATCTTCACGCGGCCGATCAGGGCGGGCTGCAGGTGCTTGGGCGGCGGCGGCTGCTCCACCAGCACGCCGTCGATGCGGTACTTGACCTTGAGCTCGGTCTCGAACGGCTCGATGTGGATGTCAGACGTGCGGTTCTGGATGGCCTCGAGGATGATGAGGTTCACCAGGTTGATGAGCGTCGGCTGCTCGGCCATCCGGTGGACGTCGTCCGCCTCGATGGCGTCCAGGTTGTGCTCGATCTCGCTGCCGGCGAGCTCGCTGTCCTCCGCCAGGCTCTCGGCCATGCGCGCGGCGGTGGTGCCGTACGCGGCGCGCATCAGCTCGCTGAAGAGCGCCGGCTCCATGCCGACGCGCGCCACGGGCATGCGCGCCAGCGCGGAGGTCTCGTCGACCGCGGCGATGTCGAGCGGATCGACCATCGCCACCACCAGCCGGCCGGACTCCACGCGCAGCGGCACCACGCGCAGGCGCACCGCGACGTCGGGCGCGATGCGCGCCGACACGGCGGCGTCGAGCACGGGGATCGCCTCGGCCCACTCGATGCCGAACATCCGGCAGCGGTCACGGAGCGGCGCATCCCCCGCCAGCGCGGCGAATGCGCCTGCGTCGAAGGTCGATGCAGGGACAGGCGTTCCGTGGAGGTCGTGGTCCATTCCGCTTCCGATCACTCCTTGGCGCCAGGGTCGAGCTTCGGGTCGACGGGCTTCCCGCCGCCGCCGCGGGCATCGCGAATTTCCTTGCGGCGCTCGCGCTTGGCGCCCTCCTCGTCGGCAGGTTCCGCGGCCTTCAGCCGCCGGGACTTCTCATCCGCCTCGGGGTCGATCTTCACCGCGCCCGGCATCTCCATGCGCTGCTCGGGCGTCAGGATCTCGAGCAGGCGCTCGCGGAACGGCTTGCCCATCTCCTCGCGCGCCACGCGCGCGCGCACCACCGGGTCCGCTGCATTGCCGGCCTGCGGCGTGCCGGGGGCGCTGCCCGACCGGCGCTCGGCGGCCTGCAATGCGCGCTTGCGGGGCGCCTTCGGCTCCTCCGACCGCACGGCCTCGTAGAGCTTGGTGTCCTCCGCGTCGCAGGCAACGGCGAACTCGGCCATGAGGGCGTCGATGGCGGTGGCCTGCTCGGGGGTCAGCGACGACAGGGCGCGCGCCTGCTGCATCATGACCATCACCGGGTGGATGCGGAAGACGTCCGGGTAGCCCGACTCGAGCGCCGTCCGCCGGAACTGCGCGCCGCGCTCGCCGCCGAGCGCCGCGGTGATCGACTCGATGCCCGCGTCGTTGGCGCTTCGCACCGCGATCCGCAGCGCCATCACCTTGTCCTGCGCCACGGCGCCCGCGTCGAAGTTCATCGCGCGCATCGCGTCGGTCAGCTCCGGCTCGAGCTCCTTGATGCGCCGTGCACGCGTCGACAGCGCCGTGTCCAGCGCGATCTCGTACTCCGTGACCGCGGCACGCGTCGATTCCTCCTCGGCGGCCGAGAGCTGCATGCGGCCCATCACGGCCCAGAGATCGACGCTCTCGCCGGACAGGTCGCCCTCGGGCAGCATGCGCTCGCGGCGCAGCGCGCGCTCGAAGCTCGGCCAGCGCTCCTGCTGCTGCGGGCCGAGCTGGTTCTTGAGGTCGCCCATGAACTTGTCGAACATCCGGCGCTTCTCGTCGCTCCAGGCGTTCATCGGCTCCATCACGCGGGCGAGGATCTGGTCGCCGCTGGCGGCGTTGCCCTTGGTGGCCTCGACGGACGCCGCCTTCATCTTGTCCTTGAGCGCCTCGACGCCGGTGTTGAAGCTCGCGGCGTAGTCCTGCATCAGCGCCTCGACGATCGGCCGCTGCCATTCCTCGAGCTGCAGCGTGGAGTTCATGAGGTTGATGTCGCGCTGCAGGATGTCAGGCTTGAACGCCTCGCCGAACGCGGCGCGGCCGCCGAACTGCGCCGCGGCCGGCGCGGTCACGGCGCCGGCGGCGAAGAGGGCCACGGCGAGTGCCGCGGCGCGGGTGCGGGAGATGAGGGTGACGGGGCGGGACGAGCGGGGAGGCATGAAGTTCATTGGATTGCTCCGGAGTTTCGTGCGGAGTCGTATTGTCGCACGGCGCGGGCCGGGGGGGCCCGGGCCGAACGCACGAGCGGCCGCGGTATCGCATGGAATCGGCAGCAACGCGGGCGGGCAACAGCGGGTTCGCCGGATGGTGGGCGATAACACTCCCGGACGCGTTCGCACCCCCGGGCGCGGCGGACGGTTCAGCCCGGCGTCACGGTGCGCTGCTCGATCCGCTTGACCGCCTTCGTCACCACGATGCGCTGGACGAAGATCCCGGGGGTGTCGACCTGGTCCGGGTCGAGGTCGCCCAGGCCCACCAGCTCCTCGACCTCGGCGACGGTGACGGCACCGCACGTGGCGGCCATCGGGTTGAAGTTGCGCGCCGTCTTGCGGAACACGAGGTTGCCGGCCGGGTCGGCCTTCCACGCCTTCACGAGCGACAGGTCCGTCCGGATGCCGCGCTCGAGCACGAAGGTCTCCCCGTCGAACTCCATGTGCGGCTTGCCCTCGGCCACCACGGTCCCGACCCCGGTCTTGGTGTAGAAGCCCGCGATGCCGGCGCCGCCCGCGCGCATGCGCTCGGCCAGGGTGCCCTGCGGCGTGAACTCGAGCTGCAGCTCGCCGCTCATGAACTGGCGCTCGAACTCCGCGTTCTCGCCGACGTAGCTCGACACCATCTTGGCGATCTGGCGGGTCTTGAGCAGGAGCCCCAGGCCCCAGTCATCGACGCCGGCGTTGTTGGACACGCACGTGAGGCCCTTGGCCCCGGAGTCGCGCAGCGCGATGATCAGCTGCTCGGGGATGCCGCACAGCCCGAAGCCGCCCACGGCCACGCTCATGCCGTCCCGCACGATGCCCTCGAGCGCCTTGGCGGGGGATTCGCAGACCTTGCTTGCACCCATGCGGCTCTCCTTGGCGGCCGGGCCGCCGGGCGCGGAAGTGTATCGGCGGGGCGGCTACGCTTGGCCGGACGTGCCCTCCCGACCCTCGTTGCTCCTGGCGCTGCTGCTCCTGCTGTCGGCCATGCCCGACACCATGGCCGCGCCCGTGCTCAAGGAGATGTTCATCGACCGCTACGGCGCATCGGTGACGCAGGCGCAGGTGTTCATGGCCATCAACCTGCTCGGGGCGGCGGCGGCCATCCCGCTCCTGGTGTGGGGGCGTCGGCGCCATGGCCCGGTGGCGCTGCTCGTGGCGGCGTCCCTGGCGGATGCGGTGCTCCTGGGCACGCTGGCGGCGCCGATCGGCCTCTGGCCGTCGCTTGTGCTGCGCGCAGCCGAGGGCGTGACCGACGTGGTGGTGTTCGCGGCGCTCTTCGACCTGGTGCGCCGCACCTCCGGGGCGCACGCGGCACGCGGGCTGGGGCTGGCATCGACGCCGCTGCTCCTCGGGCTTGGCTGCGGCGCAGTGGCTGGCGGCATCGCTGCGCAGCGGATCGCCGGGCAGGCCGGGGGCGCAAGCGAGGCGGATGCCGGATCCGACGTGGCGCTTGCCGTGTTCGGGGTGTCGGCGCTCGCCAGTGCGCTGGTGGCGCTCGGGGCGTTCGTCTTCCGGCGCTGGCTGTCCGGCATCGCGTCGACCGAGCCGGAGACCGGGCCCATGGTGGCCAGCGGCGAGTCGCACGCAGCACGCGTTCCCCACGGTGCGCTCGACGATCGCCCGCGCCCGCTGTCATGGAGCTGCGCGATGGCCTTCTGCGACCGCGCGACGGGCGGGCTCATCACCACCACGCTTCCGCTGGTGCTCGCCGGGTTCCTGGGCTACTCGAAGGAGCAGAGGGGCTGGCTCATCGGGCTGCCGCTCCTCCTGATGGCGCTGTGCACGGGCCCCGCCGGCGCGGTGTGCGACCGCGTGGGAAGCCTGCGCGTTCGCGTGGCGGCGGGCCTTGCCTACGCCGCGGCGTTCGCGCTCATCCCCGCGGCTGCCTCCAGCCAGCCGCTCCTTGCGGCGGTGATGGTGGCGGTCGGCCTTTCCGCCGGTGCGCTGTTCTCGAGCTCGCTGGCCATCGCCGCCGAGAGCGGGGGGTCGACCGTGGCGCTCGGCTCGTTCCGCGCAGCGGGGGACCTCGGGTTCTTCGCGGGCACCGCGCTGTCGATCGCCATGGTCTCCGCGCTCGGAAGCGACGGCGAAGCCACCTACTCCGACTACTCGGCGGTCATCGTGCTCTTCGGAATGGTGCACGCGGCCTGCACGCTCGCCGTCGTCGTGCTCGCACGTCGCGGCGTCAGTTGACGGCCACGGGCGCGCTGCCGGCAAGGCTGCCGTGCCCGGCGCCCTCGAATGCCATCCGCAGCTTCTCGAGCGCGGTGTTCTGGATCTGGCGGACTCGCTCCTTGGTGAGTCCGATCAGCCGTCCGACCTGAGCCAGCGTGGGGGCACGACCGGGCTCGCCGGCCTCGAGCGCGAAGCGGTGCATCACCACGGCACGCTCCACGTCGGTGAGCTCGGCCTCGTTGGCCTCCACGATCCGGCGCAGCTCGTCGGCATCGCGGCGCTCGCTCTGCGCGCGCACGGCGGCAACGCCCTCGCCGCGCTCGAGCGCCGGGTCGAACTCCACCGGGAAGCGCTGGCGGTGCTTGGCCACCTTCATGCCGTGGCGGCTGAATGCCTTCAGGATGGCGCGGCATGCATAGGTGCTGAACTTGAAGCCGCGTGCGCAGTCGAACTTGTCGACGGCGCGCATGAGGGCCATGTTGCCCTCGCCGATCAGGTCGGGGAACTCGCCCTCGCCCAGGCGCACGCGCTTGGCCATGGCCAGCACCAGCGCAAGGTTCGTCTCTGCGATCTGCTCGCGGATGCGGGTGGCGGTGGAATGCCAGCGCACGACCTCGCGGGCCTGCTCCAGCGTGGGGGCAGCGCCCTGCAGGCGGCGGTGCATGCGCTCCACGCGGTAGCGCGCGTAGTTGAGCTGCATGAAGATGACGCGCTCCTGCGCGGCGGTGAGCAGGATGCCCTCGTTGCGGCGCGGGCCCGCGGAGCCGTCCGCCTCCATCACCGGCCGGTACCAGGCGACGCTCGGCTTCGGCACCGGGGGCGCCAGGTCGAAGATGCGCCGCTCGGCGCCGACCTTGCTGAACTCGGGGTTGGGCATGAAGTCAAGCTTGCCCTTCAGGATCTCGCTCGCGCGAGCAATCACCTCCGCCGGGCGCGTAGGAGCGACGGGCGGCTTCCGCTGCGTTCGGTCCGGGCCGGCCGCCGCGCTGGCTTTCGGCACGACCGCTCCTGCCCCCCCGCGCATGCGGAGGTTGCGACGCGCGAACATCGAGCCGTCGTGAAGAGTGGGGACTGGCAGCGTTGACATGGCGTGGCGACTCCTGAAGAGGCGGTCCATCTGGCAGTACGCGGCGCTTCGCCAGAAGTTCGGATTGGATTCAATGGAATTTGAAAGTTCGATCAGCGAGTGTCCTCCATATGTCTGGGGTCGCCGGGCGCCAACGGCGCCACGCCGCTCGGGCCAATAAAAACCACCAGCCAAGGCTGGTGGTTCTCGGACGTTTTCGTCCAGCGTTCCTTGGCGGGTGCCGCGGGTTACTCGGCCGTGCCGCTCGACATGTCGTACACCCACGCGTCGCCGGCGCGGGAGAAGCCCAGCACCTCGCCGGGGCCGAAGAAGAGGCCGAGCTCTCGAGCCGCCGCCTCCGGGCCGTCGGAGCCGTGGATCAGGTTGAAGCTGTTGGAGACGCCGAAGTCGCCGCGGATGGTGCCGGCGGCGGCCTTGGAGCCGAAGGTCGCGCCCATCAGGTTGCGGCAGACGGCGATGGCGCCGTTGCCGCGGATGGCGAGGACCATCACCGGGCTGGAGGTCATGAACTTCACCAGGCCCGGGTAGAAGGGCTTGGAGACATGGTCCTTGTAGTGCTGGGCAGCCAGCTCGGGGGTGATCCGCGTGAGCTTGGCGCCGACGACCTGCAGGCCCTTCTCTTCGAAGCGGGTGATGATGCGGCCCATGAGGCCGCGCTGGACGGCGTCGGGCTTGAGGATGATCAGGCTGGTTTCCATGGAGTTCTCCGGGTGGGAAGGGCGAAGAGTGTACTGTAGTCGCCCGATCGGCGGACCCCGCCGGACGGGCATGGAGGCCCCCGCAGATGACAGCCAAGGACGCCGTGATGGCTGAGCCGCGCAAGAAGAAGTCCGCACCCCGGGCCGACGCCGAGAGCATGGCCGCGCGCCAGCGCGACATCTCGGTGAGCGAGTTCTTCGCCAAGAACCGCCACCTGCTCGGCTTCGACAACCCCCGCAAGGCGATGCTGACGACCGTCAAGGAGGCGGTCGACAACTCGCTCGATGCCTGCGAGGAGGCGGGGATCCTGCCCGAGATCGCGGTCATCGTCGAGGACCTCGAGCCCAGCCGCCCGGCCACCGCCAAGAGCAGCCGATACCGCGTCACCATCGTGGACAACGGACCGGGCATCGTCCGCAAGCAGGTCGAGAACATCTTCGGACGGCTGCTCTACGGCTCGAAGTTCCACCGCCTGAAGATGAGCCGCGGCCAGCAGGGGATCGGCATCAGCGCCGCCGGCATGTACGGCCTGATCACCACCGGCCGCCCGATGACCATCTTCACCAAGCCGAAGGTCGGCCAGCCGACGCACCACATCGAGCTGGCGATGAACACCAAGACCAATCGCGCGGAGGTCACCTTCGACAAGGAGGTGAAGGAGTTCCCGCCGGTGCGCCTGCGCGACCTGAGCTCCGGCACGAAGGCGCTTGCCGAGCAGGGCGGCTTCCTCACCGCGGCGGAGTTCCCCACGGGCACCTCCGTCACCATCGAGCTCGACGGCAAGTACCAGAAGGGCCGCGGCTCGGTCGACGAGTTCCTCGAGCTGACCGCCATCGCCAACCCGCACGCGCGCATCGTGTTCGTGCCGCCCTCGCGCGTCACCGAGGACGAGGAACCCGACGTGCTGGCGGCCGCCGAGGCGACCGCCGCCGCCAAGGCCGCGGTGACCACCGAGACCAACGGCGTCATCGTGTTCCCGCGCGGCGTGCAGGAGCTCCCGCCGGAGATGCGCGAGATCCAGCCGCACCCGAAGGGAATCGAGCTGGGAATCCTGCTGCAGATGCTGAAGGACTACGAGCTCGCCGAGAAGGGCGGCACGCTCTACAACTTCCTCCAGGAGCGCTTCTGCCGCGTGAGCGCGTCGACGGCCAGCTCGATGTGCGACGCGATCGGCGTCTCGAGCCGCGCGAAGGCCGGCGACATCGAGCCGCCCCAGGCCGAGAAGCTCTACAAGGTCTTCCAGGAGTCGAAGCTCGCGCCGCCCCCCACGGACTGCCTCGCGCCCATCGGCGTGCGCCAGCTCCTCGCGGGCATGCTCAAGGGCGTGCGCGCCGAGTTCTACTCCGCGTCGAGCCGCAGCGCCGAGGTGTACCGCGGCCGCCCGTTCCAGATCGAGGCCGCCGTCGCCTTCGGAGGCGAGCTGGCCGCCGACGAGCCGGCGCGCGTGATCCGGTTCGCCAACCGCGTGCCGCTCCTCTTCCAGCAGAGCGCGTGCTCGAGCTTCAAGGCCGTCACCGAGACCGCGTGGAAGAACTACAACCTGCAGCAGCCGCGCGGCGGGCTTCCGGTCGGTCCGCTCGTCATCATGATCCACATGGCCTCGGTCTGGGTGCCGTTCACCAGCGAGAGCAAGGAGGCCATCGCCGACTACGACGAGATCCGCAAGGAGATGAAGCTCGCGCTCATGGAGTGCGGGCGCAAGCTCGGCACCTACCTCCGCAAGCGCCAGAAGATGCGCCGCGAGGGCGAGCGCCGGGACGTCTTCGAGCGCTACATCGGCGAGATCGCCAAGGCCATCAACGACATCACCGGCGAGGACGCGCGCAAGGTCTACGACGCGCTCCTCAAGCAGGCCCGGTCGCGCACCGCGGTCGCCGACCAGGTGCTCGACGAGGACGGCAAGGTGTTGAAGGACGAGCCCATGGACGAGGACGGCGTGATCGTCGTGCCCGAGTCCATGGCCGCCGGGGCCGGGGGCGCCGCCGCCCCCGAGGCGCCGGCCGCCGAAGCCGAGTCCCCCCCGGGCAAGCGGCGCTCGCGCCGGGCTACCGAGGGCTCGGCGGCGGCCAGGCCGTCCAAGCCGTCCAAGCCGTCCAAGCCTGCAAAGGTGGATGCCGCGCGCGCCGAGCTCCGCGCCCGCGCCGCCAAGGCATCCGGCAAGTCCTCCGGCGGCAAGGGCACCGACGGCCCCCGCCTCTTCTGACCGAACACGCACGGAAAGCGAGCAACGACCATGGCCAAGGGCAAGAGACCCGCCGTCACGCGCAGCCTGAAGGAACGCGACGCCGTCACCACCCGGAAGATCGTCGACCTCGTGGCGCTGGTCGCGCGCAACTCGCTCGCCGGCAAGGAGCCGAGGCTGGAGATCCCGACGCGCACCAAGGGCAACACCATCTGGAACAAGAAGCGCGGCATCCTGGAGATGGGCGACGGCGTGGCCGAGCGGCCGCTCTTCGACCTGAAGACCGCCAAGCAGTTCATGCAGACGATGCTGCACTCGTCCACCATCAAGGACCTGATCGCGGCGCAGAAGACCAGCAGCCTCCGCGGCGTCTTCTACAAGGCCAAGCACACCGTGGCCGGCACGAAGGAGAACACCTTCGACACGCAGGACGAGAGCGACCCGATCCTCGAGGACCTCGAGGTGGCGCTGGGCGCGCTGCGCGAGGAGCTGCACATCTTCGCGGAGAACCGCGGGTCGATGGTCGGCAACATCACCATCGTCGACAAGGGCGACGAGATCGACTGCCGGCGCATGGGCTCGGGCGGCTACGCGCTGCCCTCGATCGTCGAGCCCGACGTGATCCAGTTCAAGAAGTGCGAGGCCAAGTTCGTCCTCCACGTGGAGAAGGGCACGGTCTGGAACCGCTTCAACGAGGACCGGTTCTGGGAGAAGAACAACTGCATCCTCACGCACGGCGCCGGCCAGCCCCCGCGGGGCTGCCGACGCCTGCTGCAGCGCCTCAACCAGGAGCTGGGGCTGCCGATCATCTGCGTGCTCGACAACGACCCGTGGGGGCACTACATCTACAGCGTCATCAAGCAGGGCTCGATCTCGCTGGCCTTCGAGAGCAGCCGCCTGGCCATCCCCGAGGCCAAGTTCCTCGGCATCCGCGCCAAGGACTTCAAGGAGTGCGGGCTCGACGACGCCGTCAAGATCGATCTCACCGAGAACGACGTGAAGCGGGCCAAGGAGATCGCCGCCTACCCGTGGTTCGCGCAGCACAGGGGCTGGCAGCGCGAGATCGACGCGCTGCTCTCCAATGGCTTCAAGATGGAGGTGGAGTCGCTCATCACGAAGGACATCTCCTACGTGAGCGAGACGTACGTCCCCGAGCGCCTGAAGCGGAAGGACTGGCTCGAGTGAGCCCCGGGCGCCGCCCGCGGCGCCCCGCGTGCGCCTGCGCCGCTACTGCGCCACGTCGCTGGTGCAGGGCAGGGTGATCCGGAAGCATGCGCCGCCCTCCGGGGCATCGAGCGCCTGGACGCGGCCGCCGTGCGCCTCGACGATGCGCCGGGTCGTGGCAAGGCCCAGTCCGTTGCCACCGGGCTTGGTTGTGCGGTAGGGCTCGAACGCGGCGGCGCGGATCTCCGGCGAGAGCCCCGGGCCGGTGTCGATCACCTCGAGCACCGCGCGCGGCCCGGCCCGGTCGCCGGCAGGCTCGCGCGCTGCGCGGAGCGTCAGCGTGCGCGGGCGGTCCTCGGGCAGGTCCTGCATGGCCTGCACCCCGTTGAGGAGCAGGTTGAGGAGCGCCTGCTTGAGGAGCGCCGGATCGACGTCGGCGCGCAGCGGGTCATCGTCTGCGCGCACCACGAACCGCACGCCCGACTGCTCGGCCTGGGGCATGAAGAAGTCCGCGAGCTCCTGCGCCACGTCCCGCAGGTCGCAGGCGCGTCGGTCAAGCTGCATCCGGCCCGCATAGCGCAGGAAGTCCGTCAGGATGTCGCGCAGGCGGGCCGCCTCGCGTGCAAGGGTGTCGACGCGCCGCGTCATGCGGGCGCGGTCGTCGTCGGCAAGCGGGCTGTCGAGGATCTCCTCGCGCAGGAGCTGCGCGTTGAGCGCCACCGTGGAGAGCGGGTTCTTGATCTCGTGCGCCAGGCCGCGCGTCATCGACGCGACCTCCGCGTTGCGGGCGTTCTCCCCCGCGGCGAGCTCGGCCTCGGCCACGCGACGGCGGAGCGAGCGCGACGAGACCCACCACGCGACCAACCCCGCCACCGCCACCGCGGCGACCACCATCAGCGCGATCTCGGACGCGTCCGGACCGGCCGCATCCACCGCTGTCAAGTGATCGTTCACGCGCGTGCCGGTGCGCGTCTCAGGCGCCGCTGCCGGCTGCCGGGACGCGGGTCAGCGAGCGGGCCCTGGTGGCCGCCCAGCCCTTGGCGCCCTGGTTGGCGGAGTACATGACCATCTCGCCGTCATTGAGGGTGCGGAAGCCGCCCTCCTGCTCGATCACGGAGAAGTGGACGAAGATGTCCTGACCCTCGGGACCGACGATGAATCCGAAGCCCTTGCGGGGATCGAACCACTTCACCTGTCCTTCGACGTTCTCGAGCGCATTGTTCGCCATGGTTCCAAAGCTCCGTCTGTCGGGCCCGCCTCCATTCCCACACATGGCGGCGGTGTCTCGTGACCGTATGGTCCTGAACTTCTGAAGAACCATACGTATTGTGGCGCGGTTCCCGGACGAGTGCAAGCCGGAAACCGCGATCTCGCGTCATGAGGCGCGGTTCGGCCTCGGGAGCAACGAGGCCGACGGCAGCGGCAGACCGGCGCCCGGACCCCTTGCAGTCGGCTTGCAACGGTGTGGGGGATGATGGAATCCCAATCTCAAAACGAAAGGGGGCCCCTAAGTCAAGGGCCCCCAAGGGTTTCGGTCGAGGGTCTCTGTCGCGGATCCGGCCTTCGGTCAGTGCTGGGCCGGGGCGCCTTCGCGGTCCCGGTCGTGGCGCCCGCCGTCCCGGCGTCCGCCACGGTCGCCGCCGCGCCCGCCACGGTCGCCGCGGTCACCCCGGTCGCGCCGCTCGCCGCGGTGCTCGCCGCCGCCATCGTCCTCCATGCCGGCCGGGCGCTCGAGGAGCGCCTTGCGGCTGAGCTTGACGCGGCCGCTGTCATCCACGTTGATGACCTTGACCTTGATGACGTCGCCGATCTTGACCACCTCGGTCACGGTCTTCACGAAGCCGTGCGCCAGCTCCGACACGTGGCACATGCCGTCCGAGCCGGGGGCAAGCTCCACGAAGCAGCCGAAGTCCTTGATCGAGATGACCTTGCCCTCGTAGATGGCGCCCACCTTGATCTCGGCGCCGAGCGCCTCGACCTCGGCGCGCGCGATGGCGGCCTTCTCGCTGTCGGAGCACGCGATGAAGACGGTTCCGTCCTCCTCGACGTCGATCTGCGCGCCGGTGCGCTCCTGGATGCCGCGGATGGTCTTGCCGCCCGGGCCGATGAGCTTGCCGATCTTCTCGGGGTCGATCTTGACCGTGATGATGCGCGGGGCGTACTTGGAGATGTCCGCGCGCGGCGCCGGGATCACGGCCTCCATCTGGCCGATGATGTCGTGGCGACCCTTGCGGGCGATCTCGAAGATGGTGGTGATCTCCTCGATCGACAGGCCGCGGGCCTTCAGGTCGAGCTGGATGCCGGTGATGCCCTCGCGGGTGCCGCTCACCTTGAAGTCCATCTCGCCGAAGAAGTCCTCCTCGCCGATGATGTCGATCACGTGGCCGACGGTGCCGTCGGAGCTGGTGAACCGGCCGACCGAGATGCCCGCGCAGGTGGCCTTGATGGGCACGCCCGCGTCCATGAGCGCCAGGCACCCGCCGCACACGCTCGCCATCGAGCTCGAGCCGTTGGACTCGGTGATCTCGCTGATGAGCCGGACGGTGTAGGGGAACTCCTCGGGGTTCGGCAGGATCGCGCGCAGGCTGCGCTCGGCGAGCGCGCCGTGGCCGATCTCGCGGCGGCCGGGGCCGGTGATGCGGCCGGCCTCGCCCGTGCAGAACGGCGGGAAGTTGTAGTGGAGGTAGAACTTCTTGGCGTACTCGGGGAGCAGTCCGTCGACGATCTGCTCGTCCTTGATGGTGCCGAGCGTGCAGGTCACGATGCTCTGCGTCTCGCCGCGCTGGAAGAACGCGCTGCCGTGGGTGCGCGGCAGGATGCCGACGTCCATGGTCAGCTTGCGGATCTGGTCCTTGGAGCGGCCGTCCGGGCGGACGCCGTGGTTCGACACCAGGTCGTGCGTGATCTTCTTCTCGAGGATCCGCAGGGCCTCCTTGGCCTCCTTGGCGCGCTTGTCGGCGGCCTGCCAGGCGAGGAAGCTGACGTCGCCCGAGGGCATCGCGAAGTGCGTGTCGAGTACGAACTTCTTGACCTCGTCGACCTTGGCGTTGCGGTCCTTCTTGCCGGGGATGCGGCGGGCCTCCTTCATCGCCTCGTACGCCTTCTCCTTGACGAGCTTCATCACCTCGTCGGAGGGGAGCACGGGCGCGCCCATCTGCACGGCGGGGGCGCCGCACTTGGTGCGGAGCTCGTCGATCATCGAGAGGATCGGCTTGATGCCGTGCTCGTAGCCGAAGCGGATGGCCTCGAGCATCGCGGCCTCGTCGACCTCGGCGGCGCCGACCTCGATCATGTTGATGCCGTCCTTGTGGCCGGAGAGCACCAGGTCGATGTCGCTGAAGTCAAGCTGCGCGACGGTGGGGTTGATGACGAACTGCGGGCCCTGATCGGTGATGATGCGGCCCACGCGCACGGTGGCGATCGGGCCCTGGAACGGGGCATCGGTGATGCCCAGCGCGGCGCTGGCGCCGGTGCAGGCGATCACGTCGCTGTCGTTCTGGCCGTCGTGGCTCAGCACCAGGCACTGCAGCTGGATCTCGTCGATGAAGCCCTCGGGGAAGAGCGGGCGGATCGGGCGGTCCATCATGCGCATGGTGAGGACCTCCTTCTCGCTCGGGGCGCCCTCGCGCTTCTTGAAGCCGCCCGGGTACTTGCCGGCGGCGGCGGTGCGCTCGCGGTAGTCGCAGGTGAGCGGGAAGAAGTCGATGCCCGCGCGCGGGTTGGCGCGCACGGCGGTGCACAGGACGACGGTGTCGCCGTAGGTGGTGACGACGGCGCCGCTGGCGAGCTTGGCGACCTTGCCGGTCTCGAACCGCAGCGTGCGGCCGCCGATCTCGCGCTCGACGATGGTGTGCTTCATGGTCTCTGACATGGGTGGAATCCTCATTCTTTCTCAGTCTTCCGAACGTGTTGGTGTTCCTGTGTGCTCCGTCGCCGTCCCACGGCGACAGCGGTCCGCCTTCCGGGGGCAGGAGCCACTGCGCAGGGGATCCGGGGTGCGGAAGGCTGCGCGGTGCCAACTGCCGCCCGCGGGGCGGCCGGGCGCGCGCCTTACTTGCGCAGGCCGAGACGCTTGATCAGGTTCTGGTACCGGTCGCGGTCGGTGCGCGCGAGGTACGTGAGCAGGCGGTTGCGGCGGCCGACCATGAACAGCAGGCCGCGGCGACCGTGGTGGTCCTTGGGGTTGCCCTTGAAGTGTTCCTGGAGCGCGGTGATGCGCTCGCTCAGGATGGCCACTTGGACCTCCGGGGAGCCGGTGTCCGAGGCGTGCGTGCGGTTGCCGGCGATGACGGCGGCCTTCTTGGTTGCGGAGATCGACATTGCTTTAGTGTGTCCTTGCTTGGTTTCGAGCCATGCAGTGTAGTGGAAACCGCATGGCGCTCAAGGGTTCGCGGGTCCGCCCGCGTTATCGGCAGCATCGGCGCCTATCCTCCCCTCAGCATGTCCGCCACCGCCGCTTCCAGCGCTCCGAAGAGCCTCCCGGAGGCCATCGCCCAGTTCGTTGCCGATGCCGCGCGCATCGAGCAGGGCGGCGGTCCGTCGGGCATCGAGCGGCAGCACCGGCACGGGCGCCTCACCGCGCGCGAGCGCATCGCGCGGCTCGTCGACCCGGGCACCGCGTTCACCGAGCTCGGCCTCTTCGCCGCCTGGAACATGTACCGCGAGTACGGCGGCGCGCCGGCCGCGGGCGTGGTGACCGGCATCGGCACCGTGCAGGGCCGCCAGTGCATGGTGATCGCCAACGACGCCACCGTGAAGGCGGGCGCGTTCTTCCCGATGACCTGCAAGAAGATCATCCGCGCGCAGGTGATCGCCGAGCGCGCGCGGCTGCCGCTCCTCTACCTCGTCGACAGCGCCGGCGTGTTCCTGCCGCTGCAGGAGGACGTGTTCCCCGACACCGACGACTTCGGCCGCATCTTCCGCAACAATGCCGTGTTCAGCGCGATGGGCATTCCTCAGTACGCGGCCATCATGGGCAACTGCGTCGCGGGCGGCGGCTACCTGCCGGTGCTCTGCGACACGCTGCTGATGACCGAGGGCAGCGGCCTCTACCTCGCGGGGCCCGCGCTCGTGAAGGCCGCCATCGGCCAGGAGGTCACGAGCGAGGACCTCGGCGGCGCCGAGATGCACGCGCAGATCTCGGGCACCATCGACTTCCGCGAGAAGGACGATCCCGCGTGCATCGCGCGCCTGCGCAGCCTGCTGCGGGCGAACCGCGCCGCGCCCGCCGCGCCGCAGCCGCCGGTGGCGGCGGCCGACCCCGCGCAGCCCGCGGCCGGCGTGCTCGAGGCCTTCCGCGGCGAGCCCGGGCAGCAGTACGACATGGTCGGCCTGCTCGCGCACCTCGTGGACGCAGGCAGCATGGACGAGTATCGCGCCGAGTACGGCCGGTCGCTCGTGTGCGCCTACGCGCGGATCGGCGGCTTCGCGGTCGGCATCGTCGCCAACCAGAAGAAGCTCACGCAGAAGAAGATGCCGGGCGGCAAGGCCGGGCCCTCCACCGCCACCAACATGCCGGCGGTCATCTACGACGACAGCGCCGACAAGGCCGCGCGCTTCATCATGGACTGCAACCAGCGGCGCATCCCGCTCCTCTTCGTGCACGACACCAACGGCTTCATGGTGGGACGCGACAGCGAGCAGGGCGGCATCATCCGCGCGGGCGCCAAGATGGTGAACGCCATGGCCAACTGCGTGGTGCCGAAGCTGGTGCTCGTGGTGGGAGGAAGCTACGGCGCCGGCAACTACGCCATGTGCGGCCGCGCCTTCGACCCGCTGCTCACGCTCGCGTGGCCGAACGCCAAGTGCAGCGTGATGGGCGCGGCGCAGGCGGCCGGCACGCTGCTGCAGATCGACCTCGCCGCACGCGAGCGCAAGGGCGAGAAGGTGGACGACGCCCTCCGCAGGCAGCTGCTCGACGCCATCACCGCGAGCTATTCCGAGCAGCAGGACATCCGCTACGCAGCGAGCCGCGGCTGGGTCGACCGCATCATCGAGCCCGGGCACACACGCGACGAGCTGCTCGCGGCGGTGCGCGTCGCGTACCAGGCGCCCGTCGAGGGCCCGTTCCGCACCGGCGTGCTGCAGACGTGAGGCGCGCATGCGGATCGTGATCGCCACGGGCAACCCGCACAAGGTGGACGAGATCCGCGCCGTGCTCGCGCCGCTCGGGTTCGAGGTGCTGTCGCTCGCGGACCTCGGCGGGCCCGCCCCCGCCGAGCCGGAGGAGCCGGGCGCGACCTTCGAGGAGAACGCGCGCATCAAGGCGCGCTACTACGCCGCGGCGCTGGGCACGGCGGTGCTCGCCGACGACAGCGGGCTCGAGGTGGACGCCCTGCAGGGCGCGCCCGGCGTGCACAGCGCGTACTGGGCCGGCAGCGAGGGCTCGCGCGCCGAGCGCGACGCCCGCAACAACGCGAAGCTCGTGGCCGCGCTGCGCGGCGTGCCCGCCGAGCGGCGCCGCGCGCGCTTCGTGTGCACCATGTGCGTGGCGACCCCCGAGGGGGCGGTCCTCGTGGAGACGCGCGGCGAGTTCGAGGGCACCATCGTCGACGAGGCGCGCGGCGGGCACGGGTTCGGCTACGACCCGCACCTGTGGCTCGCCGACCGCGGCATGACCAGCGCGGAGCTGGCGCCCGAGGAGAAGAACGCACTCAGCCACCGCGGGCGCGCCGTGCGCCGCCTGGCGTACCTGATCCGCCACAAGCGGATCGCGTGGTGAGCATGGCGGCCGCCGCGGCCATCCCGCTGAAGGTGCTGCCGCTCGGCGAGCAGCGCTACAGCTGCCACGGCTGCGGCGACTGCTGCCGCGACTTCACCGTGCAGCTCCGCGAGCGCGACCTCGCGCGCCTGCGCGAGCAGGGCTGGGAGCGCGAGCTCGGGGACGTGACCGTCGAGTTCCGCGGCCGCCGGTACCTGCGCCAGCGCGCGGACGGCGCGTGCGTGTTCCTTCTGTCCGACGGCAGGTGCCGCATCCACGCCGAGCACGGGTTCGAGGCCAAGCCCGTCGCGTGCCAGCTGTTCCCGTTCACGCTGGCGCCTGATGCACGCGCCGTGCGCGTCGGCGTGAGCTTCGCGTGCGCGAGCGTGCTGGCGAGCAAGGGCGCCTCGCTCGCCTCGCACCTGGCCGAGGTGCGCCGCATGGCCGGCGAGGTGGACGAGCTTGCCGCTGCGCGCACCATGCTCGACGCGCGGACCGAGGCCACGCCCGAGGAGGCCGATGCCGTCGCGGACGCGGTCGAGCGCTGGATGGCCGACGGCGGCGTGCCGCTCCCGGTGCGCATCGACGGGCTCGCGTGGCTCGCGCAGCAGCTTGCGCGCGCGCGGTTCGACAAGGTGCGCGGCGCGCGGCTCCGCGAGCTGCTCTCCACGCTGGTCGGCGCGATTCCCGACGAGCTTCCGCTGTGCCCGGTCGAGCCGCCGACGCGCCAGCAGCTCGCCGCGCTTCGGCAGGCGGCCTTCTTCCGGCTCGAGGACCCGAAGATCGGGGACCTCGCACGGCTCGGCCGCGTGCGCGCCACGGTGGGCCAGTACCTGCGCAGCCGGGCCTTCTCGCGCGGCCGGGGCGCCATGCCCGCCATGGGCGACCGGTGGCCGAGCGCGCCGTTCGCCGCGATCGAGGCGGCGGAGACGATCACGTCCTCGCCCGACCGCACGGCGTGCGAGGAACTCATCGCGCGCTGGGTGCGCGCCACGGTCCTCGGCGGGCGGACGTGGGGAAGCGGCTTCTACGGGTGGAGCGTGGTCGACGGCCTGCAGGCGCTTGCGCTCAACGTGGCGTGCGCGGGCTGGCTCGCGCGCGCGCATGCCGCGGCGGCGGGCCGCGCAGCGCCGACCGCGGACGACCTGCGCGCGGCGATCGGCCGCGTCGACCGCACGAGCGGCCGCGCGCCGTGGATCGGCGGGCGTGCGGAACGCATCCGCCTGCGCTGGCTCTGCATCGACGACGGGCTGCGCCGCGTCGTCCGCGCTCAGTTCGCGCCGGGCGCCGCCTGG